>CAISPW010000381.1 GCA_903887465.1 uncultured Oscillochloris sp. | reverse complement strand
GCCCCCACTGATTGGCTCGTCGCCTTGGGCTACGGGCCAGTCGCATCTGCTGCGCCCGCTCTGCCACCGGAGCCGCCACCCGCAGTCCTGGCGCTGGTGGCCTGAGGCCCTAACTGTCAAGTGCGTTTGAAACATGCCTAAGGCATGTTTTCAAAGGGGCACGTTTTATGTGGCCGTTTGTAGTGGTAGATTCAGCTGTGCTTACTACGAACGGCACACACGGTAACGCTGACCTACATCCTGTCTTAACCTAAATCGTATACCCAGATCAGCTCTCCACACCCCACGAGGAAGGAACATTGCCGTAGCGCTGACTACACCGTGATCAAGTGGCGGAACTTATTGATGTTATCCGAGCCGATACCCTGGACCTCTGCCAACTGTTCGATGGTGGTGAATGGGCCGTGTTGCTCACGGTAGGCGATGATCCGGGTGGCGCGGGATCGCCCGATGCCAGGGAGGTCAACCAGAACCTGGAGTTCGGCAGTGTTGATATTCACCACCTGCGCCATGGTCGGATCTGCGGCATGGCGATCCTCATCGGAGGCAAGGATCTCCTCGGGGGAGACGGGCGCAAACGTCTGCTCAGGTTCGGCCAGCGGCTCGGGCTCTGCCGGGGCGGCCACCGCCTCCTCGGCGGAGATCGGTGCGAGAGTCTGCTCCGCGACCGCAGGCGGATCTGACAGAGCGGGCGGCGGCTCCTCAGGGGCCGGAGGATTCGTCGGCGCGACGGGCGCGGCGGGGACGGGTATCGTCGGCGGGGCACCACGGTGGACGCGGGTGGCGATCCGACGTGGCCCGCTGGGCGGCGGGCTGGCGGGCGCGGGGGGCACGAACAGGTTACGGGCGGGCGCGGGGGGCGGGGGCGTGGCCGGGATAGCAAGATCTGCGACCTGATCCTGGCGCCAGCGCCAGGCCAGATAGCCGATCCCGCCGATTACCGCCAGCCAAATAAGCTTGCGGGGCCGAAACATACGTACACTCCTCCAAACCGCAGCGGACAACCCGCTGCTAAGGCGATTGTAGATTGCGGATTGCAGATTGCAGATGGGGCACGGCTGGTTCTCATCTCAGATCTACAATCTGCGATCAACCGATCTGCAATGTGCCAACCAGCGAGCGCAGTAGCGACAGGTTTGCTACGTCCTCGGCCATAGCATCGCCCTTGGGCGTCTCAATGATCATCGGGATACCGGCGAAGCGTGGGTCGTTCACCAGCAGGCGGAAGCCCTCCAGGCCGATACAGCCCTGGCCGATGTGGTTATGCCGGTCAACCCGGCTGCCCAAGTCCTTCTGCGAGTCGTTCAGGTGGAAGCACTTGATCCGCCCGAGGCCGATGATACGGGCGAAGGCATCAAAGGTGGCCCGATAACTGGCCTCGTCGCGGATGTCGTAGCCTGCGGCAAAGATGTGGCAGGTGTCCACACAGACGGCCATGCGGTCGTGGTGGGGCACACGGTCGAAGAGGCGAGCCAGGTGTTCAAAGCGGTTGCCGAGGGCGCTGCCCTGGCCGGCGGTGGTCTCCAGGAGTACGGTGGTGGTGCCACCGACGCCGGACTCGAAGATCCGGTTGAGGGCGACGGCCTCACGCTCCAGGCCAGCGTCCTCGCCGCTGCCGGTGTGGGCGCCGGGGTGGGTGACAATGTAGGGGATGCCCAGGAGATCACAGCGCTCAAGCTCGTGGCCAAAGGCGGCGATTGACTTCTCCCAGAGCTCATCGGCGGGGGCGGCCAGGTTGATCAGGTAGGAGCCGTGGACGATCACCGGGCCAATGCCGGTGCGCCGCTGTTCAGCCTTAAACGCCAGCACCTCCTCGGGCGGGATGGGCTTGGCCTCCCACTGGCGCTCGTTCTTGCTGAAGATCTGCATGGCCTCGCAGTTCACCAGCGCGCCACGGGCGAACGCTTTAGCGATGCCGCCCGAGATCGACATATGGGCACCAAACGGCATGGGTCTCTCCACGCCCCGCGCGGCGGGGGTCGCTGTGATCGGGGTGGTCGCCCATTATAGCAGATGTGCGCGCTGGGCGATCCCGGCCTCAACGCAGGCGATCAGGCTGGCCCGGCGCAGAGGCTTGCCCAGGCAAGCGTCGAAGCCGGCGGCCAAGTAGCGCGGCTCATCGCCGACATCCGCCAGCGCCGAGGCGGCCACGATCCAGGGCCGGTGCCCCACCGGCAGCACCGCCGCCACCGCCACCGCCACGGCGAACCCGTCCATATCCGGCAGCTTAATGTCAAGCAGCAGCAAGACGTAGCGCTCCCGGCGCAGCGCCTCCAGGGCAGTCGCCCCCGCATCGACCGCATCGACCACGTAGCCAGCGTGTTCCAGCAGATGCCGAGCGATCTGCCGGGCCACCGGGTCGTCGTCAACAATCAGGATACGCGAGGCATCAGTAGGGCCGAAGCATTCGCCAGTGAAGATCATGGTACATATCCGGGTGTAGTAGAGCCAAAGCATTCGCCAGGAAGATCATGGTTCGCCCCGATATCGCCCCGGCGAATGCTTCGGCCTTACAGCGCGGTCGCCGGTCGCCAGTCATCATATTATATCCCCAGATCGCACCCCCCGGCGGCCCCCGTGCGGTACATGTGCCAGACACCCGCACACCCGGAGGCACCGCCGTGATCATCCGCGACCTGTTCGACCGCCTGCTCGACCTGCTCTTCCCCGACCGCTGCGTGGCCTGCGGGTGCGCGGGCGTGCTGCTCTGCGCGCGCTGCCGGGCCGGGCTGCGGCCCTACCCGCCCGAGGCACCGCCCGCCGGGCTCGACGGCATGGCGGTGGGCTGGCTCTACGAGGGGGCCATCCGCCAGGCCATCCACCGCATGAAGTACACCGGCATGCGCCGGGTGGCCGCGCCCCTGGGCGACCTGCTGGCCGAGCGTTTGCGGGCCGCGCCGCTCCCCGCCGACGCGCTGATGGCCGTGCCGCTGCACGCCGGACGCCTGGCCGAGCGCGGCTTCAACCAGAGCGAGGAGCTGGCGGCCCGCATCGCCCAGCGCTGCGGCCTGCCGCTGGTGCCCGGCCTGGCCCGCTGCCGCGACACCGGCCACCAGGCCAGCCTCGGACGCCGCGCCCGTAAGGGCAACGTCGAGGGCGCCTTCATCTGGGCTATCCACGCCCAGCCGCCCGCCCGCGTCCTGATCGTCGACGATGTACTCACCACCGGGGCCACCCTGGCCGCATGCGCCGACGCCCTGCGCGCCGCCGGCACCCGCGAGGTGCGCGCCGTGGCCCTGGCCCGCTCGCTGGCACCCGATGCGAAAGCCCCGCGTGCGCGTATCTAGCGCGTATGGCAAGGATCAAACTGCACCAGATCGCCGGGGGCGAGGGCGGCGGGCGGGTCGGCCTGCGGGTCGAAGAGGCGCAGCTCGGCGTGACCGATCAGGTGCCAGCCGCCGGGCAGCCGGGCCGGGTAGATCCCGCTCAGGCCGGCGGCAATAGCCACCGACCCGGCGGGCACGGCGCTGCGCGGGGTGGCCCGGCGCGGGATGTGCAGGGCCGCAGGCAGCGGCCCGATGTAGGGGAAGCCCGGCGCAAAGCCGATCATCATCACCCGGTACGGCCCGGCCGAGTGGAGCGCCACGAGATCATCGGGGCTGATCCCCAGCGCCCGTGCGGCGCCCTCAAGATCCGGCCCGTCCGCGCCGCCGTAGCGCACCGGGACGCGCACGACCCGCCGCGCGCCGGGGCCGCCCGTCCGCCCGTCCGCCAGCAGATGGCGCAGGCGGGCCTCGACATCGGCGGGGCGGACGGCAAGCGGGTCGAAGCAGACCAGCAGCGAGGCGATGGCGGGCACGGCGGCGCGCAGCCAAGGCGGGGCGGCGGCGTCCAGGGCGGTCGCAAGATCCAGGGCGGCCCGGTTGGCACCAACGTCATCGTCGGCGGCCTCCATCAGCAGCGCCGAGTCGCCCAGTGGGCGGAAGATCCATTTCATAGGCGTCTGTCATCTGGGGTTTGGGGTTTGGGGTTTGGGGTTTGGCGTTTGGATCGCGAAGGGCGCGAAGGGGGGCGAATGACACGAACGCGAAGGGGCGCGAAGGGGCGCGAAGGGCGTTTGGATCGCGAAGGGCGCGAAGATGATGTGAGGTAGGGGTGCGGCAGCTGGATTAGCGCAGAGCGCCAATCCAGCTGCCGCACCCCTCCTAAACCACATACAGCAGGATCGCGAAGAAGTGCAGGGCGCTACCGGCCAGCACAAACAGGTGCCAGATGGCGTGGTGGTAGGGCAGCCGGTGCCAGACGTAGAAGATCACGCCGAAGGTGTAGGCTAGGCCGCCGGACGCCAGCAGGATCATGCCGGGCATGGGCAGCACCTCCATCATCGGGCGAGCCGCCACCACCACCGCCCAGCCCATGCCGATGTACAGGCCGAGCGAGATTGCAATGTGTCGGCGCAGCAGGGTGGTCTGGAAGGCTACGCCGAACAGAGCCAGCCCCCAAACGATGCCGAAGAGCGTCCAGCCCAGGGTGCCGCGCAGCGTCACGAGGGTGAATGGCGTGTAGGTGCCGGCGATCAGCAGGAAGATCGCCGCGTGATCAAAGACCCGCAGCACCTGGCTGACTCGTGGCCCCAGCACGCTGTGGTAGAGCGTGGAGAAGAGGTAGAGGAAGATCAGGGTCGCCCCATAGATGCTGACGCTGACGATGTGCCATGCATCGCCGTGGAGGCTGGCGAAGGCGACAAGAATCGCTAGCCCGGCGATCGCTAGGGCCGTGCCGATCCCGTGGGTCACTGCATTGGCGATGATTTCACCCAGGGTGAACCTATGCGTGTGGCTGGTTTTTTGCATTGATGTACCTCCTCTTAGGTGCCGGTACGGATGCGTCGCGACGCGCCCCTACGGCACTGGTCAGTACGTCCGAACCTCAACCCCGGCGGCGGCGAGACCCTGGCGCAAGGCGGCGGCCCGCGCGGCCGCGCCGGGGGTGTCGCCGTGGATGCAGAGGGTGTCGGCCCACACCGACACCTGGACTCCAGTGGTGCTGAAGGCGATGCCCTGGGTGGCGATGCCGACGGCCTGGGCCAGATTGCGCTGCGGGTCGATGATCCGTGCGTCAGGCAGATGGCGGCTGCGCAGGCGGCCATCTGGCTCGTAGGCGCGGTCGGCGAATGCCTCGCGGGCCACTCGCAGCCCGGCGGCTTGCCCGGCTGCCACGAGCGCCGATCCGGCCAAGCCAACCAGCACCAGTTTGTGGCTGAAGCTGGCCACGGCGCGGGCAATCGCCGCGCTGATCGGCGCGCTGACCGCCGCGTCGTTGTAGAGGGCACCGTGAACCTTCACGTGGCGCAGCTCCACACCCTCAGCACGGGCGATGGCGTAGAGGGCACCGATCTGCGCCAGCACCATATCCTCGATCTCGGCCAGATCCATCGGGATGCTGCGCCGCCCGAAGCCCTGCATGTCGGGGTAGCCGGGATGCGCGCCCACCGCCACGCCCAGATCTCGGCACAGCCGCACCGTCCGCCGCATGGTCGCCGGGTCGCCGGCGTGCCCGCCGCAGGCCACATTCGCTGAAGTGACGTGGGCCAGTACCGCCGCGTCGTCGCCCATCGGCCACACCCCGAAGCTCTCGCCACAGTCGCAGTTCAGGTCGATGGTCGGCATGGCTGCACCTGCTGAATGGCGAATGGCGTGTGCCACCCAACCCACCATCGCGTTCGCGCCCTTCGCGGTTTCGCGTTCGCGTCCTTCGCCCCCCTTCGCGCCCTTCGCGATCCCAACGCCCGGCTTCGCCCGGCTTCGCGCCCTTCACGGTTTCGCGTTCGCGTCCTTCGCCCGGCTTCGCGCCCTTCGCGATCCAAACGCCCCCCTTCGCGATCCAAACGCCCCCCTTCGCGCCCTTCGCGATCCAAACGCCCCCCTTCGCGCCCTTCGCGATCCAAACGCCCTTCGCGTCCTTCGCCCCCCTTCGCGCCCTTCGCGATCCCAACCCCCACCGGCTATTACGAGAGTAGCACAGGGCCGGGGTTTGCGCAAAAGGCTGACAGCGGTGAGGTTTTGCTGTGATATACTTTCTTTAAACTATTGTAGCCCTCTATCCAGGCAAGGTTGCGGGCGCCGCGCGCCCGTGGAGGATCACGCATCATGGAGAGCACCCGCACGCGGGATGCGACGCCCGAGTTTGACCCGTTCGCGCGCGACGACAAGCCCGCGCACGAGTGTGGCATCTTTGGGATTGTCGCCCCCGACGCAGATGTTGCGCGGCTGACCTTCTTCGGGCTCTACGCGCTTCAGCATCGCGGCCAGGAGAGCGCTGGTATTGCGGTGTCGAACGGCCGTGGGCTGCGCTACTATAAGCAGATGGGCCTCGTCTCCCATGTGTTCAACGAGGATAATTTGCGGCCCCTGGTGGGCCACTTCGCTATCGGCCATACCCGCTATTCGACTACCGGCTCCTCGAAGCTGGAGAACGCCCAGCCCTTTGTGGTCGAGAGCGCCCTCGGCCCGCTGGCGGTGGGCCACAACGGCAACCTGAGCAACGCCGGTGCCTTGCGCCGCGAGCTGCTCCAGCGCGGTGTGGGCCTCACCAGCACCAGCGACTCGGAGGTGATTACCCAGATGCTGGCCGGCGGCGAGGGCCGCACCTGGGAGGAGAAGTTGCGCGTCTTTATGGTGCGCGCCCAGGGTGCCTACTGCCTGACGGTACTCACCCGCGACGCCCTCTTCGCCGTGCGCGACCCGTGGGGCCTGCACCCGCTCTGCCTGGGCCGGCTCGGCGAGCAGGGCTGGGTGGTGGCCTCGGAGAGCTGCGCCCTCGGTACGATCGGTGCCCAGTTTGTGCGCGAGGTGGAGCCCGGCGAGATTCTGATGCTCACCGAGGAGGGGCCGCAGGTGATCGCACGCATGCCCGCCGCGAAGTCAGCCGCCTGCCTGTTCGAGTATATCTACTTCGCCCGCCCCGACAGCCTGCTCCAAGGGGCCTCGCTCCACGCCGTGCGCGTCTCGCAGGGCCGCGAGTTGGCCCGCGAGTCGCCCAGCGTGGCGGATGTCGTCATCCCTGTGCCCGACAGCGCCGTGCCCGCCGCCATCGGCTACGCCCAGGAGTCAGGCATCCCCTACAGCGAGGGGCTGATCAAGAACCGCTACATCGGGCGCACCTTCATCCAGCCCGACGACCAGTTGCGCAAGGTGGGCATCTCGCTGAAGTTTAACGCCCTGGCCGAGAACTTGGCCGGCAAGCGGGTGGTGCTGATCGACGACAGCATTGTGCGCGGCAACACCTCCGGCCCGATTGTGCGCCTGCTGCGTGATGCCGGGGCTACCGAGGTACACATCCGGGTCTGCTCGCCGCCCATCCGCCACCCCTGCTTCCTCGGCGTCGATATGGCCTCCTACCCCGAGCTGATCGCCCACCGCATGAGCATCCCCGAGATCCGCGCCTACCTCGGCGCCGATAGCCTGGCCTACCTGAGCCTCGATGGCATGATCCGCTCGACCCGCCGCGAGCCAGGGAACTTCTGTAAGGGCTGCTTTATCGGCGAGTACCCGGTGGATATTGAGGTGATTGACAAAGAAGTGTTTGAGATGCGGTGACGGCTCCCAGGGCTGAAGCCAATACTTTTTGAATAAGCCGACCTCATGCCAACCGTTCCCCCTCACCCCCTGACCCTCTCCCACCGGGGGAGAGGGGAGATTCCTCATCAGGATGCGCTCGGCTCCCCCTCTCCCGTTCTGGGAGCGGGGGCTGGGGGGTGAGGGGCGGGCGCAGATCGGGGACTGTGCATCAGCCCTATCTCCATTTGGCATTCGCTGGCTTATCGCGTATCATGGCTGGCTATGGAAGAAATACTGTTAGAGATTCACGGGATCGCCCAGGGCGGCGATGGGGTTGGCCGGGCCGACGGCATGGTGATCTTTGTCACCGGTGCCATGCCCGGCGAGCAGGTGCGCGTGCAGATCACCGAGCGACGTCCGAGCTACGCCCGTGGGACGGTGATCGAGGTGGTGCGCCCCTCGCCCGACCGGGTCGCGCCCATCACTGCCGATGACGGCCACGCCGCCTGGCAGCATATCGCCTACCCGGCCCAGTTGCGCCTCAAGGAGCAGATCATCCGCGAGCAACTGGCCAAGCTGGCCGGCCTGAGCGCGCCGCCGGTCGCGCCGATCTTGGCCGCCCCGCGCCCCTGGGGCTACCGCAATACCGCCACCCTGCACGTCGAGGCGGGCAAGGTCGGCTACCACTACTCCGGCAGCCGTCACGTGTCCGACCTGACCTACGACCCGCTGCTGCTGCCGGCGCTCAACGATGCGCTGGCGGGCCTGCGCGAGGTGCTGCCCACCTTCGAGGCGTCGGTCGATGCGGTGACGCTGCGGGCCAGCGCGGCCCACGGCTATGTCGTCGGGTTGATCCACGGCCACGCCAACGCTTCTCCGGCCAACCTGGCCGACCTTGGGGCGGCCTGGCGACTGCGCACGCCGATCTTGTCCGGCGTGGCCGTGGAGGCCCAGGGCTACATGCAGCCCACGCCAGTCTATATCCACGATGATCTGGGCGGGATCACCTTTGTACTCAGCCCAGACAGCTTCTTTCAGGTGAATACGTCGCAGGCCGAGCAGATGCTCGGCGTGATCCGCACGCAGCTGAACCTACAGCCGGGCGGACGCCTGCTCGATGTGTACAGCGGTGCGGGCACCTTCGCCATGCCCCTGTCCGTCGGACTATTCAAGGTTGTCGCCATCGAGGAGAACCCCTCGGCGGTGGCCGACGGCGTGCGCAGCGCGCCCTACAACGGCATTATCAATGTAGATTTCGTGCATGCCGCCGCCGAGCGCGCCCTGCCCCGCCTCGATGAGCCCTTCGATGCGGCGATTGTCGATCCGCCTCGCCGTGGCTGCCACCCCGCTGTGCTTGAGGAGTTGGCCCGTCTGGCCCCGCCAACGATTGCCTATATCTCCTGCCACCCCGGCATCCTCGCCCGCGACCTCGGCCCGCTCCTGAACGTCGGCTACCGGCTGGATCTCGTCCAGCCCGTGGACCTCTTCCCGCAGACGCCGCATATCGAGTGTGTGGTGATCCTTAGGAAATAGCCGCTAGCCAATAGGCAGGGCGGTTGCAACGTCGCCTCCGGCGGGGGTTCGGGGGCGAAGCCCTCACCAGGTGTCACTTTTTTATGGTGTCACATGTACAAAAACCAGAACACGGGCAGCGCGCGGTCGAAGGTGCGGAGTCGGTTCTGCCACGCGACCGCCAAGGTGAACAAGCTCTGCTGCCATGCATCG
>CAISPW010000380.1 GCA_903887465.1 uncultured Oscillochloris sp. | reverse complement strand
ACATCTCCGGCGGTACCAGCAGGCGATCCCGCACCGCTTGGCGATCCTCGATTGCGGCGAGATCGAGGCAGTCGAGGAGTAGATCGGTGCTGGTGAGGTAAACCCCAAGCGTATCCAGATCTTTCTTGGTAAGCACCACCCACCGTCGGGCTGAAGCCCTTGGCTAGGATGACGCCCGCTGAAGCGGGCTATATGATCTCGCTTCAGCGAGTTTCGTCAATCCTCGCCCGTCTGTTTACGGGCCGAGCGACGGGGATGACCGCGTGCCTTTTGGCAATGCGGCGATCCGTCTGCCATCACCGCATCAACGGAGGACAGCCCTTCACTCCCAGCCAGTCGCTCCTCAAAAGTGCCCAGGTTTCACAAAATCCGTGATGACTTCATGCGGATTGTCCTCTGTTTTCTGCCAATCGCTGCTCAATAGCCGCAAGACTCCGCTGTGAGGATTGCGTATTCGGATGATCAGGGCCAAAGCGTTCCTCACAAATAGCAAGCGCACGCCGCATCAGATCGGCTGCCACCGCAAGCTCACCCTGATAGTAGCAGTTGATCGCCAGGTTGTTCAGGCTGGTGGCGGTATCGGGATGGCGCGGGCCGAGCGCCTGTTCGCGGATGGCGATAGCCCGTTCTAACAGCGGGCGGGCCGCCGCGTAGTCCCCCACCGAAGAGAACAGCACGGCCAGGTTGTTCAGGCTGGTGGCGGTATCGGGATGGTGGGGGCCAAGCGCTTGTTCGTTGATGGCGATAGCCCGTTCAAACAGCGGGCGGGCCGCCGCGTCGTCGCCCACCGCATGAAACAACAGCATGGCCAGGATGTTCAGGCTGGATGCAATGCGGATCGGGTCGTCCAGAGCGTCGACGATCACGCATGCCGCCTGCGCCTCGGGCACGCCTTCGGCGTACCGCCCATGATCATACAGCCAGGAGGCAAGCTCTTGGTACGCATCGCACATCTGCCACATCCCGGCGTGGCCCTGCTGTCCCAGCATCGTTATCGTCCAGCGCAGCATAAATTCGTTGACGTGCTGTTGGTTGTGACGCTCGCGCTGGATGCGGTAGGTTTCGGCTCGCGCCGGATCGCCGCCCAGGGCGAACAGTGTTACAAGTACATCGAAGACGTGTTCTGGCGCGGGCTGGTAACGACGTTCGAGAGCGACCGCCAAGGCGAGGGCCGCATCGGTTCGCGCTGCCCCACGCAACTCCCGCGCAAATACGAGGTGCAGATAGGGCAGCGCAAAGCGGTAGCGGTCAAGCCGGGTGTTCATGATGAGTGGCCCGACCTCGAATACCACGCTCGCATCCGGGTCTTCGTTGAGCAAGTAGTCGTCGCAGGTATCGAGCAGGTCGTCCGTATCCACGCCAAGTGCATCAGCTACCGCCTGGGCAGTGAAAACCGGCCCTTCCAGCGCCGCAACAGCCAGCATGTGGCTCACAGTCTCCGGCGGCAAGGGCGAGTTATTGCCCAGGCGTATCCTCACCAGCTTCCGGGCCAGTTCACGCATGGAGTCTTCGACCCAGAGGGCGTCGGCGCTCATCGGCTGCCAGATCCCGGTGTTATCCTGGATTATCGCTTCCGTCACAACCCACACATCCCACATGGTTAGGGCCAGCGCCGGATGTCCCGCACTCAGCGTGTACAGCCGCGTGAGCAGATCCCGCTGCGCTGGCCCCACAACAGCGGCCAGATCATCCGCCGTCACCCGACTCAAAATATGCCGCCCTACCGTCCCCGTGGCGACGGCGGTATCCAGGATGGTGCGGTCGGTCGTCACCGGCGCGATTCCCGCTCGATCATACGTCAAGATAACCAGTAGCTGCATCGGATTGCGCTCAACCGACGCAACCAGTTGGTCGAGCAGCACCTCCCAGGCTCGCCCAGCCCGCTCCCAATGCTCCAGCAGCAGCACGACCAAACCACTGTAGGACACATCCCGCAGGATGGAGAACAGCGCCTCGGGTGTTTCGCCCATGCCCGTGATAATTCCGGGGGTGCGGAATCGCTGGAGCGCCACCTGAGCCTGGGCCATCAGGTGGCACCAGTGCGTACCAAACACCGCGCCCTGCGGCCAGTGGGCGGCGACCTGCGCGGGAAGATGGGCGGGCACGACAACCGTCATCGGTGGCTCGGAGTCAGCGGTGTGCGGCATCGGCTCGAACGTCACGCCCATCACCACCCCGCCGAGCGCGGTGCATGTGTTCGCGAGTTCTTGTACCAATGCGTGCTTCCCGTAGCCGGGAGGGCTTTCGAGCCGCACAATGGAAGCACGGCGGCGTGTCATGGCCGCCTGTAAACGCATGCGCAGGTCGGCAGCAATCGCATCCTGACCCACACGTCGTGGGCACGGCGGGTAGAGACCGGGGGCGGTGATGAAGGGCGGGTCATCTTCCTGGGGTACGTCCTCATCTTTCCACAGCCGCCCATCCTTCGTCCTGAGCCAGAGCGCGGGCACCCACCACTCGGTGCCGGTACCCAGGGCCGCGCGGGCGACGGATACCGCCCGGTCAATGCGCCCGTCGGTGACCAACTCCTCAACGAGAACCGGCAGCAACCGCTTGGCCGCACTTATCGAGAGCTTTGCCTGCATCGCCAGCACCGCGCCAACGCCCGCCTGGGCGAGGCGCGGACCAAGGGCAGCCAGCGGGCCGTCGTGATGGTTCTTCCCGCCGCCCTCGCAGGCGATGAGGATAACCAGGAGGGGCGGGCGGTCACTCTGGGAAAGCATCTGCGTGAGGACGCTACCCTTGACATGCGCGGTCGTGCCCTCGTCATTCTCTAGCCAGAGGGTCGTATCGTCGCCGGTATGCTGGCCGTGGCACATGAGGCAGAGGATGGTCGGCGATGCACGCAGCGCATCCTGGATTGCGCCCAGCGTAGCTCGGCGCACGTCACCAACCACCGTGAGCGCGATGTCGCCCAGCGCCTTCCGCACCCGGCCCACCTCGCCATCCACGTCAATCTCGGCCCTTCCGTAGCGGCCCAGGTCGCTCGGGTTGGCGATGACAAACACGGCGCTCAGAGCGGGCCTTGGCCCTAACGTGATCGGGCGGGTATCGGAGCTATCGAGAAAGCGAACGAGGCGCAGGCGGGCATCGGCCGCCAGCGGTGTATCGGTCAGCGGATCGCGCAGAGTCTCCCAGCGCAGGGCGTGGATGTCGCCGATGGTCGCGGCGAGGGACAGGCGCAGGCGCAGCGGGAGGGCAGCGCCGTCGGCGAGGGCACGGGCACGCTGCCACGCATCACGGAGCCGCTGGTCTGCGAAGAGTTGGGCGGAGAGGGCGCGCCCGTAGGCAGCGGGGTTGAGAGACAGCGCCAGGAGCGCAGCGAGGTCAAAGGTCACGGGAACATCCGTGGCGAGGACGCTGACCGCCTGGTTTCCTGGCTGCTCCATGCGGACATCGGCGACGTAGGTATGGCCCGACAGGCGGATGGTAAGTTCGAGATCGACGGCATCGTGGTCGGGCATCGCATATTCCTGGAGTGGGTGGCCACAGAAAGACACCGAAAGACACGGAAGTGTCTTTGTGTGCTTCGGTGACAAAACCTCATTGCCGGACGAGCGGAGGGTGCAGGACACCGATCAGGCTCATGGTATATCAACGGGGATGGGAAGCAAACAGGATATCCTTCGATCCAGGTTTGCGAAGCGTGTGGTGACCGCATCAAAGGACACGCCCACCACCCCCAGCGGGCCGTTGCGCGGCTTGGCCACGTGAATCTCCGCGATCCCGCGCTGGTCGGACAGTGCCTTCTCGGACTCCTCGCGGGAGATGAACAGCACGATGTCCTCATCCTGCTCTAGGCTCCCGCTGTCGCGCAGATCGCTAAGCTGTGGCACCTTGCTCGCCCGCTTCTCGATCTCCCGCGAGAGCTGCGAGAGTGCCAGGACGGGGCACTGGAGTTCGCGGGCCAGCAGCTTCAACTGGCGCGAGATCCGCGATACCTCGTCGACTCGGCTATTCGTTGGCGTATCGCCGATCCGCAACTGCAGGTAGTCCACAATCAGCAGATCCACTGGAGGTCATCGAGTAAGGTCGGCTGGTTCTCCTTGGCGATCCAACAATAGTGTCCGTGGTCTTCCACGACTTGGGTACTCAAGGTGCGCTGGGCAAACATCGCATCGCCGCTGATGATCGTCCCACGGAGATCCCGGCGACGTAGCAGGCGGGGGGCCGCGACCATCTCATTTTCCTTCGTCGCGACGGCCTCCTGGGCCAGCATATTGCCCGTGGTGACCGCATAGGCACTGAGCAGATGCACGCCCTGGCGGATCCCTGCGGGAATGGTGCCGCGCAATGTCTTGCCATCGAGCGCGATCTGGCAACTGGCCGGGGATCGATGGTGAAGGTCTGGTCGCTCCCAAATGGCGTGACGGTGCCTATGGTAGGATCCACACGGAACACCTTTCTGGTGATTGGATGCTTGATACCCCAATCATACCCGTAAAGGTATTCATACATATGTGCGCTTTCCGTTGAGCAGGGACTTTGCAACAGCCCTGCAGGGCTTCCCAGGTACCTTGACAAGACCAAGGGACGCTATGCCCTGGTCTATACGGTGCAGGCACTTAGTCGTCCTGCACGTATTTATAGATATAGGAATAATATAGATGAAAGGCAGACTCCTAATGACCGACCCGGCCTTCCAGGATTACTATCCCGATGCCCTCAGCCACTGCTATGGCTGCGGGCGCCTGAACGACCAGGGCCTGCAGCTGAAGAGTCGCTGGGATGGCGCGGAGAGTGTCGCCAGCTTCACGCCACGGCCCGAGCACACCGCCGTGCCGGGCTATGTCTACGGTGGCCTGCTGGCCTCGCTGATCGACTGTCACGGCACCGGGACGGCCGCCGCCGCCGGCTATCGCGCCGAGGGCCGGGCGATGGACAGCGCGCCGCCGCTGCGTTATGTGACGGCGGCGCTCCAGATCAACTACCTGCGCCCCACCCCGCTCGGCGATGCCCTGGAGATTCGCGGGCGGGTCAAAGAGGTGAAGGGGCGTAAGGTGGTAATCGAGGCGTGGATCGTCGCCGGTGGCGAGGTCTGCGTGCGCGGCGAGGTGGTGGCCGTACAGCTGCCGGAGACGATGCGCCTGGGTGATCCGGCGGACGGCTAAACATATGGAAACACCGCTCAGTCGCGGAAGTGATACGCCCACGCCCGCCGAGCGGCGCTGGGCGACGACGCTGCTCGGTCTTGTCACTGGCATGCTCCTCGGCGTCATCCTTATGCCCGGCGTCTCCCTGGAGCGCACGCTCTACCTGGCTTTGCACGGCATCTGCGCCCAGAGCCACAACCTGATCTCCGGCGGTATCCAGCTGCCGCTCTGTGCGCGCGATAGCGGCATGTATCTGAGCGAACTGGCCACGCTGGGGGTGATCGCGGGGCGCGGGCGCGGGCACGCGGGTCGGCTGCCGCCCCTGCCGATCAGCCTGGTCATCCTGGGCCTGTTTCTGCTGATGGCCGCCGATGGGATCAACTCCACGCTAGACGAGCTAGGGATGGCCACCGCCTATGCGCCGCGCACCGACCTGCGGCTGCTCACCGGGATGGGCGCGGGTATTGGGCTGGCCCTGGTGGTGCAGCTGGTGCTGAACACCGCCCTGCGCCGCGATGTGGACGACCATCTGCGTGCCTTGGGCTCGTGGCGTGAACTGGGCATGGTGCTGGCCGTCAATGGGCTGATTGTGGCCGCCCTGGCTGCCGACATCCCACTGCTGGCCATCCCGCTAGCCCTGCTGGTGACGGTCGGCGTGGTCGGCAACCTCACCGTCGTCATGTTGCTCTTCCCGAGCTTGGCGCTCGGCCTGGCCGGGCGCGTCACCCGCATGAGCCAACTGGCCCACCCGGCGGTGATCGGGCTCGTCCTGGCATTGACCTTCATCCTCGCCCTGGCTCGCTACCGGATCGGGATGGAGATCGGCGGGTATCTGCCGATGCCCATCGTGCCGTAAGGCATGTTTCAAAATGGGTACATTTAGCATGACAGTCCTGCGACGAAGCGACGAGGCGATGACACGCTCCTATGGCCTCATCGCCTCATCGTCTCGTCGCTGAACGGTCACGTGCGTTTGAACCATGCCTAATACACGGGAACAGGGAACCGACATCTATGGTGTGCGTTCCTTACGCCCGCTTGCTGTGGTTCACCGCCTTCAGAATCTTCAGATTGAGTACGAGAAACCGCCAGAGTTGGAAGGGCTTGAAGCCCATCCAGAACCGATCCTTGTCGCTGATCTGCATCGCGGTGCCTCCTATTCGGGAATAATCGTCCAGCCGGGGCGCGCCCGGAACTTGTGCATAAACGTCTCGTGAACCATGCGCTTCATCCACGCGCCGCTTGT
>CAISPW010000379.1 GCA_903887465.1 uncultured Oscillochloris sp. | reverse complement strand
TTCGCAACGTCAGCGAACGAAACAAAACGCAATGAAACGCAACAAAACTAAATGGTTCTTATGAACGCAAACGATACCGCAAAAGACGTGCATGCGCGGGGCGCACACCGCCGCGATGAACATGGTCGCTGATGCCCGGCTATCGGCTATCGGCTATCGGCTATTTTCACATCAGTCGCCCTGTCAGGCTGAGCGCCCGCCGGGGGGCTGAAGCCCCCGGCGAGGTCTACGACGGCCGCTGAAGCGGCCGTCGCAGACCTAGCCCGCCCGTTTACGGGCCGGGCGCTTGGGCTGGCAGCGTGCCTTTTGCGGTAGTGCCTATAACATAGATGCCAGTCGACCGCCCTGGGTTACCACGTATCCTTGGCACACGGAGGGACTCACGTGTACACCAAAAACCCCCGCAGACCTCCACCGTCTCTCCATCAGTTGTCCATCTTTGGGCGGTATGCTGGGGGCAGTGACGTGACCAAGGAGTACCTGCATGCCATCGACTTCCAGCCCCCGCACCCCGCCCGCCCGCGCCCGCTGGCGCCGGCCCAGCCTCCAAACTCTCCGCCAACTCGTCCAGCTTGGTGTCGTCGGCTTCATCGTCTTCGTCGTCGGAAACCAGCTCGTGTTCGGCGAGACTGCTGCTTCTGCCGAGGCATTCTGCCCCTTCGGTGGCCTGGAGACGCTCTACAGTTACCTAACCGGCGGGCGAACGATCAACCACACGCACCTCTCGAACCTAGCCCTCTTCCTCGCCGTCGCCGTCACCACCCTCGTCGCCCGTGGCGCCTTCTGCGGCTGGATCTGCCCCTTCGGCACCATCCAGGAGTGGATCTACGCCTTTAGCCGCTGGCTCCAGCGCCGCATCCCGCCGCTGGGCCGCGCAATGAACGCCCTGCGCAAGCGCCTGAATCCGCGCGCCGCGCGCGGCAGCGCCGTCGGCCCGACCCTGGGCCAGCGCATCGACCACTGGCTGAGTTATGGGCGCTACCTCGTGCTGGCCTGGTTCATCGGTGCCACCATCGCCTACGGCAGCATGGTCTTCCGCGATGTCGACCCGTGGGCGACCCTGCTGCATATCACCACCATCCAGATGAGCATTGGCGCGGTGGTGCTGCTGGTCACGCTGGTCGCCTCGCTCTTTGTGGAGCGGGCCTGGTGTCGTTACGCATGTCCCCTCGGCGCAACGATCAGCCTGCTGGGTCGGCTTAGCCCGCTGCGTATCGAGCGTGTGGAGAGCGCCTGCACCAGCTGTGGCCTCTGCACCCAGCGCTGCCCGATGGGCATTGATGTGGCCCGCGCCGACGCAATCACCGACCTGAGCTGTATCACCTGTTTGCGCTGTGTGAACGAGTGCCCACGCCCCGAGGCCATTGACCTACGGCTGGCCCTGCCCGGCACCCGTCCTGCCGCCGCACCCGCCTCGCCGAGTGGCGATTAGCCCACCGTTGGGGCTAGGCCCAAATCTGCTTAGTCCTGCAAGTTGGCAGCTTTGCTGCCAACCGGCACGAGCAAAAGAGATCAGGAACTACCTATGACCACCCAGACCACCGCACCTCGCCCTCGTGGTAGCCTGCGCATCAGCGGGCTTGCCTACGCCGCCCTCATTCTGGTGCTCTTCTTCGGCACCATCCAGATTGCTCAGTACGCCGGACTCTGGTCGGTCTCTGGCAAGCTCACGCCCGACGGGGCGGCGCTGCAACTCAGCGGCGCTGACCCCGCCGAGGTCAAGGGCTGGATGACCATCGAGTCCGTGGTTGACGCCTACCACGTCGACCGGGCTGCGCTCTACGCCCGCTTCGCCATCCCAGCCGAGACGCCCCCCAGCGCGGCGCTCAAGGATCTGGAGGCAGTGGCGCCCGACTTCTCCGTGACTGCGCTGCGCGAGTGGCTGATTGAGCAGGCGGCCCCGTAGGGCCAACTGGCGATCCATCCCGATCTTGCACACGCGATCATCCGCAGCTTGGCTGCGCGAGTGATCCGGCGATCTGGTCAAGAATCTCGTGCTCCGGCGCATTGTCGGCTCCGCAGCGCCCGCACGCTTTCCCGGCGATCATGGACTCGTCGCTTGTGTCCTGTGCCATGAGCGTGCCCGCAAATGCCCGCTTTATAGCGATCCTAACATAGGCAATACCGCAAAAGACACCCTGTCGCGGCAACGTTCGCCGGGGGCTGAAGCCCCCGGCGAGATCCACGACGGCCGCTGAAGCGGCCTCAGAC
>CAISPW010000378.1 GCA_903887465.1 uncultured Oscillochloris sp. | reverse complement strand
GGGGTTTGGGGGCCGCAGGCCCCCGAAAAAAATCCTTTTCTTTTCTTTCGGAGGGGCGAAGCCCCTCCGAGCCTCCCCGCCGGGAAGACTACAACGGTAGTACTATCGGCTATCGGCTATCGGCTATCGGCTATTTTCACGTTAGTAGTGGATCGTCACCGTGGTGCCGATATCGGCCCACTCGTAGAGCCACTCGGCATCGTCGATGTGCAGGTTCACACAGCCGTGGGACATGCGGGAGCCGGTGCCGTGGGCGTTGTGCCAGTAGGTGCCGTGGAAGGCCACCCCGCCCACAATATACTGCACCCAGGGGATGTGCGGCACATACCAACTCTCTCCGCCAATGCTGCCGGTCATGTCTTGCATGGGCACGCGGTAGTAGATCGCGAAATCGCCGGTGGGCGTGTCGAAGCCGTCGCGACCGGTAGCCACCGGCGCGTGCCAGACGGCCAGGTCGCCCTCGTAGGCTACCAGTTGCTGGGCCGAGAGATCCACGTCAATGTGACGTGTCCAGATCGCCGGGCTCCATGTGGCGGTGCCGGGGAGTTGGGCCACTGGCGCGATGCTCAGCCCACGGGCGGCGGCGAGGCGGCGGCCCACATCGCTCACCCGCACCTCGTAGAGCGTGTGCAGGCTGAAGCCGCGCATGGCCTCCTGGTCACGGAAGAAGGAATCCACATCCTCGGGCCACCACTCCAAGCGGGCGCGCTCGAAGTACTGCACCGTGCGCCCGTCCTCCACCAGCACCTCGCTGATCGGGAAGCCGAAGATGCCGATGCCGCCGTGGCGCTCCCAGTAGGCGCGGATCGCGCCGCCGAGGCTATGGCTCGTCTCCGGGAAGTAGCTCTCCCCGCTCTGCGGGTCGGCCGCGCCGGTGAGAGTGTTGGCCGCGAGGCTGTGCGCGGCTAGGTCGGTGCCGATCAGGCCGAGTTGCACCTGGCCCGCGCCGCCGAACGCCTCGGGGTGAAACTCGAAGCGGGCGCGCTCGAAGTACTGCACGATCCGCCCGCCCTCGACCAGTTCCTCGCTGATCGGGTAGCCGAAGAGCAGCTTCTGCCCGTTGGCCCGCCAGAAGCTTAAAAAGCCACTGCGATTGCTCAGGTGGTGCCCGGTCTCGGCGAAGTAGACGCTGGGGGTGAGGGGCAGGTGGGCCGGGTCGATTGCGCCGAGTTGCTGGCTCACCGTCGCGATCTGGGCCTGCTGGCGGGCTTGGGCCTGGGCCACGGCGGCCTGGGCCGCCTGGGCGCTCATGGGCATCGCGAAGTCGGCGTCGGGCAGGCGGGCCTCGGCGGGGCGTAGCCAGAGGGTACTTGCGGCGGCGATCAGCGTGATCAGTATCAGTGTGGCGGCGGGGATCAGTCGGCGAGCGAGCATAGCGGGCCTCGTGAGAATTGAGATCTGAGAATTGGGGGTGGATGGGTGAGAACGGGTATTCGCTGGCCTTGTGCCACGTGCGCCGCGCTCTGCGCCCTCCGCCTCCATTATAGGCCAAATGTGACCTGCTACCAGCGTGAAGTTCATTGCGATTGCGTTAAAAATGCAGGTCTGCGGCAAAGTGGCCTCCGGCGAGGTTTGGGAGGTGGCGTAGCCACTTCCGAAAGATCTTTTTTTTGTTGGTTTTTGGCGGTCTTGCTGCCAAAAACCAACAAAAAGCGAAGTCTGGGGCGCAGCCCCAGCGACTGTGCACCAGCCCTGATAGGGTCTCCCGGGCAGGCGTAACTTCCCATGGTATAATCGGGCCATCACAATGCTGCACCAGAGGAGAAATCTTGCAATGGAGCGAACGATCCGCGTCCTCGTCGCCAAGCCTGGCCTCGATGGCCATGACCGTGGTGCCAAGGTGATCGCACGGGCTCTGCGCGATGCTGGCATGGAGGTAATCTACACCGGCCTCCAGCAGACCCCGCAGATGATAGTTGAGGCCGCCCTCCAGGAGGATGTCGACGTTATCGGCCTGTCGATCCTTTCTGGTGCCCATATGACGCTGCTGCCCAAGATCGCACGGCTGCTGCGCGATCAGCAGATGGACGATGTGCTGGTGGTCGCCGGCGGCATCATCTCTGACGAGGACGCCACCGTCCTCAAGGGCGAACACGGGATCGCCGCCGTGTTTGGCCCCGGCTCGAACACCAACGATATCGTGGGCTTCATCCGCGCCAACGCCGGCATCGCCCGCAGCTGATGCGGGATAGCCGATAGCCGATGAACCGCCGCCTGCCATGGTCATGCCGCCGTCTGCGGCCCAGCCGTATGGTTATCTGCATATGCATATCCCTGATCTCCTCTCGCGCCTGATCGGCGGCGACCGGCGCGCTCTGGCGCGGGCGATCTCGCTGGCCGAGCAGGGCGGCCCGGCGGCGCGCACGCTGCTCGCCGCCGTCTACCCGCACACCGGCCAAGCCCACGTGGTCGGCATCACCGGGCCACCCGGTGCCGGCAAGAGTACCTTGGTGAACGCCCTGGCCCTGGAGTGGCGCCGTCGCGGTCGCACTGTCGGTATTGTGGCGGTGGACCCAACTTCGCCCTTCAGCGGCGGGGCCGTGCTGGGCGACCGCATTCGTATGCAGCCCCTCGGCGGTGACCCCGGTGTCTTCATCCGCAGTATGGCCAGCCGTGGCCGACTCGGCGGACTCTCGCGGGCCACCGCCGATGCCGTGGCCCTGATCGACGCGGCTGGCTTTCAGGTGGTCATTATCGAGACCGTCGGTGCTGGACAGGGCGAGGTGGACATCGCCCGCGCCGCCCAGACGACGATCGTGGTCGAGGTGCCGGGCATGGGCGACGATGTGCAGAGCATCAAAGCCGGGGTGCTTGAGATCGCCGATCTGTTTGTGGTGAATAAGGCCGACCGCGAGGGTGCCGACAAGACCGTCCGCCAGCTACGCTCAATGCTGCACCTGGGCGGCCCGCCGGCCGACGGCTGGGAGCCGCCGGTGATCCCCGCTGTGGCCACCAGCGGCCAGGGTGTCCCCGAGGTAATCGAGTCGGCGGGGCGGCACGGCGCGCACCTGCGCGCTGAAGGTGGTGCCGACGCCCGCGCCCGCATTACCGCCGAGGGCGACCTGCGCGCCGCCGTGCAGGAGCTTGCCATCGAGCGGCTGCGTGGCCACGCCTGGGAGGCTCTCGTCGCTCGGATCGCCGCGCGCCAGAGCGACCCCTACTCCGCCGCTGAGGAGCTGTTGGGCGCGCTGTAGCGCAGGCGAAACCTGCACCCGCACGGGCTGCGGTGGCTGTGTCACCCCCACGCTTGTATGTCGATTTTTGGTGGCACAGCCAAAAATCGACCTAGAGCAATCCTACATAGGATGTCGCATGGAGTCGAGGCTTTAGCCGGAGAGCACCGGCTAAAGCCT
>CAISPW010000377.1 GCA_903887465.1 uncultured Oscillochloris sp. | reverse complement strand
TGCGGGCTTCCAGCCCGCCAGATGCGCGGCGGCAGGCTGGAAGCCCGCACGACGAACGGTAAACCTGGCACCTGCAATCTTGTCTCATCACGGTGTTGGGGGGATGCGGGCGACGGCGCGGCGGACAACATCGCGCACCTGAGAATAGCTGATCCGCGAGAGGGCCTCGCCGGGGGGCAGCCAGCAGGCGGCGGTGATGCCCTCATCGTGGCGCGGGCTGGGTTGCAGATGCTCGGCGCGGGCCAGAAAGTAGGCCACCTGCTTATCGCGCCAGGCACCGCGCTTGAAGACCGGGTAGACCATGCGGTGCAGCAGGTCGCCCAACTGGCAGTCGATGCCGGTCTCCTCAACGATCTCGCGGATGGCGGCGTCGGCTTCATCCTCGCCGACCTCCAGGTGGCCCTTGGGCAGCGTCCAGACGCCGTACTTATCACAGATCAGCAGGATTAGCGGCCTGCGGTCGGGGCCGTAGCAGAAGACGACGCCGCCGGCGGCGCGGATAAGTTCGCTCACTGGAGTCTAAACAGACGGCTGACGCTGCTCTCTAGCTGCACCCACCACTGGGCCATGCCGCTACTGTTCGTCACTTGCGAGATCTTCTCAAGCTGGCCGCTGGCCAGTAGCAGGCCCATGATCACCATCAGCAGGCCGCTGATCAGGCTGGTGCTGTGCAGATAGAGCGTTCGCCCAAAGAGGCTCAGCGCGAAGCCCTTGCCACGGATCACCTGCCAAAACTTCGATCCGTTGCCCAGGTGGTTGAAGAAGGTCGCGAGCAGGATCAGCGGCGTGCCCAGGCCGAGCGAGTAGATGAAGGCCAGCACTGCGCCCTGGATGATGGCGACGCCGCTGGTGGTGGCCAGCAAGGTCAGCAGGGCACCCAGGATCGGCCCGACGCAGGCCGTCCAGCCCAGGGCGAAGGTGGCCCCGTAGAGGTAGGAGCCGAAGATCGTCGCCGCCGGACGTTCCTGGATCTGCGGGCCGGCGAAGCCCTTGCCGAGCATGCCCATCACCCCGAAGACCACGATCACGACCCCGCCCCAGAGGGTCAGGGCCGCGCGGTTGTCGAAGATCATGCCGCTCAGGGCGGTGGCACTGGCACCCAGTAGCGTGATGGTGGTGGCCAGTCCCAGGAAGAAGGCCACGCTCATCATGAAGACGCCGCGCTTGCCGGCCTGGAAGGTGAAGGCGAAGTAGGCGGGCAGGATCGGCAGCGTGCAGGGCGAGAGGAAGCTGAGTACCCCGGCCAGAAAGGCTGGCAGGGCCAGCACCAGCACGCTGGAGCCGCCGGTCAGGTAGCTCACATCTTGGCCGCTGTTGATGGTCAGCATCACCAGGAGCGCCAGCACAATGATCGCGCCTACGGCAAACCGCAGCCGGCGCGAGGACGCATGCGTTTTGACGGGCTGGGCCTCAGCGGGCGGTGACGACATCGGGTACTCCTTGACCAGGGTAGATCCGCCGCCCGCCCCTGTGTGCGGCGGCAAGATCGGCGTCGGTGGCGCATCGGGACACGGACGGGCGACACCGTGGGCATTATAGCACCCTCGCGTGGGGGGCTGCCAGTTTGCTGGGACTACGCCCCAGACCCTGTTTCTTGTTGGTCTTTGGCGGACTCGCCGCCAAAGACTAACAAAAAAAGATCTTTTTGAGGTGGCATTTTCATTCTCGAACACCCGCCGGAGGCGACGTTGCAAGCGCCCTGCGCCGCCATGGATCCGCGCAAGGTACACGGCCAGAAGATGATATAGTAGGGCCGACGTGTTTGTGCCACCCAAAAACACGTCGGCCCACTGGGTGGCGACGGCCCACCTGATGATAGAGGAGAAACAACGATGTTCGAGCCGAAGGATCTGATCCAGGCGGCCCAAAAATGCTGGGAGCAGCAGGCCCTCTGGCCCGCCCTGGCGCGTGCCCCCGAGCGTGATGTGCGCTTTATGACCACCAGCAGCGAGCCGGTCGAGCGACTCTACACGCCCCTCGACCTAGCTGATAGCTCGTACACACGCGACATCGCCCACCCCGGCGAGTATCCCTACACCCGTGGCGTCCACCCCACCGGCTACCGTGGTAAGGTCTGGACGATGCGGATGTTCGCGGGGTTCGGCACCGCCGAGGAGACCAATGCGCGCTTTCGCTACTTGCTCGGCCAGGGCCAGACCGGCCTCTCGGTCGCCTTCGATATGCCCACGCTCTACGGGCGTGACACCGACCACCCGCTGGTCGAGGGTGAGTTTGGCAAGTGCGGCGTGGCCATCTGCTCGCTGGCCGATATGGAGGAACTGCTCGACGGCCTGCCCTTGGATCAGATCTCCACCTCGATGACGATCAACTCGCCGGCCGCCATGGTCTGGGCCATGTACTTAGCGGTGGCCGAGAAACGCGGCGTGCCCTGGAGCCAACTGCGCGGCACGCTCCAGAACGACATCCTCAAGGAGTACATCGCCCAGAACGAGTACATCTTCCCGCCCGAGCCGAGCATGCGCCTGGTGGTGGACACGATCGAGTTCGGCAGCCAACACGTGCCACAGTGGAACCCGGTCAGCGTCAGCGGCTACCACATCCGCGAGGCGGGCAGCACCGCAGCCCAGGAACTGGCCTTCACCCTGGCCGACGGCGCGGCCTACGTCGAGGCGTCCATCGCCCGTGGCCTGGACGTGGACGACTTCGCTCCACGGATCTCGTTCTTCTTCAACGCCCACAACGACTTTTTCGAGGAGGTCGCCAAATATCGCGCCGCCCGCCGGATCTGGGCCAGGCTCATGCGCGACACATACGGCGCAAAGAAGGATCGTTCGCTCTGGCTGCGCTGTCATTCGCAGACCGCCGGAGCCTCGCTGACCGCCCAGCAGCCCGAGGTGAACATCGTTCGCACCACCATCCAGGCTCTCGCTGCCGTGATGGGCGGCACCCAGAGCCTGCACACCAACAGCATGGACGAGGCGCTGGCCCTGCCCAGCCAGAAGGCCGTTACCATTGCCCTGCGCACCCAGCAGGTGATCGCCAGCGAGAGCGGCGTGACCAACACGGTGGATCCGCTCGGCGGTAGCTACTTTGTGGAGGCGCTGACCGACCGCATGGAACGCGAGGCGAACGCCTACTTCCAGGCCATCGCCGAGCGCGGCGGGGTGATCGCGGCCATCCGCGACGGATTCTTCCAGCGCGAGATCGCCGACGCGGCCTACCGCTACCAGCAGGAGATCGACGGCGGCGACCGCGAGATCGTCGGCGTGAACGCCTACACCGTGAACGAGCCGATCAACATCCCCATTCTGGCGATGGACCCCGAGGGCGAGCGCAAGCACATGGCCCGGCTCAACCGGGTGCGCGCCGAGCGCGACAACGTCCTGGCCAGCCAGCGCCTCGCCGAGCTACGCGCGGTCGCCCAGGGTACCGAGAACACCATGCCCGCCATCCTCAACTGCGTGCGAGCCTACTGCACCGTCGGCGAGATGTGCGATGTGCTGCGCGAGGTATTCGGGATCTACCAGGAGAATGTGGTCGTGTGACATGGATCGACCCGGTCGTCGTAAGGGCGCAGCAGCGCCGCGCTGCTGCGCCCCGCCCCGCTGCTGCGCCCCGCCCCGCTGCTGCGCCCCGCCCCGCTGCTGCGCCCCGCCCCGCTGCTGCGCCCCGCCCCGCTGCTG
>CAISPW010000376.1 GCA_903887465.1 uncultured Oscillochloris sp. | reverse complement strand
TTCGCGTCCTTCGCCCGGCTTCGCGACCTTCGCGATCCAACTTAGTATCACGTCTATCGCAGGGCGGTTGCAAAGCTTCGCGTCCTTCGCCCGGCTTCGCGACCTTCGCGATCCAACTTAGTATCACGTCTATCGCAGGGCGGTTGCAAAGCCGCTGGGGTTGCGCCCCAGACCGCGCTTTTTGTGGATGTTTGGCGGCTTCGCTGCCAAACATCAACCAAAAAAGACCGTTCGGGGGTGGCTTTGCTACTCCCAACCCCCCCGCCGGAGGCGACGGGGCAACCGTCCTGCGGCGGTGACTCCCCGGCTTGCGCGCCCTGCGGCGCTGTGCTACAATGCGCCGCACTGGGGCGACGTAGCAAAGTGGTAATGCAGCGGTCTGCAAAACCGCCATTCGCCGGTCCGATTCCGGCCGTCGCCTCCATCTCACGCCGAAGGGCGGGGGATCCGCAGATCATCTGTGGGATCGTCCCTCGCCCTTCGGCATTTGTGTGCGCCTGACCTGAAACCTGAAATCTGAAACCCTATCGTATGCGAATTCTCTGCGCCTTGACCTATTACCGCCCCTATACTAGCGGGCTGACGATCTACGTGCAGCGCCTCGCCGCCGCCCTGGCTCGCCGAGGCCATAGCGTCACCGTCCTCACCTCGCAGTACGACCCCAGCCTGCCGCGCCACGAGGTCGTGGACGGTGTGCGGGTTGTGCGCGCCCCGGTGGCCGCCCGCGTTTCCAAGGGCGTGATCATGCCCACCTTCGGCCTGCTCGCCACTGTGCTTGCCCTCCAGCACGACGCCATGAGCCTGCACCTACCGCAGTTCGACGCGCCCGGCCTGGCCCTGCGCGGTCGTCTGCTGCGCCAGCCGGTGGTTCTCACCTACCACAGCGATCTCCAGCTTCCCCCCGGCCTGATGAACCGGGTGGCCAACCATGTCGTTGATGCGGCCAATATCTCGGCGGGAGCCCTTGCCACCCGTGTTGTCGCCTACACCCAAGATTTCGCCGACCACTCGCCCTTCCTGCGGCGCTTCCGTGACAAGATTGTCGTCATCCCGCCGCCGGTCGAGGTGGCCCCCGCCAGCGCCGCCGATATCGCTGGCTTTCGCGAGCGCTGGAACATCCACGGCCCGGTGATCGGCATGGCCGCTCGCCTCGCCGCCGAGAAGGGCGTTGAGATCTTGCTCCACGCCCTGCCGCGCATCCTCGACGTCTACCCGAATGCCCGTGTACTCTTCGCTGGCCCCTACGAGAACGTCCTCGGCGAGGAGGCATATGCCCGCCACCTCGCCCCGCTCTTTGCACGCTTCCGCGACCACTGGACCTTCCTGGGCACGCTCGGGCCGTCCGATATGGCCGCCTTCTTCCCCAACCTCGACATGATCGTCGTGCCCTCGCTCAACTCCACCGAGACCTTCGGCCTCGTCCAGGTTGAGGCGATGCTCTGCGGCACGCCCTCGATCGCCAGCGCCCTACCCGGCGTGCGCCAGCCCGTGCTTCAGACTGGCATGGGCCAGGTGGTACCTATCGGCGACAGTGCCGCCCTCGCTACGGCCATCCTGGCCATCCTCGGCGACCGCAGCCGCTATGTGCGCCCGCAGGCCGAGGTGGCGCTGAAGTTCAGCACCGAGCAGACGGCTATCGCCTATGAGCGGCTCTTCGCCGATCTGATGCGCGCGTTGTAGGAAAAAGACAACGCTCGCGTTAGCTATTCGCCAGCCGCTGGAGTTGGGTCAGATCCGTCAGCGAGATCGCCTCGTCCGCGATGCGGATCATCCCCGCTTCGCGGAACTCGCCGATTGCCTTGGTGACCGTCTCGCGGTAGGAGCCGATCATCTCGGCGAGTTGCTGGTGGGTGTAGCGCACCGCGCTCGGCGGGCTGGTGCCGGCGGTCTGTCCTGGGACGGCACCGGAGAGGCTCAGCAGGACGCTGGCGAGGCGCTGGGGCACGCTCTTAAAGGCGATGTCGGCGAGCTTATTCTCCATCGCCCGCAGTCGCTGGCCCATCAAATCCATAAAGGCCAAGGTCACCTGAGGGTGGCGCGTAAGGATTTCACGCAGCGCGTCGCGTGCGATCACCCCGATCACACATTCGATCATCCCCTCGGCGCAGGTGTCGTGAACCCACTGGCCCACCAGGGTCATCTCGCCAAAGATCGTCGGTGGATCCAGCAACATCAGCGTCAGGGCGCGGCCCTCGGGCGAGAGCTTATAGACGCGCACCCGGCCTGACCTCAGCACAAAGAGTTGCTTGCCAACCTCGTTCGGCGCGTGGAAGATCTGCCCGTTGGGGTAGCTGTTGTAGGTAATCTGCAGCTCGACCTCGGCGCGCTGCCAAGGTTCCAGGCTGCGGAAGATGTCGCCATCGTCGCTCATCGTTTATTATCACGGTTAAGAAGCGGGCTTGCGGGAGTGTTTCACGCGCCCGCAACCCCGCTTCTTACACAATACGCGTGCCGCCGCCGCTGAACCCGGCCAAGTTGGTGATTCGCGCCGAGGCGGCCCCGGCGGCGAGGGCGTCCAGGGCGGCCTGCACCTTCGGCACCATGCCGCCGCTGATCTCGCCCGACGCAATCGCCGCCGCCACATCGGCCCGGCCAAGCTGTGCGGCCACCTGCCCGCCGACGATCACCCCCGGCACGTTGCTCACAAAGAGCAACTCGGCCCCGGCGAAGGCTCCGGCAATGGCCTGGGCCATCTGGTCGGCGTTCACGTTATAGCTCAGGCCGTCGCCGTCGCCGCGAGCCACCGGCGCGAAGACCGGCAGCCAGCCCAGGCCGATCATGGCCCGGATCGCGTCGGCATCCACGCGAGTGATCATACCAACTCGCCCAAGGTCGACGCCGCCCGGTCGCTGCGGCACGCAGCCCAGCAACGCCAGATCCACCCCGCTCAGGCCGATCGCGCGGGTGCCGTCGGCCACCAGCCGGCCCACCACCCGCATGTTGATCGTCCCGCAGACGACCATCTGCATGATCGCCATGGCCTCCGGCGAGGTGACGCGCAGCCCGCCGACAAACTCGTTGGGGATGCCGTAGTGGCTTAGGGCGGCGCTGATTTCCTTGCCGCCGCCGTGGACGAGCACCAGCGGCCCGTCGAAGCCTGTCACCGCCGCGCTCAGCCCATCCAGGAAGGCTGGATCGTCCAGCTCATTCCCGCCCACTTTCACCACCGTGATCTGCATTCGGTCGCCTCCTAGCGAAGTCAGGGGAGGACATCACTCGATACGCCAGCCACGTTCGATCCCGCCCTCAATCCCACCTGCCCAATCCCGTGTCAGCTGATTTCGGACAAGGCTGAACAAATGGCTTTCGCCGGATAAGCCTGGCTGAAGCCAGTTCAGCGACGAGACAATGACGCGCTGAGGCGATAGGAGCGCGTCATCGCATCCTCGCCGCATCGCAGGACGGTCAAGCTGAAACCTGGCACCTGAAACCTTGTCTAACGCTGGACTGAACCATGCCTGAGGCGAATGGTCATAATGCGGCAAGATAGCACACCTGTGCAATTTCGTCAACTCTACCCTATGGGCGCGAACGATACAAGCTGATCCGCCTAGCCTATGCGCTCCGATCCGGCAAACGCGGCGATCCGCACCGCCAGGTCGTCGCCGTCACGCTCGGCCGAGCGGCGCAGGTAGAGCAGGGCCATCCAAATCGGCAGCGGCGGGAGCGCCAGGGTCAGGCCGACGAGCATGGCCGCCGCGCTGATCCCCTGGGCGATCGACGACTCGGCACCGAGCAGAAAGAACAGCGGTAGCGGTACGAGGACGCCGATGGCCAGGGTACTCCCAATGGCTAGGACGCCGAAGATCAGGCTGGCGCAGAGGTAGACCAGCAGGTTGGCCCCGAAGCGGTAGAAGGTCATATCCAGGCTGCGCTGTATGGCCGCGCCCAGGCGTAGGTTGCCCTGGACGAAGGGTTGCAGGCTGAAGATCAGGCTGCTGTAGGTGGCCCCGCTCAGCACCAGGCTGAACCCGTAGAGCAGTACGAAGGTCACCGCTGCGATCACATTGAGCATACCGGCCAATGCCGCGCTGGCCGTGCCGCTACCGCTTGTCGTCCCCGCTATGCCGCCCATGGCCCCGCCCATCGCCATCGAGAGCGGGCAGAAGCAGACCATGCTCAGAATCGAGACCGCCATGTTGGCGACGAAGAGAAAGACGCCGCCGTAGCAGCCCATGCCGATCAGGCGCAGCGGCCCGATCGCCAGGGCGGCGCGCAGCGCGACCGGCTCGCCGCGCAGGGCCGTCGCCGTCGCCCGGCTGATCGCGCCCATCAGGTAGACGCCCAGGGGCAGGCTGATCAGCGCGCTGAGGAGCAGGGCCAGAATCCCGCCGCCCGAGCCGAGCATATTGGGGCGGCGGATGATCAGCATGGCCAGGATGATTGCCGGCACCGCGCCGAGGGCCACGATCAGCGCGAAGCGCGGGAACTCGCGCCGGTAGAGGCGTAGGCCATCGTCGAGCAGATCGAGGGTGGGCTGAAGGGTGTCGTGCATAGCGTGTCGCGTGGTGAGGGCGCAGCAGCGCGGTGCGGCTGCGGTCTTATCGTAGTTGGTCGCCCTCGGCGATGATTCTTAGCAACTCGGCCTCGCTCACCACGCGCTGGCGCATACGGGCCAGGATGGCGCGCAGGGCGGCGGCGTCGAGCGGGCGGGCGGCGGCCAGGGCGATTACAAATGCGTCATCGTCGAGTGTCGGGCTGATCCCGTGGGGCCGGGCCAGGCGGCGTTTGAGTGCCGTGTGGTAGTGGGCCAGGATGTAGCCGCTCTTGCGCCCACGGCGCAGCAGGCCGGCCATGCTCTCCAGGTACTCGGCGCTACTGCGGCGGGTCGTCTCCTCGCGCAGGGGCACCGCTCGCCCGAAGCGCTGGCCGCTCAGTACCACGTAGGCAGCACCCACCAGGGCGGCGTAGATCCCGGCCCAGCCCCAGGGGCCGCTGAGCAGCAGCCCGCCCAGCGATGGCTCGCGGATAAACCCGTGGTGGTATTCGTCGAAGATCAGCCGCCCGCCGACGGGCGCGCGGCGCAGCAGGCCCAGCACCAGGGCCGGGCTGCCCGCGTCGGCCAGGCCGACGTTGGTGAAGGGACGCAGGGCCGCGCTCAGGTAGATGTAGCCTTTGCCGCGCTGCATGCCCGCCAGCAGCGGCCCGTCGGCCGCCCCGATGATCGCTGCCGCGTCGGCGGGGAGTCCCCCCAGCACCACGCTGGTCTGGGCCGTGATCATGTCGGCGGGCGCGACCGGCTGGGCCAGGGCCGCGCGCGGGATGGGGCCAGCGGGCGCGGCCATAGCGGTGGCCCCCGCCGCGCGCAGCAGGGCCGATCCCCCGCCAAAGCGCCGGTCGTCGGCGAAGATCAGGGTGCCGCCAGCTTCTACCCAGCGCAGCACCGCAGCGGCCTCCGCTGGGGTGTAGCTTACCGAGGGTGCCAGGACAAACAGCAGGTCGGCGTCCGCGTCAAGAGCGAAGTCACGGTACTCCAGGCGCTCTGCCCGGTAGCCCAGATCGCCCAGCCAGCGGTAGAGCGCCAGCGCGCCGCCCGGCCCGCTGGCGTGGGACGTGGCGCTGTGATCCGCGCCGCCGTCGGCGGGCACCAGGGCCAGGAATGTAGCCATGGCCAGGAAGAGTCCCATGACGATCAGGATGTCGCGGCGGAGGATGTATTTCAAGGGAGGGTGTCCCTCCCTTGACTCTCCCGCAGGGCGGCCACTTGGATCTCGTAGGCGGCGAAGCCTGCGGCGTCCAGCCCGCCATCGCCGTACCAGACGCGGTCGAAGGTCTCGACCACCGGGCGCAGGCGCTCGCGCAGAGCGGGGTTTCCGCCCAGGCGATCCAGGTACTCGCGGTTGGTCAGCGAGCGGTCATAGCGCAGCAGGCGGTTCTCATCAAGCCAGAGCAGCGACGACAGGTAGAGCATGCGCGCGGCGCGGCGGTAGTCGCCCGCGCGGGCCAACTCGCCCGCGTGCTGGGCCGCCTCGCCTGCGCTCAGCGACGCCTCGGGGCCGCTGGTGGGCCGGCGGGCCGACGGGGCCAGGGCGCGGCGCAGGCCGCGCAGCCACACCGCCAGCACGACGCCGACAATCAGCAGGCCGATGGCGGCCAAGATCCAGGCCATCCCGCCCCCGCCCTGCGCCGCCGCCCGATTCACCGGCGCGAACGTCCGGTCAAGCATGTCGATCAGCCACTGGAGCAGTTGTTCGATCCAGCCTAGGGCGCGGGGTGTATCGGCCTGGCGGAAGGGCGGTCGCGCGAGGATATCCCGCAGCCGATCCTCGGCATCGGCGGCGGGCGGGCCGGATGGGTAGGCGAGGGCGTCGATCAGTGCGCCAAGGCGCGCGGTGATCGTCGGCAGGTCGGGGCGGGGCGTGTCCAGCGCCGCCGCCAGCCAGCGGTTATCTGCCGGGGCGCTGCCGCCGTCGGGCATGGCTACGCTGCGGACGGCGACCAGGGCGGGGGCCACCTGCTCCAGCCCGATCATGTCGCGCCGCTCGGCGGCGGCGTGGGCCTCGCGCAGCAGCCGCAGGTAGCCGTCCATGGCGAGGGGCTGGGCGTGGGCAACGGTGACGCCCAGCAGCGCCAGGGCCAGGGCGGCGATGCGTACCGCGTCCCGGAGATACGTGGCAGGTTTGTTCATGTCCCTCAGCGCTCGTTGTTTCGGTGGCCGATAGGATCACCACGTCACGCATGCACCCCCATGCGCTTGATATTGCAGTCCTAGATCATTGCGCCGAGGCCGAGGAAGACCACCGCCGTCACGGCGACGACCCCGAGCGCCCACCCGCGCGCTGCGGCCTGCCCGCCCCCAGGGTTCGGCAGCGCCTCGTCGCCGGCAACGGCGAAGTTGCCCAGCATGACGCTGATGATCGTGAAGGCCACCAGGGCCAGGAAGGGGATCTTGATAAAGCTGAGTGGGCCGGTCAAGATCGGGGTGAGGTAGTCTATGCTACAGGGCACCGCGCCGCTACAGGGGGGCGGCGAGATCAGCTTCATCACCTCAAGGTAGTGGTAGAACGACACGCCCATGCCGGCCAGCGACAGCGGCAGGGCATACCAATGCAGCCCACGGTCGCGTCGCAGAATGCCCATGGTCAGAATCACAGTCAGCGGGTACATCAGGATGCGCTGGTACCAGCAGAGTTGGCAGGGCGGCCAGTGCAGCACTTCGCTGAAGAAGAGGCTGCCGCAGGTTGCGATCATGGCCGCCAGCAGAGCGATATGCCGACACGCCGCCGTGAGCAGCCCGATCAGCCCGCTCGACTCCGCCTGTTCATCCTCGCCTTGGCTTGTCATTGGTTGATTTCCAGCTTGCGCCATAGTATCTGCTCACGTTGCGTCGAACACGAGGTCAACGCTCATGTCAGGGCGGTTGCAACGTCGCCTCCGGCGGGGGTTTGGGGGTGGCAAAGCCACCCCCGAACGATCTTTTTTTTGTTGGTTTTTGGCGGCTTCGCCGCCAAAAACCAACAAAAAGCGCGGTCTGGGGCGCAGCCCCAGCGACTTTGCATCAGCCCTGACGCTCATGTTGTGTCGTAAGACAAGGTTTCAGGATCGG
>CAISPW010000375.1 GCA_903887465.1 uncultured Oscillochloris sp. | reverse complement strand
TTTTTGGCGGCGAAGCCGCCAAAAACCAACAAAAAGCGAGGTCTGGGGCGCAGCCCCGAGGACTTTGCTCATGCCCTGGGGTGCCCCCGACACAACCTTGTAGCAGATTACGTGGCATCTGCAATCTGCAATCTGCAATCTGCAATCACCCAATGCCCTACCACGAGCCTACGATCATCGCGCGGCGCGAGCTTGGTGCCCTGTGCCAGCTCACCCTGCGCGCCCCCGAGCTGGCCCGCGCCGCGCGGCCCGGCCAGTACGTGCTGGCCCGCTGCGCCCCGCCGGGCAGCGCCGACCCCCTGCTGCGCCGTGCGGCCTTCCTGGCCGGGGCGGATCTCGCCGCTGGCACGGTCGATCTGCTGCTCGACCCCAGTGAGCGCGGGTTGATATGGCTGGCCGATCAGCGTGTCGGCACCTGGCTCGACCTCTTCGGCCCGCTGGGGACGCCCTTCGTGCTGGATAGGCGCACGCGCAATCTGCTGCTGGCCGGGGCCGGCCCGGCCTTGCCCGCCCTGATCTTTCTGGCTCGCGTGGCGGCAGCCGACGGCGTGGCGGCGGTACTCCTAGCCGCCGCGAGTGGCCCCGACCGCCTGCCGCCACCCTTCCTGCTGCCGTCCGACGCCGAGTACCAGAGCAGCGCCGTCGGCCCCGCCGCCCTGGCCGACCTGCTAGGCGCGCCCGCCCCCGGCAGGTCGCTCTTCGCCTCGCCGATTGCCTGGGCCGACCAGATCTGCCTGGCCCTCACCGCCGACCTCGTCACTCCCGCCGCCGACGCGGTGCGCGCCGGGCGCATGCGCTGGGGCCGTGGATTTGCCCAGGCCGCCCTCGCTGGCCCCACGCCCTGTGGCGTCGGCACATGCCAGTCATGCCTGATCGACACGCGCACCGGACTGCGCACCCGCTGCAAGGACGGCCCCGTCTTCGATCTGCGCGACCTGCAGTGAGCGGGCTATACACCGATGGTCGTCCCAAACCAGCCTGGGCTAGAGTATGGCGATGTTGAGCGTCGGCCCGCCCGCGCCGAGCTGGATGCTCTCGCCATTGGCGAGGGCAACCGGGCGGCGGGGCATGAGGATCACGCCATTCAGCCGGGTGTCCACGTCCTCGCGGTCAGTGGCGAGCTGCCAGACGCCGGGCTCGGCGGGGGCCAGGGCGCAGTGGGGACGATTGGAGATAAACCGGTAGGCCGAGTGGCCCGCAGCGAGCAGGTGCAGCTCGCGGGCGTGGGCCTCGGGCTGGAGCAACTCAAGGGCGCGCAGCAGCCAACTGCGGGTGAGGATGAGTCCTGAGGGTGGCACCAGCACCGCCCCGCCATCGGGCAGGGCCAGGGCGCAGTGGCGCGGCCCGCCGGCGGCAGGACGCGGCGTGCCCAGCCAAAGGTGGCTACCATCACACACGCCCTGCGCGCCGAGCGGCTTGCCGGGGGCCAGCGCCCGCCCGCCGGCCGCGCCCAGCCGCAGCCCGTAGCCAATCGGCGCGCCCTGGGGATCGTGCGCAGGCAACCCGCAGCCCGCCGCCAGAATCGGCAGCAGCTCGCCCGGCGAGCTATCCTCGCAGATAATGTTGGCGGATCGCGGGCCAGACCCGCCCTGCCAGTGCAGCGTCACCGTGATCGTCGGGGTCGGGTGGGCCATCATTATGTTCCTTCCCGGTGGAGATGTGGGGCAAGGCATGAGCAAAGTCCTCGGGGCTGCGCCCCAGACCTCGCTTTTTGTGGGTTTTTGGCGGATTCGCCGCCAAAAACCCACAAAAAAAGAGCACTACCGCAAAAGTCACCCTATCGCGTCAACGTTCGCCGGGGGCTT
>CAISPW010000374.1 GCA_903887465.1 uncultured Oscillochloris sp. | reverse complement strand
GGCGGCGAAGCCGCCAAAAACCAACAAAAAGCGAGGTCTGGGGCGCAGCCCCAGCGACTTTGCTCATGCCCTGACGAAGCCCGCCGGCTGGTGTTCTGCGCCAGCCGACGGGCTTCGTCCCTACCGCCCCGCCACCCACGCCATCGCCTTATCGGCCAGCCGGTCGAGCGCCTGCACCGACAGCTCGATATGCGCCTCCAGGGTGTCCTCGATCTTGTTGTGTGAGATGCCGCGCAGGCTCTGCACAAAGAGCATGACCGTCGGCACCCCCGCACGACACACTTCGGCGGCGTCGTGCAGCGGGCCGCTCGGCAGCCGGTGCGAGACCCCGCAGGTCTCCAGGATGGCCTCGTCGCAGAGGGCGATCAGTTCGGGGTGGAAGGGGATGGGGGCGATCCGCCAGAGCGGCTCCCACGCCACCGAGATCTGCTCCTCGGCCGCAAAGCGCATGCTGGCCTCCTTGGCCATAGCCAGCATGCGCGCCAGTTGCTCGCCATCCAGGTGGCGCTGATCGAGCAACTGCTCGGCGGTCTCCACCACCGAGGTGACGATACCGGGCCGACAGACCACGCCGCCGGAGGTACACACCGCGCCGTCGCCCACCTCGCGGGCGATCTCGCGGATGTGTAGGGCCAGCTTGGCCGCACCGGCCAGGGCGTCCTTGCGCTTGTCCATAGGCGTCGAGCCGGAGTGGGCCGCCTGGCCGCGCCAGATGATCCGGTTGCGCTCGACGCCGAAGGTGCCCAGCACCACGCCCAGCGGCAGGCCCATGCTCTCCAGCACCGGCCCCTGCTCGATATGCAGCTCCAAGTAGGCGGCGGCCTTGGCCAACTGGCGGCCCGCCAGCCGCGCCGTACGCAGATCGACCCCGAACGCGCCCACCGCATCGGGCAGCGTGACCCCGTCGCGATCCCGCAGCTCGGCCAGCTCCTCGGGGTCGAAATGGCCCGACGCGGCGCTGGAGCCAAACAGGCTGCGCCCGAAGCGCGCACCCTCTTCGTCGGCCCAGTCCACTAGGCGCACCGTCACCGGCGGGGTACCCTGGGCGGCCAGCCGACGCAGCACCTCAAGCCCGGCTAGGACGTTGAGGCACCCGTCGAGCCAACCGCCGTTAGGCACCGAGTCGATGTGCCCGCCAATCAGCAGCTCGCGCTCGGATGATCCGCGCAGGGTAGCCCACTGGTTGCCCGCCTCGTCGGTGGACACCTCCACCGGCAGATCGGCCAGCTTCGCACGCATCCATGCCCGAGCCTTGGCCCAGGTCTCCGTCCAGGCCACGCGCTGCGCGCCGTTCTCATCACCCGTCAGGGCGCGCAGCTCCTTCAGCTCGGCCAGCGTGCGGGCGGGGTTCAGGGTCGATCCGTGTGTCGCCATCAGCATATCCTTATTGCAAGAGGGCGTTATTGCGCCACGCCGACGCTCGTCGGCTCATGCTCATTATATGCGGGCGAGGCCGTCAGCGCCCAACAAAAAAGCGCGGGGGCGGCCAAGCCGCCCCCGCGCCCTCAGCGCCTCAGTGCCTCAGTGATCTACGGCAGCAGCACCAGCGACTCACCCTCCAGCACCAGATCGCCGCTCTGGTTGGTAATCGTCGTGATCATCGTGGCAATTGGCTTATCGGCGCGGATCTCCTTCACCTCCACCGTCGTCGTCACCGTATCGTTGATGTAGATCGGCCGCCGGAAGTTCAGGGTCTGCTTAATATAGATCGTGCCGGGGCCAGGCATCTGCATACCCAGCACGGCCGAGATCAGGCCAGCCCCGATCATGCCGTGGGCGATCCGCTTCCCAAAACGCGAGTCTTGTGCTGCGATGTCGTCGGTGTGCAGCGGGTTCATATCGCCCGTCACACAGCCGAAGAGTACCACATCGGCCTCGGTAATCGTCTTGCGCATACTCGCTCGCTGGCCAACTTTTACGATCTGTCCCATCATGAGCCTCCGCTACGGTATAGAACGATGTCTGCTCTCTACGTATCGTAGCGCACGGCAGTTACCCACAGCTCAAGCTCGCCGCCCAGCCCCGGATCGTCTCGGCTACGGCAGTCGGGTGTTCAAGCGGCACCATATGGCTGCCCGCCACCTCAACCAACTGAGCCTTGGGCAGATGCCAGCGCAACTGACGCCACGAGCGGTCGGTCAGCAGGTCAGAGTGCGTGCCGCGAATAATCAGCAGCGGCAGACGCAGGCGGCTGAGCGCATCCCACGTGTCGATGGCCACCAAGCTAAAAATCCGCGCCTCCCACGTCTTGGGCCAGGAGAGCGTCACCCCGTCGCCATCGGGGCGCAGGCCGCCGGTCAGGTAGCCATCGAGGGCGGCGGGGTGCATATGCGCAAAGACACCCCGGCCCGTGTAGCGGGCGCGGGCCTCATCCATGCTCGCGAAGCGATCACGGCGGCGGGCAGCGCCCCTCACAATCGGCGAACGGTGGTGCTGGCCGATCTGGCGCATGGCCCAGAGCATAAGCAGCATGCGCCGGGGGAAGACCACCGGGTCGATCAGGACAAGGCCGCGAAACAAGTCGGGGCGCAGCAGCGCGGCGTAGAGGGTCATGATCCCGCCGAGCGAGTGGCCCGCGCCGATGAGCGGAGCCTCGCCGCGCCGCGCCATGTCGGCCAGCATATCGATCGCCAGTTCACGCCATGACTGGACGCGCTCGGGGTCGCTGCCGGGCCAGAGCGGGCGCGGGCGGTAGCCGAGGACGCGCATCTGCGGCGCAAGGGCGTCGGCCAGCGGCTGGTACGCCTCGGGGGGAAACCCGTTGGCCGGCGCGAGGTGCAGGGCGGCGCCGGCCCCGCCGAAATCCAGATAATGATCAATCATATCATCGTAAAACGTAGGGGCGTAGCAGCAGGACATGAACCTGGCGC
>CAISPW010000373.1 GCA_903887465.1 uncultured Oscillochloris sp. | reverse complement strand
TCGAGGCTGCCGGGTGGGTGTGGCGACGCGGGAAGCCGATCTCCTATGGCACGCAGCTCATTGTGACTGACGGTGCCCAGGAGGCTACGCTCGACTTTTACCCGAAGCGCGGGCGCTGCGAGATCGGCGGGGCCGAGTCGTCGCTGCGGCGGGGGCTGGCGCAGTTGGTTCCGGCGCAAGATCATGCCGCCAGCGCCGAACCCAGGGCGACGAAGGCCGCCTCTGCGCAGATCACCGGCATCCACATCGGGATGGATGAGTCGGGCAAGGGCGACTGGTATGGCCCGCTGATCGTCGCCGCAGTGTATGTGGACTCGTCGATGGCCGCCGCCCTCCGGCGGGGCGGCGTGCGCGATAGCAAGGATCTGGACGGCGCATCGCTGCCGCAGATCGCCGCCCTGGTTCAGCAGGTGGTGCCGGAGTCGTCCCGGCGGGTGACGGTACTCGACCCGGAGGTGTATAACCGGCGCTACGCGGGCCTGGGCAATATCAACCTGCTGCTCGCCGAACTCTACGCGGAGACGGTGGCCCCGGTGCGGGCCGCCACCGGCTGCGACCGGATCGTGTGCGACCAGTTCGCCCAGCGGGCGGATCGGCTTGAGCGATCTTTCGCCATCGCCGGGCTGCCACGCCCCGAGCAGATGCACCACGCCGAGTCGGCGAGTGTGGCGGTGGCGGCGGCGTCGGTGCTGGCCAGCGCACGATTTGGGGCCGAGCTGGTGCGGCTGGGGGCGGTTGCCGGGCTGCGCGGGCAGTTGCCGGCGGGCGCGTCGGCGATCCGCGCGCTGACGGCGGCGGCGCAGCACATCCTAGCCCGCGAGGGCCGCGAGGGCCTGGGGCGCTACGCGAAGCTGAACTTTAAACCGGTGCAGGATGTGCTCGATAGCTTCGGCTCGAACGAGAAGCTGCGGTAGAATAATTGCCCGACAAAGCCTATTATTGGGGGTGGACGGAGAATCCGTCCACCCCCAATAATGTTGTTAAGGCACAAGGAGCCTCGCATGTCTCAGTTTGACCCGCACGCCGTCCGGCCGCTGTTCCCCGCCCTCGCCGAGCCGGTGGGCGCGTACCCCGCCGTTTTCTTCGACGCCCCCGGCGGCACGCAGGTGCCGCAGACGGTGATCGATGCGATTGGGGATTACCTGGCCCACCGCAACGCGAACACCCACGGCGCCTTCCTGACCAGCCAGCGCACCGATGCGACGCTGGCGGCGGCGCACCAGGCGCTGGCCGATCTGCTTGGCTGCGACCCGCACGAGACGGTGTTCGGGCCGAATATGACCACGCTGACCTTCGCCTTGAGCCGGGCAATCGGGCGCGAGCTTGGGCCGGGCGATGAGATTGTGGTCACGCAGCTCGACCACGATGCGAATGTGGCTCCCTGGCGGGCGCTGGAGGAGCGCGGGGTGCTGATCCGCGAGGTGGATGTGAACGTGGATGACTGCACGCTCGATATGGCCGATATGGCGGCGAAGATCAGTGCGCGGACGAAGCTGGTGGCGGTGGGCTACGCCAGCAATGCGGTGGGTACGATCAACGATGTGCGCCAGGCGGTGGATCTGGCGCATGGCGTGGGTGCTCTGGCCTTTGTGGACGCGGTTCACTACGCGCCCCACGGCCTGATCGATGTGCGCGCCCTCGGCTGTGATTTTCTGGCCTGTAGCGCCTATAAGTTCTTTGGGCCGCATATCGGCTGCCTGTACGGCAAGGCCGCGCATCTGGAGCGGCTGCGGCCTTACAAGGTGCGCCCGGCCCCTGATGAGTCGCCCGAGCGCTGGATGACCGGCACGCAGAACCACGAGGGTCTGGCCGGGGTGACGGCGGCGGTGGACTATATTGCGGCGCTGGGCGGCGCGGCCGCGAGCCGCCGTGCGGGCATCGTCGTGGCCATGCAGACGCTCGCCGCCTACGAGCGCGGCCTCTCCGAGCGGCTGGTCGGCGGGCTGCTGGCCATCCCTGGCCTGACCTTCTATGGCATCCGCGAGGCAGACCGCTTCGCCCAGCGTACGCCGACGGTGTCGTTCCGCATTGAGGGGCACACGCCGCGCGCGCTGGCCGAGGCGCTGGCCACGCAGGGGATCTTTGCCTGGGACGGTAACTACTACGCGCTGAGCCTGAGCGAGCGGCTGGGCGTCGAGGCGCACGGCGGCATGGTGCGGATCGGCCTGGCCCACTACAACACGGTCGAGGAGATCGACCGGCTGCTGGAGGCGCTGCACGGGCTGAGGTGAAAATAGCCGATAGCCGATAGTACTACAGTTGTAAATATCTTCGCAGAAAGGCTCCCGTCGATCACCCCCCCTAGCCCCCCCGCAAGCGGGGGGGAACCAATGCATTGTTCCCCCC
>CAISPW010000372.1 GCA_903887465.1 uncultured Oscillochloris sp. | reverse complement strand
GCGGACGGCGCGAAGTTGGGCGAATGACGCGAACGCCGGGCGTTTGGATCGCGGACGGCGCGAAGTTGGGCGAATGACGCGAACGCCGGGCGTTTGGATCGCGGACGGCGCGAAGTTGGGCGAATGACGCGAACGCGAATGGCGCGAATGGCGCGAATGACGCGAACGCGAATGGCGCAGACGGCGCGAAATTGGGCGAGCCGGGCGTTCGTGTCTGCAATGTATGGACCAATACCTTCGCCAAAAACTGACCGTGAATGAGCGAGGCTTTTGTGGTACCGTTGGGGCGATCAAGCCCAACCAATGGAGCAACCACAAAAGCCATGGACGCTATTCTATCACTGGTACGCTGCCTCCATCCGGCAGTGACGATGACCACGGTACGTCAGTTGAGCCGGATTGTGCTGGCCATGCTCGCGATGACGGGACGAGTCACGATGTTGGGGCTTGCCCGCTGGGCAGGAACGGGGGGCAGCTATCGCACCATATCAGCGCTTCTTTCATACCACCTTGCCGTGGGCGGCACTCCTGTGGATGTTCGTCCGCACCCACCTGCTCACCCTAGGTGATCGGTACTTGCTGGTGGGCGATGAATGGTAGCTGCTCAATAAATCGCGGTAAAACTTTTGTTCTTTGCCTTAAAACACCCAAAGTGTAAAGAGTTTCAGGAATACCCGCCCATATTTAGTATGACGGCGAACACAGCGCCACTATATGTAGTATCATCGAACGAAAGGGCGATTAGAGACAAAAGTTTTCCCCCGGATTATTGAGCAGCCACTTCAGTGCGTCCTCCAGGGCACGTTGCGACCAGAGACTGCTCGCCAAATGGAAGGCGTGCTTTTGGATGAACTGCGCGGCCTTCACCAGACTGCGATTTGGGTATTCCCACAACTCGGTGAGCATGACCCAGTGGTGGATCACTACCGCCAAGAGTTTGGCGTAGACCTCGCAGCGCACCCGCCAGGGTTGGGCCCCACGCGACTCGTCCACATGCCCGTGACTTTTCCAAAGTTTGAAGGTCGCATCGACCGGCTAGGTAGTCGTTCAGGGCGGGCCGATGGCCAAGGCTGAGTTGGCCGAAAAACAGGTGCAGGCTGGGCGACTGGAAGTTCGCGTCAATCAGGCCGACCCGTCGACCGCTGTCGGCCAGCAATACTGCCAGATTTGCGGCGACGGTGGACTTTCCGGTGCCTCGGCGGAATGAGTGTATGGCAATGGTGCTGGTCATAGATCAGTTCATAGATCAAGCGTTGAAGCCGTCGTGCAGGCGATCTGATCGGCAGCGGCATACCTGTCACCCCATCAACCGGGCGGCCACCTGGCGGTAGGCAGCGGTGACCGGGTGGTCGGGGTAGCGCAGCGAGAAGAGCCCGGCGCTGGCCAGGGCCATCAGTTCATCAGAGTGCGGGATCACGGCGGCCACTGGGCAGTCGTAGATCTGCTCGACCCGCTGGCGCACCTCGGCCATGTTGTAGCTCTGCGGCACCTTGTTGACCAGCAGCAACATGCGGGGCACTTCAAGCTTGCGCGCCACTTCCACCGTCACGCCAGTGCCCTGGTAGTCTTGCTGGTCAGGACGCATAATAATTAGAAGGGCATCGGAGACCGCAATCGAGAGCAGGGTCTCCTCGTTCAGGCCAGGGTGCGTGTCGATCATCAGCACATCGAGGTCGAGGATCTCGATCAGGCGCTGGAATCCATCGTTGAGCAAGCCGGGGTCATAGCCGTCGCGCAGGACGCGGGCGATCTCACCGGTTTTGATGCTTGAGGGGATCAGAAAAATCTTACCGCTGATGGGTGTGCCGAGGCTGTCGGTCACATCATGGGCCGCATCCTCAATCTCGCAGGTGCCCCAGAGGTAGTCGTTGAGCGAGTGGCGCATGTGGTCGTCATCGAGGCCGAAGAGTACGTGGATGCCGGGGGATTGAATGTCGGTGTCGATCACACCGACGCAATAGCCCTGAGAGGCGAGGAGGGCCGTGATATTCGCGGTCGTGTTGGACTTCCCGGTTCCGCCGCGAAACGAGTGAACCGAGATGATCGTCGCCATAGAAGACTCCTGGTCAGCGGCAGCGGGGTTCTCGTGGCCACAACCGCGCACGCAGAATGGAATACTATCGGATCGAACGAGGAGATGCGCGGCTTTCGCTCGTTTGGCTAGGGCTGTTGCCCCAAAAAGCAGGGTCTGGGGCACAGACCCTGCTTTTTGGGGCTGTCTGGCAGCTTCGCCGCCAGACAGCCCCAAAGAAAGATCTTTTGGGGGTAGTAAGTTCACCCCCAACTCCCCGCCGGAGGCGACGGGGCACCTGCCCTGAGCGTACTACGCAGAAGCCTTGAGCTGATCGACGAGCGCGATATAATCGGCCATGGCCTGATTGGCGTCGGTACCCTTCAGCTTGGCCCATGCATCATACTTCAGGCGACCGGTCATATCGAGAACGCTGGGGCGGGCACCGCTAACATTGCCCACGCTGGCCTGCTTATAGAGGGCGTAGAGCTTGAGCATCACATCGTTCCCGGGGCGTTTGGGGAGCTGCTGCACATCCTGGGCGGCCTGCTCGAACTGGGCGCTGAGGTCGCTCATGAGATCCTCCTTAAGGTACAGCCACCAGCCAGTGCCGGTGGGTTGATCGATGACAGCAGGATGGTAGCACTTCGCAATGACTCGTGCGGGCATGAACGTAGAGACTCAGTATCTTACGTCAAACAAGATCGGGGAGGCGCTGCTGGCGGCCTGCATCGGCCTATTAATGGCTGTAGCAGCCCGCGCCACCGCCGACACCCGCTCGGCCCCGGTGCCAGCGGGCGCGTTCAACCCGGAGTTGTTGGGGATGGTACGACTTTGGAACCTACCCCGGCATGCCCGACGAGCCGAACCGGGTGGCCCAAGAGCGCATGGGGGCGACGCTAGAGGAGGCCGGGGTACACTGGGTGCGGCTAGCGTTTTTTGTGGTGGGCGACGAGCTGGCCGGGCTGCCGGTCTATCGGCTCGATCTGCCGCTGATGTTCAGGTAGCAGCGCCCGCCGCCAGCGGCATATCTTTACCCACATCTCTGCGAATGTCGCCGCCGCCGTGGGGCTAAAGGATACTGTTGGCGAATCCCGTCCCAGCGGTTCTGCGTATGGAATCGGCATGGAGATCCGCGTGCCGCTGTGCTACGATTTGTCCATCGTGCGTGTC
>CAISPW010000371.1 GCA_903887465.1 uncultured Oscillochloris sp. | reverse complement strand
CGGCTATCGGCTATCGGCTATCGGCTATTTTCACATCAGCGCGGTCTAGGGCGCAGCCCCAGCGACTTTGCAACAGCCCTGAAAATCGCCCACACAAGGGCGCACGACTGGCGGTAGTGTAGTATAATGGTGTGCCCACAGGCCAGCTTTAGCGCACGATATAGCGCTCCAACGAGCATATAGCATGCAAGTGCCGATCCGTGGAATATCAGCCCAACCCTACGCATATCGCTGGAGCAGGCGGCATGATCAGTGCCGTCCGACCAGATAGCATCGCTGCCGAGTTGGGGATTCGGCCCGGCGATCTCCTGATCTCCGTGGGCGGGCAGCGCTTGCGTGATGTGATCGACTACCGCTTCGCCATCGCCGACGAGCGCGTCGAGGTGCTGGTGCGCTCGGCCAGCGGTGAGGAGACGATCTACGAGATCGAGAAGGATCCCGCCGAGGATCTGGGCGTTGACTTCGATGAGCCGCTCTTCGACCGGCTGCGCACATGTAATAATAAGTGCCCCTTCTGCTTTCTCACTCAGATGCCCAAGGGCTTCCGTAAGACGCTCTACCTGAAGGATGATGACTACCGCCTCTCCTTCATCTACAATAATTTTGTCACCTTCACCAACCTGACGGAGGACGACTGGCAGCGCATCGGACTGCAGCACCTCTCGCCGATGAACATCAGCGTTCACGCTACCGACCCGGACTGGCGCGCGATCATGCTCGGCAAGCGCGATGTGCCCGATGTGCGCGAGCAGATCCGCCGTCTCGGCAGCATGGGCGTTACCGTCCACACCCAGATCGTCGCCTGCCCCCAGGTCAACGACGGCGAGGTGCTGCGCCAGAGCATTGCCGACCTAGCCGCGCTCTACCCGACCGTCCAGTCGATTGCGGTGGTGCCGGTCGGCCTCACCAAGTACCGCTTTGCGGGCAAGGCACCCACGTCGATCCGCGCCGCCATCCAGATCCACGAGTCGCCCGATTGGATCGACACCAACTGGGAACCCCAGCCGCTGTGGGATGGCGACGACCTGCGGCCAACGCCCAACGACCGTTCGGGGCCGCTCCACAACCCGGCCCTCGGCTTCTGCTCGCGGCTGGGCAGCGCCGCCGAGGTGCCCATGCGCTGCTATACCGGGACGGAGGCCGCTGCGGTGATCGACCTGATCCTGCCCTTCAGCCAGACCTCCCAGCGCGACTTCGGCGTTACCCTGGTCTACCCCAGCGACGAGTTCTACATCCTCGCCGGCCGCGAGACGCCCGCCGCCGACTTTTACGACGACATGCCCCAGTACTCCAACGGCGTGGGCATGGTGCGCGACTTCCTCGATGGCTGGGCGAAGGCCAAGCGCCGCCTGCCGGCGCGCATCGCCCAGCCCACCAGCCTGGCCCTCGTCTGCGGCACCCTCGTTGGCCCCATGATGCAGCAGGTCGCCGCCCGGCTGAATAAGATCGCCGGCCTGAGCGTGCGCGTGATCCCGGTGGAGAACCAGTTCTTCGGCGAGACGGTCACGGTCAGCGGGCTGCTCACCGCGCAGGATGTCATCCTGGCCCTGCGCGCAAGCGGCTGTACGCGGGCCATCCTGCCCAAGGTCATGTTTGACTACCAGGGTACGCGCACGATCGACGAGCAGAGCCCGCAGCAGATTGCCGAGGCCGCTGGCTTGCCGGTGGCCCTCGCCGGCGATCCAGCCGAACTCGCCCGCTACGTGCGTGCCCTGGCGCAGAAGAGGTATTAGTGGCTCGCCACAGGAGATATGGGGGATGTTTTTTTCGGGGAGGGACACGCCCTCCCCAAACCCCTCCCACCGGATATCCAGATATGGGGGGTGGTTTTTGGGGGGAGGGACACGCCCTCCTCGAGTCCCTCTCTATTGGGGGTGGCCATGTCCACACCAAATGACCCACGAGCGAAGGGGGCACCTATGACCGCCCAGCAGACTCGACTCCAGCAGTACGTCGAGGTGATCCAGCGTGCGAATCAGATCGCCGCCAGCACCGAGCTTGACGCCCTGCTCGACAAAATGCTCGGACTGCTCATCAGCGTCACCCAGGCCGAGGCTGGCACGCTCTACCTGTACGACGCGGCGACCCACGAGCTGGAATTTAAGGTGGTACACGGCAGTGACGCCAGCTTGCGGCTGGTGGGGACGCGCATCGATGCCGACCGTGGCGTGGCCGGCATGACCCTGCGGAGCACCAAGCCCCTCTTCGTCGATGATGTCGCCAACGATCCGCGCTGGGATCGGGCCATTGGCGAGTTCGCCGGCTTACGTATGCGGACCATGTACTGCGTGCCCCTGATCTTGCGCGGCCAGCCGATCGGCGTCGTCCAGGTCTTTAATCTGCCTGCAGACGCCTGCGACGACGTGGATGAGCAGGCGATGATCGAGTTGCTCTGCTCGCGCCTAGTGACCGAGGTGGAGAAGACCCGCCTGCTTGAGCAGGCGCAGCGGCGGGCCAAGCGCCAGCAGGCCCTCGTCGAGATCATCTCCAACCTCACTACCACGCTGGATAGCAATACCCTGCTGAACCGGATCATGACCCACGCCTGCGATTTGCTGGGTGTGGATGCCACCTCGATCTGGCTGCGCGACGCCCAGAGCGGCGATCTGGTGCTGCACATGGCGACCGGCGAGAAGCGCGAGCATATGCACGCCAGCCGTGTGCCCGCCGGCCATGGGATTATTGGCCATGTCGTGGCCACCGGCGAGACCGTGATGGTAAACGATGTGAGTACCGACCAGCGCTTCTACCGCAACATCGACGCGCAGAGCGGGTTTCGGACGCGGGCCATCCTCTGCGTGCCCATGCGTGCGCCCAAGATTATTCTCAGTGGCGAGCGCGGCGAGGTGGAGGAGCAGGTGATCGGCGGTGCCCAGGCGCTCAACCCCATCGGCAACCGGCCCTTCTCCGCCGACGACATCAGCCTGTTTGAGTCGTTGGCTAGCCAGGCCGCGACCGTTATCCGGCTGGCCCGGCTCTACGAGGATACCGACAAGCTCTTCACGCGGATCATCGACGCGATCACCGGGGCGATCGATCTGAAGGATCCCTACACCCGTGGCCACAGCCAGCGGGTGAGCGACTTCTCGGTGGCCATCGCCCAGGGGATTGGCCTGTCAAGCCAGGATGTCTACCGGGTTCGCATCGCCAGCAAACTCCACGATGTGGGCAAGATCCGCGTGCCCGACCGCATCCTCAAGAAGCGCAAGGGTCTCACCGAGGCCGAGTACCGCAAGATGCGGAAGCACCCCACCTATGGCCTGGAGTTTCTGCGCGAGAATGGCTTGCTCGACCTGGAGTTGCTCGAAAACTCGTGGCAGGCGCTCTCGCAGCACCACGAGCGACTCGATGGGCGCGGCTACCCCGAGGGGCTCAGAGGCAATGAGATCACCCTCATCGGGCGCATCGTCGCCGTCGCCGATGTCTTCGACGCAATCACGAGTCACCGGCCCTACCGCCCGGCCCGCACCGCCGAGCAGGCCATTGCCATCCTGCGCTCGGCTGTGGGCACCGAGTTTGACCCAGGGTGCGTCGAGGCCCTGGTGCGCGCCCGCGAGTGCGGCACTATCAGAACCCAGGACGAACGTGACGGGTAGGGGCGCAGCCGTAAGGGGGCCGCGCACAACCTTCTTCTGGCTGCGTCCCTACGCGCGCCGGAAATCCTTCAGGTTGAGCTGAAGCTTGCGCTCGCCATTCCACTCGTTCACCTCCAGGGTGTAGAGCACATCGATACGCGCGTGGCGGCGCAGGGCGTCGGCCAGATGGCCAAGGCGGAAGGCGATTGCCTCGTAGGTCGTCCCACCGTCCTGGCGTAGCAGCAGCCGCAAGTGCTGGCCGTCGGCCCCGCGTGTGCGAGCGTCCACCACCTGCACCCCGGCGCTCATCAGCGTGGGCTGGGGGTTAGCCTGGCCAAAGGGCTCCAGCTGGGCCAGGTCGGCCAGCAACTCCCAACCCAGATCGTTGAAGGCTACCTCGGCATCCACCCGCAGGCTTGGCTGGAGCATCTCGTCGGTCAACTGCTCGGCGGCGATTGCCTGGAGCCGCGCATCTAGCGCGGGGATGTGTTCGTTGGCGATGGTGAAGCCGGCCGCCGCCGAGTGGCCGCCGAAGCGCACGAACAACTCTTTGCAGCCCGTGAGCGCGTCGATAATACTGAACCCCGGCACCGAGCGGGCCGACCCGCGTGAGGTCTCCTCGCCGCGCTCGATCAGCAGCACTGGGCGTCCCCACTCCTCCACCAGCTTGCCGGCCACCAGGCCAACCACTCCGGCGGGGAACTCCGCGCCGTCGATCACCACGATCTGCCGCTGGTTGCGCCCGTCGGCCTCGGCCATGGCCTTGGCCGCCATCTGCACCTGCTTGGTCAGCTCCTGGCGAGCCCGGTTGGTCTGGTTCAGCTCGTCGGCCAGGATTTTCGCCTGCGCGTGGGTGTCGGCCAGCAGCAGTTCGTAGGCTCGCTCCGCGTTATCCAGACGCCCGGCGGCGTTGATCCGTGGGCCGAGCATATACCCGATCGCCGCCGAGTCCACCTTGCCCAGAGTCAGACCGGACACCTCGACCAGCGCCTTTAGGCCGGGGCGCTGGGTGGCGTTCAGCGCCGCCAGCCCGGCCTTCACCAGCACGCGGTTTTCGCCGTCCAGCGGCCCCATATCGGTCACGGTGCCGAGAGCCACCACATCGAGCAGGTCGCGCCCGCGTAGCGCGCCCATCTGCAGCCCGCGCTTGGCAAGGGCCTGCACCAGCTTAAAGGCGATACCGACGCCGACCAGTTGCTTGTAGGGGTAGGCGCAGCCGGGCTGCTTGGGGTTGATCACCGCCAGGGCGGCGGGCAACTCGGCCGGCGGGTGGTGGTGGTCGGTGACGATCACATCCAGGCCCAGGGATACGGCCTGGGCCACCTCGTCCACATTGCTGATCCCGCAGTCCACGGTGATCAGCAGGCGCACCCCGTCCTCGGCAAGTTTCTCGATAGCCAGATTATTTAGGCCGTAGCCCTCGCGGGTGCGGTGGGGAATGTAGGGCCTGATCTTGCCGCCCATGGCCGTGAGCGCCTGGACGAGCAGCGTTACGGCTGTCACGCCGTCGGTGTCGAAGTCGCCGTAGACCGCCATCGGCTCGCCCTCGGCAATCGCGTGGGCGATGCGGGCGCTGGCCTCGGGCATGCCCTTCATGAGCAGCGGGTCGTGAAGGCCGCCGCGATAGCCGGCCTCCAGGAAGCCCCGCACCGCGTCAGGGTCGCGCAACTGGCGCTGGTAGAGCAGAGTCGCCAGCAGCGGGCTACGTCCGACCCGGCGGGCGAAGTCGGGGGGGGCACCGGGCAGCAGATCCCAGCGCTTGCGGCGTGCAGACATCGGGGCTCTCTTCTGGCTATGGCCGGTTTCAGTGCGGATGATAACGGGCATTATAGAACCTTCGGGGGGAGTGTCAACAGCGGGCGGCGCCGGGCGCTTGGATCGCGAAGGGCGTTGGGATCGCGAAGGCGCGAAGGGCGTTTGGATCGCGAAGGCGCGAAGGCGGGCGAAGGACGCGAACGCGAAGGGCGCGAAGGTGTTTGGATCGCGAAGGCGCGAAGGCGGGCGAAGGACGCGAACGCGAAGGGCGCGAAGGCGTTTGGATCGCGAAGGGCGCGAAGGCGGGCGAAGGACGCGAACGCGAAGGGCGCGAACGTGGCAGAGCTACTTCGGTGAGGGATGCGTGTTCACAAGCCGACGAATGCCGAGAGGCTTCTCTCCAAAATTCACAAGCAGGCAGAGCTGATAGCCGCCTTTGTAGAGATAGAGCAAGCACTGCTCGATATCCTCCGGCAGGATCGTCGAGCGCGCTTTCGTCTCTAGCAGTAGCTGTGAGTTACCACTCCAGATCAGGAAATCTACCCTGCGGCGTGTGATAACGGTGCCCTCAAAGATAATCTCCACCTCCACTTCACGCTGGCTCTCTAGCCCCCGTTTGCCCAAAGATAGCTCTAGCGCCCGCTGATAGTCAACCTCCATACAGTGCAACCCCAGTTCACGTTGAACCTCCAAGCACGCTCCTATCGCAGTATACGAGAGGTGTCCAAAGTCATAGCCGTTTTGTGATGTGGCGTGCGGCATACCTGTAACTCCTGTATATGGACGAAAAGCTAGTTCCTCTCCACATGCACCGAATCACACAGGCAAAAGTTACCGCCCTCCCCCAAATTACCCTATCGTATAGGCTTCCTCCCCAAAATATCACGTTCTATGATCTAAACCTTCGCGCCGTTCGCGCCGTTCGCCTTCGCGCCGTTCGCCTTCGCGCCGTTCGCGCCGTTCGCGCCGTTCGCGTTCGCGTCCTTCGCCCGCCTTCGCGCCCTTCGCGCTCCAAACACCTTCGCGCCGTTCGCGCCCTTCGCGTTCGCGTCCTTCGCCCGCCTTCGCGCCCTTCGCGCTCCAAACACCTTCGCGCCGTTCGTGCCGTTCGCGTTCGCGTCCTTCGCCCGCCTTCGCGCCCTTCGCGCTCCAAACACCTTCGCGCCGTTCGCGCCGTTCGCGTTCGCGTCCTTCGCCCGCCTTCGCGCCCT
>CAISPW010000370.1 GCA_903887465.1 uncultured Oscillochloris sp. | reverse complement strand
GCGCTGCTGGCTGAGGCCGGGGCGACCGGCGATATCCGTCTGCACGCCTTCCCCACCAACGATGCCTGGTGCCGCGACCACGGGGCGATCTTTGTGGTGAGGGATGAAGGACGGAGGATGAAGGATGAAGACCTGCAAGGTGATTCTTCACCCCTCATCCCTCACCCTTCATCCCTCACCCTTCACCCTTCATCCCTCACCCTTCATCCCTCATCCTTCGCTGCCACCGCCTGGGGCTACAACGCCTGGGGCGGCAAGTACCCGCCCTTTGATCTGGACAATCAGATCCCCGCCCGCATGGCCGACTATCTTGGCGTGCCGTGCTACGCGGGCGGGATGATCCTGGAGGGTGGATCGATTGATGTGAACGGCCAGGGTCTCCTGCTTACCTCCGAGCAGTGCCTGCTCAACCCCAACCGCAACCCGGAGTTACACCGTGAGCAGATCGAGTCGCGCCTGCGCGACGTCCTCGGTGTGCAGAAAATTCTCTGGCTGGGCGAGGGCATCGTCGGCGACGATACCGACGGCCATGTCGACGACATCTCCCGCTTCGTGGCCGCCGATACCATCCTCACTGCGGTTGAGGAGGATCCCGCCGATGCGAACTACTTTATTCTCCAGGAGAACCTGCGGCGGCTTCAGCTGATGACCGGCCTTGACGGGCGACCGCTGACCATCATGTCGATCCCGATGCCCCCGCCGGTGGTGTACGCGGGCCAGCGCCTGCCGGCCAGCTACGCTAACTTCTACATCGCCAACCGCATCGTGCTGCTGCCCTTCTACAACCACCCCAACGACCAGCGCGCTGCCGCGATCATCCAGGCGTGTTTCCCGACGCGCCGGGTGGTCGGCATCGACTGCACTGATATCATCTGGGGCCTGGGCGCATGGCACTGCCTGACCCAGCAGGTGCCACTGTAGGATGGACACAACCTCCGCCCCCCCCATCCAGCGCTCGTGGCAGCGCTGTTTTGAGCGTGGGCAGCGTACGACCGACGGCCCGGTAGCGGTCAATTTGCCGAACGGCCCGTCGTTACATTTGCTCAGTGTGGCCCGCTCTTCGATCGAGGATCTCTATCAGTTGATCGAGCGGCCAGGCTTTGCGGTCGCCCTCGCTGACGCGCAGGCGGTGCTCATGCATCTGGAGGGCGACCCCGCCGTGGTGACCCTGGCCCGCAGCTGCGGTCTGGTGCCGCCGGTTGATATAAGCGAGGCGCGGACGGGCTGCAACGCGGTAGATCTGGCCCTGCGCGAGGCGCTGCCCTTCCAGACCGTCGGGGTGGAACACTACAGCGCCCAGCTGCGACCGCTGGCCATCGCCGCCGCGCCGATCTTCGATGTGGACGGGCGACCGCTGGGCGCGCTGGCGATCCTCACCGCCGCCGAGGGCGCGCACATCCACACGCTTGGCCTGGCTATCGCCACGGCGCAGGCGCTGCACAACCAGTTGCGCGCTGACCAGCTCCTCGCTGATGCGAACGACCAGTTGGCCGAGCTCTACGCCACCCTGGAGACGATGAGCGAGGGGCTGATCTTTATCGGGCCGGGCAACGAGATCCGCCGGATCAACAGCCGGGCCGCCGAGATCCTGGGCGTCAGTGCGCGCACGGTGGCGGGCCGCCCCTTCGCGCAGGCCCTGGCCCTGCCCGAGATGGTGCGCCAAGCGCTGCATGAACACGCGGAGCTGGTGGAGTATGAGCTGCTGTGGCATGGCCGTAAGGTTGCTCTGCCCGCCCTCTGTAGCGTCCGCCCCGTTTGGACGCGCGCCCGCCGCTACCTCGGCACCCTGATCACCATCCGACCGGCCCAGAGCGTTCACCAGTTGGTGCAGCGCGTGGTGGGTGCCCAGGCTCAGTTTACCTTCCACGACATCATCGGCCAGAGCCCGGCGATCCTGCAGGCGCTGCACCAGGCCCATATGGCGGCCGGGGCCAGCGGCGCGGTGATGTTGAGCGGCGAGCCGGGCGTGGGCAAGGAGATCTTCGCCCAGGCCATCCATAACGCCAGCAGCCGCGCGCGCGGGCCGTTTGTGCGGCTGAACTGCGCGACCATGCCGCGTACCCTGCTTGGCAGCGAGTTGTTTGGGGTCGAGGGTGGCCCGCGATCAAGCGACCGGCCCGGTCGCCCTGGCAAGATTGAGCTGGCCTACGGTGGTCTGCTCTACCTGGAAGAGGTCGGTGTCCTGTCGTCTGAGCTTCAGACCGGGCTGCTCCGCGCAATCGAAATGAAGCGGATCATCCGCACTGGCGGCGTGCAGCCTCTGCCGATCGATGTGCGGATCATCGTCACCTGCGCCGACCTGGATCGCCAGGTGCAGGAGGGTCGCTTCCGCGCTGACTTGGCCGCCCGCCTGAGCGCCTTCAGCGTCGAGATTCCGCCCCTGCGCGCCCGTAGCGACGATCTGCTGCTGCTGATCAACCATCTGCTGCTGCTGTTGAGCGACCGGCTCGGTCGTCAGGTGGCCTTCGCCCCTGATGCGCTCCAGGCCATGCGGGCCTACCCCTGGCCGGGCAATGTGCGCGAGCTGGAGCTGACGATTGAGCGGGTGCTGCATAGCGGCGAAAAGAGTGTGATCGACCTGGAAGATCTGCCACCGGCAATCGT
>CAISPW010000369.1 GCA_903887465.1 uncultured Oscillochloris sp. | reverse complement strand
TACAGCGGGTCGCCCGTATGTGACAGCGGAACCGGAGCCGTACTCGGAGTAATGATCACGAGCGACGGTGAGCAGCAGGGTCGGGCAATCTCGATCAACGCCCTGACGCGCATCTGGCCGGAGATGCCGGCGGGGTTGCTGGGGGCTGGACTAGCGCCACAGCCTGACACTGCGCATCCGCCGCCCGAATCTCATAAACCTTCGCCAGCACCAACCCCTACCGAGCGTCCGCGCAACACAGTCAATGTCTACCTAGCTGCTCACCAGGGGTTGTGCGGTGCAGCCGACGGGTTGTCCGATGAGGTCATTATCGACTGGGCGCAGGAGTTTCTGAATGATGACCCGGAGCCGGAGATCTGGGAGCGGCTGCTCCTACCTGATCTGAAACGCAACCTACGAGCGATGAACCGGGACGACAAGAAGGTCATCAAATTACGTGCCTTTGCTCGTAACTCAGCGGGCCTTGCCTTCGGCCATATCTTCTGCGAGCGCGCTGGCTTTCAGATTCACTACGTGGATAGTCGGGGCGGTCTATGGTGCACCGATGAGGCAGGACAAGTTGAGTCACCACTGATCTGCCAGGACACGATTGTGAACGAGGCTGGCCGGGATCTGCTGCTGGAACTGGCAGTAACACAGGGTGCAGACAGTGTGAAGCTGCCAGTCGATGAGTGGCTGCACACCAGCCTCGTTATGGAACAGCGAGACCAGAACCAAGCCAGCATTGCTGGATTACGCCGATTACTTACTGATACATTCAACGACAGCGAGCTGCGCAATCTCTGCTTCGACTTCGGCGTTGATTATGAGAACCTATCTGGCCCAGGAAAAAGCGACAAAGTGCGGGAACTCATGTTGTATGTCGGGCGCCACACACGGAGTACCGAGCTTATAGCAATATGTCGGCACCTCCGACCGAACGCCGACTGGGGAAGTATAAGTCAGCCGAATCTACCGCAGACAGCACAGATGCCACTGGTACATAAGCGCCTGCTGCTAAAGCTGGAGCGCAAGCCACTTCAGATCACGCCCATTGAAGGTGTCGCGATTGCACGCCAGATCTGCGAGTTGGTGAGCGGAGAAGGGCGTCCGGGTGGTACGGTGCATCTCTTCGGCGCGCTACCACTAGCTGTCCTCGTGATGGCGGGTTGGGGACTCAAAGCGGGGAGAGCCATCCAATGCTACGAGCTTAATCAGCAGCAGCAGTACAAGCGCACCTGTCTATTAAGGCTATAATCAGCACAGGAGAAACTGATGGAGCAGAATGAGCGCAGCTACCTCGAAGATCTTAAGACTATTCATCAGCGGCGGCTCCAGAGCTTGGAGAAAAAGCAAGCCACGTTTGGGATTAGTACGCCGCCAGAGATCGAGATTGAGATTGAAGATATTGGGGCCGAGATCAAAAAGCTCAATGATCGGCTACATCGTGCGCGCGCGATTAATGTAGATCTCCTCAGCTACATCGATATCGCTCCTCGTGACAGCACAACGATCCGGATCGATTGGACAAGCCACTTCTCCAACGGCATCGCGCCATCTGAAACCTGGGCTCAGATGTTGCTCCCAGAGCTAGAGCGCGTCTACCGCCAGGTTGGGCGTACCAGCCCGGAGCCGGCCGTAGCTTTGCGTCAGCGTGCGACCATCTCGGTCGGGCTGGCCTTCGGTGCGATCTTCTCGGCTGCCAGCGGTATCAGACTATGGGTTGAGCAGCGCACCGACGATCAGGAGATCGAATGGTGGGCGGCGCAGGAGGATGCGCCCACGATCGTGGGGCTATTGCTCAATGAGCAGTGCACCCTCCTCGATCTACAGTCGCACGACACCCTGATCGAAGTCGGGGTGTCGCAGGATATTGGTCAATCGGTCGAGCGGTGGCGACAAACGCAGGGACTCACATTCGCCAAGCACATGGTGTTTGTACCGAACCTCGGCCCAGGGCGCACCGTAGTTCCCGACGCGGCGCACGCGCTGGCAATGGCGCGACAGATTGGGGTAGCCTGCGTCGCAGCGCATATTGCGCACCCAACTGGCACGATCCACTTGCTGGTATCTGCACCCTTTGGCTTAGCACTGATGATCGGACGAAAGCTGAATGCATGCGGTTCGGTGCAGTGCTACGACTTCGATAAAGGTGGCAGCACATACGCCCCATCGTGCCTGCTCAACGTCCCGCCGGTGGCTGTCTAGACACGCGAAAGGTAGGGTAAATGAGAGAACTTCCCTCTCTTGACCCTCTCGCTATTTCATGCCTGCGGCGCGCCGTAGGGCGTGGGGATCTAGCGACGTGGCGGCATTATAGCAAGCATCGGAGCAGACGACCCATCGCCGGCGGCGGCGACCGGGTATGGCAACTGAGCGGCTGTTTGGGAAGGGGGAATTACACCTACTTTTCCTTCTTTGCCGCCTTCATTAACACCAGTAACTGTTTCGGATACGAGTCGTCGATCTCAATAATCACCCCGCCAAAGCCGCCGCTGGTGATCTGATCCTCGACAATCAACACCAATTCCTTGCCTGCTGGGGCACTGATCTGATTGGCGTTGGGCGTGATACGTACGCCCTTGATGCTTCGGCCTTTGAAGGCGAATCGTTCAACCTGCTTCGCCCGCTGGCCGGTAATGCGCGTATTCGGCGGCAGCATATCCGGCGTGGGGGCAGCAGGGGATGTCACGCTGGTAGACGCAAGCGCTGCTGGTTGAGCCTGAGTAGCTTGTGACGACTCGGGCCGTAGCTCTGGCGGCATCGCACGCCGCTCGGCCACCTTCTCCTCACCGGCCCACGGCACGGCGCGGTAGTAGCGCAGCAGGCGCAGGCTCCATGCGAAGGTGGACAGCAACTGCGGGTAGTCGCCCTGGAGCGGGCGCAGGTGGCGCTGGCAGATCGCCAGCAGGTCGCGGTAGTAGCCCAGCGTGCGTCCCGAACGGATCACGGCCTGTCCGTTATTAACCACCGACTGCAAATACTCAAACAGCGCCCGAGACTGACCTTTACTGCGCAGGTAGGCCAGGGCCTTCTGGGCCTCGTTCGGATCTACCTGTGCGCCCGCTAGGTCGGCGGCGAGGGCTTCCGCGAGATGCGGGAAGGTATTCATTGCGGATCTCCTCTGATACCGTTTTATGTAAGTTAAGAAGTTGCTTGATGCTATCCTGAATATAATCGCGCATGCTTTCCTGCTGATAGCCGCTTTTTTCTAGCGTTACACAAATTTGGATGCGCAGATTGTGAGCATCAGAAAGAGTATTATCTGTTGTAATTACTTCATTGCAGTACCGGAGAGCTTCTGTTTCATTTTCTCAATCAGAGGTATGCAACCCTGATAATGTATATAGCAATCTCATCGGGGTCGTGAAGGGGCACCCTGCGACACGCTCAGGGCGCTGAGCCTGTCGAAGCGTCCATCTGTACAACTCAGATAGGATTGCCATACCTTGGGCTTCTCAATAATTCCTATCTGGGCACCCGCGATCCTCCCTCGGCCAGCGCAGGATCTCGGCCAGCCGACCAAGTTGCTCGTTCAGAATCAGCCGCTCATTCCTGGCGGCGGCGATCAAGGGCGCGACATCGAGCGGTTGCGGCGCAGAGTCAAACTCGACGTAGGCTGCCGCGCCGCTGAAGCCGCCCAGGTTCAGGTTGGTAACTTCAATCGTGCCCAGACAAACCGGCTTGCCGCCGCCCAGTTTGGGGTAGAAGCGCGGATGGCTCGATGTCTCGCTCAGCCCTAGCGCGATTAGCACCAGCCCCAATTCGGCGGCGCTCAGGTTCTCAAACTCCATGCGCAGATCAAAGGCGCTCCCAATTGGGCACGCCTCCAGCGGCAGGTCGCCCTTGGCTAGTGTGCCGTGCATGTAGAACTTGCGCCCGTAGGGTCTCCGCCCATCGAAGTAGGTGTCGGTCGACTCGGAGCGCGGGCGGAAGAGTTGCGGCGAGGGGATAATCACGGAAGTTGCCGTAGCGGGCAGCAGGGCATCGCTAAAACGTACCATGCCCTGGTAGCCGAGCGCGCCGAAAATGCGCTGGGCCACGTCGAGGCGGGCTGTTACCTCACGTCTGTCCTTTTCACGTATCTCAGATGGTCGCTCGATCTCACGCGCCCGCGTCACCTGTACGCTGGAGCGTGAGATCGCCTCGGCGATGCTGCGAATACACCCCTTGAGCGAGGTCGCCGGGATGCCTAGCCGGCCCTGGGTGCGGAAATGGGCCTTGGCCATGGGATACTTGCGGTCGCCGCTTTGCTCAAGCAACCCCGAAGCCACGTGTACCGGCGAGCGGGCGATGATCTGTCCGGTTAGGGTACCGCTGTAGCGCTCGGCCTGGTAGCGGTGGTGGCCAGCCGGCGCGTCGAGCGGGATGCGCCCGTCGGGCAATGGCACAAACTCGTAGGGCTTGGGCAGTGGTGGCGGCTGCGATCCGCGATCACGGTAGCTCATAATCAGCCTTCCTTCTCAGTGTGATAGCGGACATAGCGTGCGAACTGTGCCGCACCATTGGCCGTGCGATATTCGTTGTAGTCCAGGCGGCAGCGCAGTTTCTGTGCTTTTAGTTCCGGTGGCGTATCGAGCAGCAGTGCGGTGAGACCGGCCATTGTCACCACTTCAGGAAAGATAGCAATCGGGGTCAGCCCGAACTGTGGGGCCGGGTCTGTCGCGCTCTCGCTGAGCACGAGCAGATCGTAGTTGCCGTCATCGCGCCGCTTCCAGCGCACCTCGGCTTTTTCGGCAAAGGCGTGGCCGAAATCCCCGCTGATCTCGACGGCGCTAGAGGGAACCTCGGTGATCGGGCGTAGATTCTCGCGCTTGTCCGGGATGTTCGTCCGCACATCCCAGAGCAGCGCGCCCCCGAAGTTCCAGCATTTTACGGGGAATATGTCGGTGATCAGGCGCTTGAGCGTACTCGCGTCGGCGTGCGGCAGACGCCAGAGATAGCCGTTACTCATAGCAGCCCCAGCTCCTGTTTCCAGGCCGGCATACAGGCCCGCCAGATCGCTTTCACCTGTTCATCGCCAACCGCTTGCAGCCGTACCCCCAGGAACTCGTCGTTGACATAGGCCAGATCCGGCGGCAACGGCGCACTATCAGCCTGGGGCAGGTGATATTCGCGGTAGGTGGCCTGGTCACACAACGCGCCCAGGCCCACGATATGGGTGAGCGGTGCCACCGTGCGCCCGCTTAGCAAGGCAAGCGAGTCGCTCTTGCACTCACAGGTTGGGTAGTAAATTTCCAAACTGTCGAAGCTCACGCTCACCCGCCCGAGCCCGCGTGATTTGCCGAAGCCAATGCCGATCCGCCCATCTGCGAGATCGCGCAGGGCCAGGCCGAGCAGCCCGAGCTGGGCCAATGTCAGGTTTTTGAAGGTGATGCGGGTCGGGAAGGTGCCCTTGACGGCCGTCTCGTAGTTGAACGGTCCCACCGCCACCGAGCCGTAGATTCGGTCAATCGCCACCCCGTTGCGCTCCTCAAGAATCACATCCTTGCCGTAGGCGTCGGCGAAGCGCACCCGCCCGGCTAGGCTGGTGTGGCCGAAGATCTGGCTAACGAATGAGGAGCGGCGGTAGATCACCGCCGTGCGCTCGGGGTGCTTCTGCAAGCTCTCGCGCAGCGACTCGATATAGCCGCCCGAACTGTACTCCATGTCGCTGAGTCCGCGATACTCTTTGCTCCTGCCCAGCGGGTTATCGGCCAGCGGGATACGCGGCTCATCGGCGGCAAGCTCTCTGCGGGCCTGCTGGCGACGCTGCTGCTGCACCTCGCTATCGAGCGAGCGGCAGATCCGCTCGGCCTGAGCGCGAATCACGCCCTTCAGTGACGAGCCAGGAATAAAAACCTGATCGTTGACCGAGCGCACAAACTCCATATCGGGGAGGGTCGGGTCGGCCCCACCGCTCTCGCCGGCCTTGATCAGGATCGGGCCGTTGGGTTGGAGGCTCAGTTCGATCTGCCCTTCCAGAAAGGTGGCTTTATGCATCGCTTGTCTCCTGCTGCGCCAGCGCGATCAGTTGATTACGGAAGGCAGTGATCCAGGCTACTCTATCGGGCGGGTTGATGTCGGGCAGGATACCTAGCGATGCCAGAGTCTCTGGGTCGCAGATCATGCGGAGCGCCGAGTCGACATCGCCTGGCCGTACCACACGGTAGTCGTAGGTGACATCTGTCAGCATGACATAGCCCAGGCCGCGTGAACGGAATCCGCCGATCTGGACGCCGTCGCCCTGCCAGCCACCGAGTACCAGCAGCACCATCCCAAGCTGCCAGTCAGCAGCATGCTCCAGTGTCAGCGCGAAGTCAAACCGCGTCCCCGCCGACACCACCTCGTAGTCATAGAGCAGACTGCCCTCGACCGTCTCGGTGTCGCGGTTAATCGCCACACCATTGCGCACCTCGAAAGTCTCAAACCAGAAGTCCTTGTTGACCTGTGCGTCTTTGAAGAAGATCCGCCCGGCCAGATCCGGCGATCCGAAGGTCAGGTCAATCAGCGATGAGCAGCGGTAGATAACCTGACTCATCTGGGCATCTGTGATGCCACGATTCGACGGCTCTTGCTTGAATTTACCGATGGCCCGCGTGCGATCTTCGATTTGCTGAAAATCAAGCACCGCCTTATGCGCCGACATCTGACGGATCGCTTCGTCTATCGACTCCTCATCATTATCGGATCGTTGGATCGTCTCAGTCAGATCATCGAGTTGCGTAAAGGTAACGTCTGGCGGAGTAGAGATAACTGTTCTGATCAGCGCCTCAAGTCGGGCGCGAAAGGTACCCTTAAGCGACGCGCCGGGAATAAAAGGGCGGTTGCGGGAGTCGCGCAGCACCGGCAGATCATTGCCGACCACATCACTGGCCCGCCCAGCGCCAATACGGAGGGCTGTCTGCGCCACCAGCGTACCGCTGACCCGCAGGCGATTGTGCAGGGTGTCGAAGGCTGCGTGGGTATAGAGTGCGTCAGGCGTTGGAGGCATTGATCAACTCCTTCAGCATTGCGAAATCCGGCGTATCAACCCGCCGTGCGGCGTAGAAGGCTCGGTTGAGGTAACCCAGGTAGAGCTGCATCAGGCGCACGCTGGCACGATCACGAATCCCTTCCGCCTGTTCGGGATGGCGTTTCGCTACCTCCTTAATCACAGCATCCATCCAACCCTGGAGCGGCTTGCGTAGATCTTCGATCACACGGTGTCCAAAGCTGTCACGCTCAAGCCCCCAGGCTCGGCTGTTGCGTGCGATCTGGTAGCGGATGAAGTTGATCACGACCTCGACCGAGCGCGACTCAACTGCGACACTGAGCAGGTTGCGCAGTTGGTTCACCTCCATATCGCGGTTGCCCGCCAGCAGCAAGACGGCCTCGCTTGCCCGGCGTACAATGGCGTTTAGCTGACGTACAATCGCTTGCTCAAGCAGCAGATCGATCTGGAGCTGTAGGGCGTCCTGATCATTCATTTTAATCCCTCTTCCTTCCCGCCGGACGGTTCCTGTAGATGAAATGCATCGCAGATCCGCACCTGCCCAAAGCCCTCTTGTCGCCGCATACCAATTCCCGAAAGCTGGAGGTTCTCTAGCTGAATGCCATCGGCTTCGGTAAGCGGCTGCGCGGCCTCAAAGACATAGAGGCTGCCCATACCAACTGCCAGATTAGTTTCCTTGGGCTGCTGCCAGAGCGTTGCCCAACCGCCGATGGTGAGTGTACGGGTGAACGCACGCCGCAGCGTTGCTTTGATCCCGGTCAGTTCCTCCAACATTCCCGCCGATAATTCCTGGGTCGGAAGCCAGCCCTGCTCAAGCAGGATCGTGTCGGAGAGCAGGTTGATCGTGAAGATACTTCGCGTTGGGATAGCCCATGCGTTACCGCCCCACTCCTGATAGAGCGTGGATTGTTGCTGGAAACGGTTTGTCATCTGCTCGACGCGCTCCAGGACAGGTGCCTCTGTAGCTGCGTGCGCGTCTAAATAGGGTTCGACCTCTACTGCCCCTAGGCCGGTACTCTGCCGTCCTCCTAAATAGCGGATGTGCGGGAGCAGATCTCGTATAACGCTCATATCGGCAGTATCAAGCGAAATACTGCCGAGGAAGCAACTGGGCACTGCCTGTTTAGTCTTGGAATTATAGGTAGCCTCGGTCAATACGATTGGGGAGTAGAGCCGCTGATCTTCAGCAGTGCTGCGCTGGCGGTTGATCGCAACGCGTGTCAGCACGCGCTGGCTGACCTCCCGCTTCTTGAGGATGCCTTTTTTAGCGTATAGAAGCGACAATCAGAAGGTAACTCCCAGGGCCGTCCATCGTCATCGGTCGGCAAGTACACGAGCGCGGGCGGCATCTGTCGCTCCCAGCAGATCCGCTCGACCAGCGCATCAATCACCGGCCCCTGCGTTTTGCCTTTCGCCTGGAGTGCGGTGAGTGGCAGCGGTCGCACCCAGGCGTCCCCGTCGCGTGCAGGATACGCATTATGGCAGCGGATGCGGCGCATGAACGTCTCGTCGAAGCGCAGATCTTCCGCCAAGTATTTCCCCAGTGCGCCAAAGACTGTTGCGCCCGGCACGTACGGGAGGCTCTCGCGAAACTGTGCGCCAGGTTTACGCTCGGCAAATGCCAGCGGTGAACGTGCGATAATCTGTACCGCCATTTGCTGTAGTGATAGTGTCAGTTCACTCATAGCTACTGCCACCTAGTGTCCGTAATGCCTCAGCCATCTGAAGCACACTCATCGGCGTGTTATCCCAGTAGATCTGCGCGTTGAGGCTACACCACCCCAGCCCGCGCGATTTCGCCCCGCCCCAGCGATCAGAAAGGCGAAGCGCCGCCCAGAGCAGCGCAGCGTGAGCCAGTGAATCAAGCTTGCCAGTAATCGCCCGATCAGATTGAAACACCAGACCCTCGCGTGCCGTTTCGCGCAGCAGCAGGTGCTGATCCTCGGCGGTGCCGCGCCGCCGGTTGATCGTTACCGAGGGGCGGACTCGATTTGTGCCAGGCAGTCGGGCCATGTGCGGGTCAATATCGCAGATCAGATCGGCGAAGCGCAGCGCTGATACCTGCTGAGGACTGCCGAACAGCGTACGGATCGGAGTTGCTTGCTCGCTGCGTGGTGGCAACTCAAAAGGCGAGGGGATGTCATGGCCCAGGCTGCGCAAGAACTGCTCGGCGGCGTGGCGCAGCTTGCCTTTCAGCTGCGATCCCGGAATGATCGGGCGCCCCAGACCATCACGCACAATCAATGTATCAGCCAGGGTGCCTGCGCTTCCCGCAGCACCAACACTGAGCGCAGTTTCAGCGGTTACTGTTAGCGCGATCCGCAGATCAGGCATGTGCGCTCTCCTCACGCAGACTATCCCGCTCGACAAACTCATATATCTCAGCGAGGTCGGGCCAAATGCTCTCCTGATTACCCTTCTGCATCCGCAGCCAGGGAGGTATGCTCGCCGGAACACCAGGGGGCGTATCAACACTCTGCCAGGGGCCTTCGACATGTTCAAGTAACGTATCGGCGTATTTAGTCAGCCGCGAGCGGGTAGCAAGATATTCAAGCGAACTGACCAACGGCCCACCCTCCTCGGCACTATCGAGCACACCACGCAGGCGGTAGAGTTGCGAGCGAGGAAACCGCACATCCTGTAGAGCGCGTACCGTGTGTAAGAGACCATCGATCTCGTGCCAGGTATAGGGGCGAGCGGTTCGCCGGTAGGTCTTGCGATTTGGCGGCTCATCGTCGCCCAACGCCTGCTCACGGAAGGTATCGTCGCCCAACGCCTGCTCACGGAAGGTGCTGATACGATCAGTGATCATCGTGATCGACTTGAGTACCATGAAATCAATGGCTCCGCCACTATCGACTTTTGCATGAGATCGTGTATGAGCCAGTTTCTTCGCGCTTTTGAGCAACTGCTCGACCAGACGGTGCAGAAAGAAGATTGGCAGGTTCTCCTGGGCAATCACGACCCCGGCAGATAGGCCGACATTCGGCGTATAGCGTGTGTGGACAGCATCCAGCGTACCCCTATACCGATCACAGATCGGGGGTCGAGGTGTACTAGCGCCCATTAATTGCTCAAAGGCCAGACCCATCGCTAGCGCAATGTCGAGTGCCTTACTGCCCGGCACAATCAGAATCATGTCGTCGCCACCAATGGTCAAGATCTCAAAGGGGTAGATGGACTCGCGCACCCCTTGATCATTTATGATCTCTGCTGGCTGAAGATGCTGCGCCAGTGCGCTAAATACCGCCTGTTTCGCGGCGTTGGTGAGCTTTTGGGCGTGTTGAGCAAACTCGCCAGGATGTTTCGTCGTGCCCATATAGCGAGCAACGTTGTTCCCATCAGCGTAGATCATGCCGATATAGCGCTTGGGATGGGATACCTGGCCGATCTCACCCACATCCTGCGCCGACTGGATGTGTTGCTTCTGCCATTTTGCGGCGTAAGGCGAGTCGCGGACATGTTCGCAGAACTTATCCTCCCAGGTATCTGGCAGCGGTGAGAGTTTCCATGTAAAGGCGCGTGTAAACCACGAATATTCCTGTTCCTTTCGCTTCAGCTTACGCCCAACATACGATTTACGGGCAGATGACTCACTGAGCAGCGGTTGATTTGGCAGATCGGGCGCAGAGACGACTGCAGATCGGATGTCGCTTGTTGCGCACTTTTGCGACCAAGGGATCATCTCATAACGCGGCAGGTCGCGCAGTTGCCGTAAAAAGGGAGCTTGCTCCCTTTGCCGCTCCTCACGTCGTCGGTAGAACATCGTGTTCAGAATTGTGACAAGCTCATTGAAGGTCTTGCGATTGAAGAAGCGGCGTTGCAGTGCCTCCGCGCTCGAGTCTTTTGGATTCACCCCTTCTGGCGGGTAGTAGTAGCTCAGCAGAAGCTTGGATCGCTGCGAGATAGCACAATCTCGCTCAAAGTCCTCGATCCAGTAGCGTAGCGGGTCTCGCCCAAAACGTAGTTCAAGGAGGCTACATTCGATAGAGACAGATGCACTAAGAGCAGTAAGGGTCTGACGCGTGTAGAGTTGCTCAACCAGATCTGGTAATTTTCTGTCCGCGCACAGGTGTGCAGGCGCAAAAGCCAGAAAGTTACCTCCGCTGGCGTAGATACTGCACTGTTCTACGTGCTTCGAATCGCCGAGCGCCACATCAAGCTGCTCGTGCCAAAGTTGCATCAGCCCCTGCTCATTCACCCAGTCCAGCAGTGCGCTGGCCCCACGGATCTCGGGCAACTTCGGTGCCTCGAAGACGTACTCCTTGATCTTCGTCGCCCCGCCGTAGACCAGGGCGATCTTGCGCCCGCCGGTGAACTGCTCCAGCCAGGTGTGAATCTCAAGCAGCGACTCCCTCGTCTCAGGGGGATCAAAGAACTTCCTGATTGCAGCTTCAAGGCCAACGCGATCCAGGGTGCTATCATAATCGAAACATGCTGCAATCGCTGGGGCAAAAGGGGGTTGCTGTGATGGAACAAAGAGCTTCCTGATTGCAGCTTCAAGGCCAACGCGATCCAGGGTGCTATCATAATCGAAACATGCTGCAATCGCTGGGGCAAAATCGTATTCTTGGATCATACTATCTAGCTCCGAATACCCCGTCATGATATGCCACTTATTATATACCACCCGTGCCCAAAAACACATGCCTTCCCCACATGCACCAGGCTACCCACGAGCAGTGCCGCCCGCACGGCGGGCGGCACTCCGCGTAGGTTGGCGCTGCCAATAATCCCGCCCAGAGTCATCTGGCGCGGCTGGGCCTCGCGGGTGCTGGTGCGCTCCCAGTCCACCCACTGGATCTCCGGGCGCTCGATGACGACCTGGCGGGCGGCGTCTACTACTGGACGATAGTCGAACTCCCAGGGGTCGCCGTGGAAGGCGGACAGGGCCGCGAGGCGCCAGCAGGTTGCCTGCACCACCGCCGCCAGATCAAGCTGTTCGATAAAGGTACCCCGCACTTTCACCCGCAGCGGCGTGCGTAGGGTCAGTCGCAAGTCGGCGGGCAGGGCGTTGGCGGGGTCCGCCAGATCGCCGATGCGTAAGGTCGGCAGGTCGCCCGTATCGAAGGTGCGCCCATCCTGGTAGATTGGGCGACCAATGGGGCGGAAGGGTTCGAGCGCCTCAACCCGCTCCAGTTTGGCTCTCGCGTGGTCACGACCGAGACCGGCTTTGCCCAGTTCCTCAAAACCCACCAGAAAGTAGGGCAGGTAGTCAATCCCGCGTCCGATTAGGGTCAGCCCAAATTCCAGGGCGTCACCGGCGGCGTAGGTACGCTTATGGTCGAGGGGCGGCTCGATCACAAAAGGGCGCGGCACATCCTGGAGGTCGTGGAGTTTCCCGGCACCGGGCGGGCGTGGCGTCTCGAAGATCCAGCGGTAGGGACAGATCATCCCGGTCTTGCATTGGTCGGAGTGGCCCCAGCAGGCCGAGGGGCAGGCGGCGCGTTGGAAGGCGTAACCGAATCCACCGCGCAGCAGGGCACCTTTATAGGGCGGGAGGGTGGTTGGTTCGAGCATGCGGTAGGTCACACGGGCGCGGAGGACGCTGAGGTCAGGGAGGGTGATGATGGATGACGCCGCAGGAGAAGACCTAGGCATACTAGCTAGCTCCTTCAGCAGCGGGAAAAGCAGTAATTCCGCTGGCACAGACGGATAGAATCTGCGCGATGAATGTGTCAAGTATAGCACGCGCTATGGACTTACGCCTATACCTCGTTTATTAAAAAGACGTTCATGCGCGGGGCGCACACCGCCGCGATGAACATGGTCGCTGATGCCCGGCTATCGGCTATCGGCTATCGGCTATTTTCACATCAGGCGTCAGGATTTTGAACCTACATGTGCTACGTATCCTCCACTTATTTTTTGAGGTGCTAAGACAAGGTTTCAGAGGGGCCAGTTTTACTTTACAGTCTGGCTCGGCCCGCAGACAAACAACCCTGGTAGTATGGTTCGTGTACCACCACAAGCCATACCACCAGGGAGGACCACATGGGTCAGACCCATCCTCGCACGCCTGCCGCCCGTCAAGCCGCCCGCATTGCCGCCGGTCAGCGACCGCGTGGGCGCACGCCCAAAGCCGGTGGGGAGGATCACGCCCAGGCGCTCGCCACGGCCCGTCGGGTCGCGGACGGCGTGGCATACCTGACCAACGAACTTCGGAACCTGCTGGCCGTGGTCGTGTACGATGCCCGTGGGGTGCTGGATGGCTCCCAGCGCCAGGCCGAGCTGGATGCAGTTCTCGCGTTGCTGGCCGAGGTCGCCGACACGGCCCCCTCCCCACCGCAGGCGATGCTCCAGCGGCTGCATGCCTGCCTGCAGGAACGTCTGCCGCAGATGCTGACCTTTGTGGCCCACGTCGACCAGGTGCCGCACGATCTGCGCGCCGTGCGGCCACCTGACCCGCAGGCCCTGTTGGCCTGGGCCTGGCGGCACCGCCGGACGCTGCGTTGGAGTAGCACTGACATCCTCGCGGCCATTCCCGGCGAGTGGCGACCAGCCGCCCGCGTGTTGCTGGCCGCCTGGGACGACGCGGTGCATGTGAGCAGCGCGGTCGAGCGCTATAGCAGTCCTAATTCCAGTTGTGAAGAAGGAGTCAAGGCTTTAGCCGGCCTTATCCGGCTAAAGCCTCGACTCCACGCAACAACCCCAAGAGGATTGCTATACCACTCGATCATGCGCCCGCATCTGGCGGTGCATCGGACCCTGAGTACCGGGATGTTGGCGCTGCTGGCGGTCTGGCATAACCATCGTGTCTTCACCCGTGGCATCCATACAGGAAAAAACCCGCTCCACCTCAGTGGGATGACCGATGCGCCAACGGACTGGCTCACCGCGCTTGGCTACCCACCGAGCGGTATCACCACGCCATCTGATCTCGCGATGCTCGAGGTCGTGCTGGAGCTCGCGACATAACGCCAAACTGTAAAGTCGCTACGAACCATGTCTAAGGTGACATCCTTCGCCAGACGGTGGGCCGCATCAAGGACAATCGCGAGCCGTAACTGCTCAGCAACTCCCCATGTCACCATGTCACGATAGATCTTGCGCAGTACAAAGGCACCCGCTGTGACCTGAAGTACTTCGGAGTAGGTGCGTGATCATCGTTCGCGAGTGCGTGATCATCGTTCGCGAGTGCGCGATCATCGTTCGCGAGTGCGTGATCATCGTTCGCGAGTGCGTGATCATCTTTCGCGAGTGCGTGATCATCGTTCGCGAGTGCGTGATCATCGTTCGCGAGTGCGTGATCATC
>CAISPW010000368.1 GCA_903887465.1 uncultured Oscillochloris sp. | reverse complement strand
TGCCACCCCCGAAAGATCTTTTTTTGGTTGGTTTTTGGCGGCGAAGCCGCCAAAAACCAACCAAAAGCGCGGTCTGGGGCGCAGCCCCAGCGACGTTGCACCAGCCCTGCGATCCGCGTAACGTGGGATTGCCGCCAGCACTGGCTATCGTGTATCATACAGTTCACCGATACCACACGCGCCGACCGCACGGGGCACCACAGCGAGAATTCCTATGAGCCAGATGAACTTGATCGGCACCACCCTCGGTCGCTTCGAGATTCTCTCCGAGCTTGGCCGGGGCGGGATGGCCGTAGTCTACAAGGCCCGCCAAACCGATCTCGACCGGATCGTAGCACTCAAGCTCCTGCCCCCGGAGATGACCCACGACACCAATTATGTCGCCCGCTTCCGCCAGGAGGCCCGTAGCGCGGCCCGCCTGGAGCACCCGCATATTATGCCGGTCTACGAGGTGGGCGAGACCGATGGGCTCCACTACATCGCCATGAAGTTCATCATGGGCCGCACCCTCAAGGATCTTGTGCAGCAAGACGGTGCGCTCAGCGTGCGCCGCGCCGCCGAGATCCTGGCCCAGGTTGGCGACGCCCTCGATCACGCCCACCGCCATGGCGTCATCCACCGCGATATTAAGCCCTCGAACATTATGATCACCGATGAGGGCTGGGTCTATCTGACCGACTTCGGCCTTGCTCGGGGCACCGACGGTGCCGCCACCGGTGGCCTGACGATGGCCGGCACGGTGATGGGTACGCCCGAGTATATGTCGCCCGAACAGGCCCAGGGACTCTCCACCGTCGGCCCGCCCACCGATATCTACGCCCTCGGGGTGGTACTCTACGAACTGCTCACCGGCACCTTCCCCTTTAAGGCCGAGACGCCCATGGCGATGCTGGCCGCCCGCCTGCTCCAGGCCCCCACGCCCCCTCGCGATGTGCGCGGCGATCTGCCGTCCGCTGTCGAGGATGTAGTGATGCGCTCCCTGGCCCGCAAGCCCGAGGCCCGCTTCGCCAGTTCGGCTGAGATGGTGGCGGCCCTGCGCGTCGCCGCCGGTATCGGTGTGGCCCCGCAGGCCCAGCCGCCGCTGACCCCGGTCGGTGGCGTGCCCGCCATCGGCGCGACGATTGTCGCCGGGGTGCCCCAGCCCACGCCGCCGCCCTATGTCCGCCCGCAGATGCCCACGCCGCCCCCCCAGGCATATGTCGCCCCCGCGCAAACGGTGCCCCAGCGTGGCGCGCCCGCCTCGGGGTTGCCGCCGCTGCCGTCTACGCCCGCCCCGATGTTGCCGCCAGGGGTGCCGGTCGCCAAGCCGAAGACTGGCTTCTTTATCGCGGTGGGCGCGGCCGCCCTGGTGCTGGTGATTGCCATCGTTGGGGGACTCGCCTTCCTCGGACGACCGACCCCTAGACCTGGCCCCGGCCCTGGCACTACCGCTACCGCCACCTCGGTGGCCGTCTCAACCGACCCAGCGCTGGCGAGGCTGATCCAGCAGAGCGACGCCAGCCTCGCCGCCAGCGACATCGATACGGCCATCGCGGGCTATCGGCAGGTGCTGGTCACGTCGCCCGGCAACACCGCCGCCCTCAGCGGCATCGCCATCGCCGACAATATGCGCGCCAACTGGTCGAAGGCCGAGCAGAGCGCCAACGCGCTGGTGAACGCCGCGCTCAGCGACGATCATGCTGCCGCCCTCGGCCTGACCCTGCTGGCCGACGCGATTGCCTCGCAAGGCGGACTCGACGAGGCCACCGAGCCGATCCAGCAGGCGCTCAGCCTTGACAGCGGCCTGACCCTGGCGCATGGCATTCACTCAAATATTATGGCCGTCCAGGCGCTCAACGCCAACGATACTGCCGGGATGGACGCGGCCCTCAGCGAGGCCGATAAGGCTGTCGATGGTCTGTCCAAGGCGTCGAAGCCAATCCAAGCGCTGACCTACAACGCCATCGCCGTCACCTTCTCCCAGGATTACGCCTTCAGCAATCGCGACAGCAGCCTGACCGAGAGCAAGACAAACTACCAGAAGGCAATCGACCTCCAGCCTAAGCTGGCGATATTCCACACGAACCTCGGCTACCTGTTTAGCAGCGCTAAGGACTACGACCAGGCCCGCGCCAAGTTTCAGCAGGCGCTTATGTTCGACCCGTCCTACGCCGGTGCCCAGGTTGGGATCGGCTGGAGTTACTATCGTCAGAGCGAGGCCGATACGGCCGACGCCGCCTTTGATGCGGCGATCCAGCTGGATCCCGCCGCCGCCGACGCCTACTTCGGCAAGGGGCGTATCGCCTACGACCACAAAGATTACGCCGCCGCAATCGCGCAGTTCCAGAGCGCCGCTGAGCGCAACACCCGCGACGCGCTCGTCTATGCGTGGATGGGCGAGGCGTACCTCTTCAGCGGCTTTCACAACACAAACACCGATGGGCAGAAGCAGGACTACCAGCAGGCCGAGGCGGCCTACCGCAAGGCGCTCGCGATCAACGGCCATTACGCCTTCGCCGCCACCGGCCTCGGCTGGATCTTGCAGTACCAGGAGAAGTACGCGGAGTCGGTGGCCGAGTTCCAGCAGGCGCTTGAGATCGACGACTCCAACGACGAGACCCACAACGGCATGGCTTGGAGCCTCTTCAACCTCGGAAAGTACGCCGAGGCCGAGCCAGAGTTCCGCCGCGCGATTACGATCAAGCCCGACTACGTCTCGGCCCACTACGGCCTCGGCCGCACCCTGGAGAAGCTGGGCCGCAACGACGAGGCCCGCGCCGAGTACAAGCGGGCGCTGGAGCTTGACCCGTCTTACACCAACGCTCAGACCGCGCTGGATCAGATCGGAAAATAGAGGATAGCCCCGAGAGGGTTTCGCCCTCCCAGGGCATCTCGCCAAGTGGTGCTATGAAACATCTTATTTTGATCGGCCCGCCGGGTGCCGGGAAGAGTACGATATCCGACCTGCTGATTGCGCGCATCCCTCTGGCCGTAATCGCCTCTGGCAAGCGACTGCGCCAGGAGATCGCCGCCCGCAGCCAGATCGGTCGCGAGATCGGCCTGATTGTGGAGCAGGGCCACTTCGCCCCCGACACCCTGATGGATCGGCTGATGCGCAGTTGGCTGGCCGAGGTACCTGCGAGCCAGGGATTCCTGCTCGACGGCTTCCCCCGCACACGGCCCCAGGCGCTCGCCCTTGAGGTTATGCTCGCCGATATTCGCCGCCCCCTCGACGCGGTGATTTCGCTGGAGATTAGCGCCGACGAGGCCGTGCGCCGGATGAGCGGTCGCCGGATCTGCACGGGTGGGGGCGAGTCCTTCACGCTGCACATCGACGACGCGGACGCGGTGGCGCGCTGCTGCGCCCGTGGCGGCCAGCTCACCCAGCGTGACGACGACGCCCCCGAGGTGATCCTGGAGCGCCTGCGCGTCTACGCGCACGAGACGGTGCCTCTGATCGACTTCTACCGTGATCGCGGCATCCTCGTTACGATCAACGCCCACGGCCCCGCCGCCGAGGTGGTCGCCCGCGTCATCGCCGCGATCTAGCGCCGCTCCCACCAGACATCCCGCATCATCATATTGGCGGCGATGCGGCGAAGCCCTGGAACTGGCCTTTGACAAACCGCTTGAGTCATGGCTACAATCACTCGTATTTCCGCAGTATTGATCAAGGAGCACACAGGTATGACCACCCAGCGCGCCGAGGCGTTTGACTTCTTTGGCCCCCGCAGTCTCACCGGCCCTGAGCTGAAGCCGGGCGATGCGGCCCCTGACTTCCAGCTGATCACCAATGCGTTCGAGACGGTGACAAAGGCTACCTACGCCGGCAAGCCCCTGCTGATCAGCGTGGTACCCTCTCTCGACACCGGTGTGTGCAGCAAGCAGACCATCCGCTTCAATGCGGAGGCCGCCACACTCAAGGATCGGGCCAGCTTTGTGACCGTGAGCGCCGACCTGCCCTTCGCCCAGTCCCGCTGGTGCGGCAGCAATAACGCCGACCACGTGCAGACCCTTTCGGATCACCGCGACATGAACTTTGGCGCGGCCTACGGCACGTTGCTCGGCGACTTCCGCTTCGATAGCCGGGCGGTGTTTGTCGTCGATGCCGATGGCATCGTGCGCTACGCCCAGTATGTGCCTGTGGCTGGCCAGGAGCCTGACTATGATCGCGCCCTGGACGCGATCAAGGCGCTGCTCGGCTAGGATCTTCGGATATAGTTGGGGTGTGGGGGCGGATTCTCCGCCCCCACGTTCTTTTTTTGTGAGGTCTGGGGCTTGCACCCCCATGCACATCAACCTAAGCCCTGCGCGCCGGGGCCGCAGGCGCGCAGGGTTTCATGCGGCCCCTAGTCCCGCCCCCGCCGCTGGGCTTCGATCATCGTCACCAAGGTCCGCAGATTGACCGGCTTGGTCAGGTACTCGTCGGCCCCCGCCGCCAGGCAGCGATCCCGGTCACCAGGCATGGCCAATGCCGTCACCGCGATGATCGCAATCGTGCGCAGGTTTGGGTTGTTACGCAGGCGACGGATTGCCTCCAGCCCATCTATGCCCGGCATCTGAATATCCATCAGAATTACCTCCGGCCGAACCTCCTCCGCGCGCAGCAGCGCCTCGTTTCCGTTCCGCGCCATCGTCACCGCGTAGCCCTTCGCCATCAGGTAATCAAACATCACGTCGATGTTGGCCTCGTTATCCTCGGCGAGGAGTATGCGCGGGCGCTGCTCGTACGGGGCGACAATCAGCGCCAGGTTCACCGGCGGCTCGACTAGGCGTGCGGCCACGCGGTGCAGCACGTGCGCCAGCGTCGCCCGGTCAATCGGCTTGCAGATCATCGCGGCGGCCCCCAGCTCGCGGGCGCGGGCGGGCTCGTCTACCACCGAGATAATCACCACCGGGATCGCCTGTGTGCGCGGCTCGGCCTTGAGCCGACATAGCACATCCCAGCCGCTCTCGTCCGGCAGCAGAATGTCGAGAATAATCACGTCGGGCTGCAGGGTGATCGTGCGTTCAACGGTGCCGGCGCCGAAGGGGTGAATCTCCACGCGGGTACCAAGCTCGCGCAGGTAGCGCGCAAGCTGATCCGCTGTCGTGGCGGAGTCCTCGATCACCAGCGCCTGGCTGACCGCAGGAGTCGCCGCATGGATGCGTGCAGTTGCGGGAGTGCCGTCAGCCGCATGCGCTTCCGGGATCCAGGGCAGCGTGACGCTAAAGCGACTGCCTTGCCCTGGGGTACTCTCGACGCTCATGCTGCCGCCGTGGGCCGCAGCGAGCCGCCGCACCAGCGCCAGCCCCAGCCCGCTGCCGGTGTACTGGCGGCTTAAGCTGCTGTCGATCTGGACGAAGGGCTGGAACAGCTTCGGCAGATCGTCCGCCGCAATGCCGATGCCCGTATCCCACACGCTGAAGGTTGCCGTCTGCTGCTCCGTATCGCCGCGCACCTCTAGGCCAACCTCGCCGCCCTCGGGGGTGAACTTGACCGCATTTGAGAGCAGGTTGACCAGGATCTGCTTCATGCGACGCTCGTCGGCGCTGATCGTGCGAACCATGCCACTGAGGTCTGATCTGATGCTGATCCGCTTCACCATGGCGGTCTCAGTGATCATGTGGAGGCTCGCGGTGCAAAGCAGATCAATGTCAAGCAGATCGTATTCCATCTCAAGCCGACCGGCCTCGATCTTCGAGATGTCGAGAATGTCGTTGATCAAGGTCAGCAGATGCCGGCCGCTCTCCGCGATGCCATGCAGCACCTCGACCTGCTTCGCGGTGACGGAACCGTAGATCTCCTCCTCGATGGCCTCGGTGCGGCCAAGGATCGCGTTCAGCGGCGTGCGCAGCTCGTGGCTCATGTTGGCCAGGAATTCGTCCTTGAGCCGGGCGGCGCGGGCGAGCTCGGCGTTGGCCAAGCTCAGGTCGGCGGTGCGCTCGGCCACCCGGCGGGTCAGCAGCGCGCGCTCGGATTCAAGCGCCTGTTCGGCGCGCTTGCGCTCGGCCAGCTCGCGCTCGGCCTGCACAAACAACTGTGCGTTGGATATCGCCATCGCCGCGCGCTCGGCGATATCCTGGGCCAGGGCCAAGTCATCCTTGGTATAGGCGGGTTGGCCGCTTTGGTAGCGGATCAAGCTCATCACGCCGAGGCTGCGCCCGTGGACGCGCAATGCCACCACAATATAGCTGTGCGGGGGGAACTGCCCGTAGGCCGACCAGAGCTCGGGCGGAATAATCGCCTGCAGCTGATCTCTGGTGATGACCGGAACGAGGATCGGCTCGCCGCTGCGGAAGACGTGGGGGGCCAACCGTGGATCGCTGACGCGCTCCGCCACATGATACGTCAGCGCACGCAACGACTGCGCCAGCTCAGGGTTGAGGCTGTAGATGGCGGCGATCTTCAGCCACTCCCCATCGTCTGATAGCAGACGGATCTGGCACATGTCGGCGAGTACTTCGCACACGTGACGCACCACGTGATCCAGCAAGGCTTGATAGTCCTGACCTATTGCAGCAAATGCATGTGACGCATCAGCCAGCACCTGCAGCCGCGCAGTTGATCGCTGCTGATCAACCGCGATGTGCTTGCGCTCCGTGATGTCCACCAGCATGGACGACAGGATCTCGTCCTCTAGTGTGAGGCTCGCGAGCACGACCCGCTCGGCACCCGTGCGCGTGATGATCGTAATCTCCTGATCCTGTACCGTGTGGGTGCAGTGCAGCAGGTCGATCAGCGCGGCCCGATCCGTGGGATTTTTGTATCGAATGGCGACACCTTCGCGCCGCATCGCGGCGGGCGATTCGAACTCAAGCAGATGCGCCAGCGCAGCGTTGGCATACAGGAGATCGCCGCCAACCGTTGTTCGGGCGATCCCGATCGGAGCCTGGTCGATCAGAGTCTGAGCATTCCATACCAGCTGGGGGTCTAACTGCGGATTAGCCATAGAGTCCTCGATTGAGCTGAAGCCATATGCTACTGTGAGTATATCAGCCTACGGCAAGACTCAGGTGCCCGCTGAGTCTTGCGTCAGGGCTGGTGCAACGTCGCTGGGGCTGCGCCCCAGACC
>CAISPW010000367.1 GCA_903887465.1 uncultured Oscillochloris sp. | reverse complement strand
GTGCGCTGGATCGCCAAACTGGGCGGCTTCCAAGGGCGCAAAGGCGATGGCAACCCCGGCGTCACGGTAATGTGGAACGGGTTTCAGCGCCTCGTCGAAGTTGCGGAAATGTACCGTATTATGCATTAGGACGCCTCATATACCCTCTTTCCTTCACCCATCTCGGCAGAGCAAAAGATGTGGGTAAAGATATGCATCGAGGGAGAGGGGAGATTCTGCATCAGAGTGCATTCGGCTCCCCCGCTCCCGTTCTGGGAGCGGGGGCTGGGGGGTGAGGGCTGGGCGACGACAGAATCGTTATTCGAAAAGTATGGGGGCTAGGCGCGGGTGGCCAGCTGGTGCCAGTGGAGCAGGCGCAGCCCTTCGAGGCGAATCACATCGGGGCAGAGGCTCTGGTAGATGGCGCAGTTTGGCGAGCGGGCGTCGTAGCTCCCGGTGGCCCGATGGGTCGCCACCGCGCAGCCCCCGGCGCACCAGTAGCGCCAGTCACAGCTGCGGCAGCCCGCCTTCTCCTCGACCGCGAGGTTGCGCACCCCGGCCTGGTCAAGCCGGATCATGCCGAGCGGGTCGTCTGCGCGAATGTGGCTGACCGGCTGGTCGAGAACCATCTGGCACTTCGCCACCTGGCCGTGGTGGTCGATGACCAGATAATTCTCCCCGACCGCGCAGGTGCGCCGGTGGGCATGCGCGAGGTCGGCGCGGTCGAGCAGCGCGCCGGTGAGGCTCCAGCGAGGCGGGCGGCGGGCGATCACCGCGTAGGCCCGGCGCATGCCTGCGATCATCCGCTGCGCGTCGGCATGCAGATCGCGGGACGCCCCGCCGCAACTGGGCTCGCGGTAGAAGCTCAGGCTGAACGGCAGGTCGCGGTCGAGCAGCCAGACGAGCAGATCTGGCAGGCCATCGACGCTGGCGCTGGTGACGGTGATTGCGATATCGGGGACGATCCCGGCGGCCAGGGCGCGTTCGATCCCGGCGGTGACGCTGCCGGACGATCCGGCCCCGCCGATGGTCAGTCGGCTCGTATCGTTGTCGGCGGCCAGCCCATCGAGCGAGATCATCAGGCGCAGGCCCATAGCGGCGATGCGGGCCAGCCTGCGCGGCGTAAGGGCCGTGCCGTTGCTGAGCAGCCCAGCTTGGAGCGCCAGCCCGTGCCGGGCCGCCTGCGCCTGGGCGTAGCGGTGGGTCTGCTCCACCAGGGCCATGCGCAGGCTGGCCTCGCCGCCGGCATACTTGAGCGCAATCGCGGGGTAGCCGTGCCGGATGGCCGCGCGCACTACTGCATCGACGGCATCCTGGGCGGTTGCGATGCTCATCGACTCGCCGCTCTTCTGAATATAGCAGTAGCCGCAGCGCAGGTTGCAGGCGTTGGTCAGATGCAACCAAGCCACCAGCACCTCGGATGCGGCTGGGGCCGGGATCGCGCGGTCGCCGTCGCTGAGCAGCCCCAGGGCGAAGAGTTGCTCGACCGCCTCCAGCTCCTCGACGTGGCTGTCCGCACCCAGCGGTAGCCGCTCCAGCAGCCGACACGCCGCCCGGCTCAGCACGGCGATCTGGCTGCACGAGGGCACAAAGGCGACTTGGTATTCGTCATCCAGCGGCAGCGTGCGCAGCAGGGCGTGCGGGCGCAGAGCCTGCACCGAAGCCGTAGCCCGCCGGGCCTCCGGCCAGAGGGCGCGGCAGTCTTGCAGCGCCACCGCGCGGCAGTCGTGGGCCACGCCGATCCTGCGGCAATCATTCGCCGGTGCTGCGGCGAGGTTGCGGGGCGTGTTGTGCGCTTGATCCCAGATAATGTCGATCATTGGTCGCTATCCCACTGCTGGTTCGTGAGGGAGGCGCACGGGGAGGGCGTGTCTCCCCGAAAAAATGTCCACTCTACTTATTTTATTAGGGCACGCCACTCCTCGGGTGTGATCTGTGACCTGCGCATCACGCATCAGGGGCGATGATCATGCGCTTACAGCAGATCATCGGGCGGAATACCCAGGTCGATATCCTCGATCACCTCCCTGAAGAGCTGGTCGATCTCAGCGAATGGCTCGCCCGTCAGGTTGAGCCGCCGCGCTGACCAGTACGCCTCCAGGCGCTGCGCCTCCAGAATGTTCACATCGCCGATGGCGCGCATCTCGCGGCGGGCCAGGTAGCGCAGCGCATGGAGCTGGGGCGCGCGCGGCGCGTAGGCCAGCAGGCAGGCGCAGGCCCGCACCATGCGCGCCCCCCAGCTTTGCAGCTTGCCCTCGCCGAAGCGGCAGAGTGCGTACTGGAGTTCGATCTGCCCCAGCCGCAGCCAGTAGATCTTCTGCTCGCGCGTCTCCAGCGTGTCGTTAATGCCGATGCCGTCGTCGATGCGGTAGATCGCCGGTACGGCGGCGCGGGCCTGGGCCAGGTAGCCCAGCGCCTCGGCATGGTTACCCTCGTTCACATAGGTCACGGCGATATCTTCGAGCAGGGCTGGCACAATCGGCCACACGTTGTACCTGTCGGACGGGCAGAGGTCGAGCGCCTGCTGGAGGTAGCGCCGGGCATGATCCATCTCGTCCTGCCAGGGTTCCTTGCGCTGCAGCCGGGCGAACCCTCGGCTGCGGTGGGTGCAGCCGAGGTTTTGCAGAAACTCAATTTTGCGGGTCAACTCGCCGCTGCCCAGCCCCTCGAATAAGGCCAGTGCCTCCTCGTAGCGGCTGATCGCCCGGCGGTACTCCTCCTCGCTGCGCCCCCGATCACGGCGCTGGCGGTAGGCCAGCCAGCGCCGTACGTTGCCCTCGTTCTGCGCGGCCAGGGCTAGGTTGCGCCGGCTGGCCATATCGAGGAAAATCTCGCGCGCCTCGGTCACCACTTCCAGCGCCTCGTGCGCGCGATTCAGCTGGAGCAGGATGCGCGCGCGCGTGTTCAGGCTCGCGCCGATGCTGTGGAGTGCGTTCAGCCGCCGGTAGATCCGCAGCGCCCCATCGACGTAGGCCAGCCCGCGCTCCAGATCGCCCTGCAGCGCGAGCGCGTACCCGCAGTTGTTCAGGGTCAGCGCGTGCTGCAGGGCAATCTCGTCGCCCAGGTCACGCTGGTAAACGAGTGCGGTCTTGTAGCGGGCGATAGCCGCAGGCAGGTGCTGCCAGACCCGCGCGTGATAGCCCCAGCTGTTGTAGGCAATGCTGAGCAGCAGGGTGATATGCTTGCGCTGGCTTGCCGCAAGTCGGTTCTCCTCCCCGGACTGTACCTCCTTGGCCAGCAACCGCTCCAGTTCGGCCACCACCTCCGCATATTCCTGCTGGATCTCCTCTGTGCGGTCGTCATAATCAGCGTGGTAGAGCTTCGCCTCTAGCTCCGAGACGACAAGGTCGCAGCGGGCCAGGGGGTTGCCGTCGATGATCACCGCGTAATCGGCGCGGATCGCATCCGCTGTCTGGAGTGCGCGCACATAGCGGTTCTCGCCCTCGATGTGGGTGAAGGTGCAACGGTAGACCCAGCGCACCTGCTCCTCGTAGATCATACGCTCCCAGCTCAGCCCGCTGCGTGCGATCTGGCTGCGATAGTAGACCCCCCAGGCGGTATGGTCGTCGTAGAAGCGGGCCAGTTCGCTGCGCAGCATCGCGTCGAAGTCGTGGGCGTGGTTGCGGATCGCGCTCACCGTGATCTCGCGGTAGTCCTGATAGCCAGCCAGCGGGTCGGTGTCAATACACATGCGGTAGAACAGCCGCTCGACCTGGAGTCCCTGTCTGAGCGAGATGTGGTAGAGATCGGCCGCCTCGCCCGCCAGATCGGGGCTGGCGATCTGCACGTCCAGATAGGCGATGGTCGCCTCATACCACACGCAGGCATCCTTGAGCTGGCCAAGCTTGCCGAAGAGCAGGTCGTACAGCTCATCGTGCAGGGTGATCACCCGATCACCGATCCACTTGGTGATCGGGAGCCTGCCGAAGCTGGTGTAGGCGTGCTCGATCCTGGCCAGATCATGCGGGTTCTCTCCGGCGGCCAGATGGCGCAGCAGGCCGATGTCGAGCCCTTTGCGTAGGTAGAGCGCGCGGGTGAGCAGGTAGCTCCACTCGGGGTGGCTGACCGCGATCTCGTCGACGATCAGCTTGAGCAGGGCCGCCGTCAGCCGGGCGCTATTATCGGGGTAGCCGTCGCCCTCGGTCAGCAGATCGCTCGGATCAAGCTTACCGGCGCGCACACAAGCGATTGCGATCAGCAGCACAATCGGTCGCCCACTTGACGCGCGATGGAGTACCTCGCTCCAGTCGGCCAGCTCCGGCGTCGCCTGCGCGACGAACTGCGCACTCTGCTCGGCGCTCAACGCCCCAATCTCCAGGGCGACCAGCTTGTCGCCCAGTGCCTCGCGGAGCATGGTGAGCTGCGCGGCGCGCTGGCGTCCGGCGATGACAATGATCGTGTTGGGAAGCCGGCCCGCAATCTGGGCCAGCCACAGATCGAGCCGCCGGTTCGCCCGGAAGTTGAAGCGCTCGATCTCCGAGATCGCGATGTCGAGCCGCTCGAAGGTGTCGATCTCAATCAGTACGCGCTGCTCTGCCGCGACCGCCCGATAGCAGTCTAGGAACACGCCCTCGATACGCTGGAAGTGCTCGCTCTCCGCGTTGGAATCGACCCCGACCACATTCCGGTAGACGCGCAAGGCGTCGTCAAACGCGCCGAAGCGCTGGGCTACCACGCCCGCCCGGATCAGCTGGTCGCGCAGGGCGATCATAAAAATGATCGCCTGGTTGAAACGCACATCCTGCAGGTCGATCACGTGGGCGCGGAGGATGGGCTGGCCTGCGGCACTTTTCTCCCTGGCGATCTCGCGGATGGTGTAGAGCAACGAGGTCTTGCCCACGCCGCCCTCGCCGTACAGGTAAAGCACGCGCGTCCCGAAGGGCGGGGCGTCGAGCATGGTGACGGCCGCGCCGATCTCGCGCTCGCGACCGATTAGTGCGCTGGGGTGCGGAAAGAATAGGCTGTCGGGGTCATCCATACCCTGCTCCTCGCTAGGGCTGTTGCCCTAAGGCCCGCCCTATCTCGGGTTGAGATTGCCAGTTTCGCTGGTAATCTCAACCCGAGATAGGGCTATTTCGCGGGCCTACAGCCCCCAAAATGTTATCGAAAATGTGCGGTATCATCAGATCTCGCCGGCTGGATCATCCCCCATGTCGCTATATGCCTGGTCGATCAGCCGCTCGGCCAGCCGCCACGCCTGGCTGTCATCCAGCCGGTAGTCGCGCGACGCCTGGTAGATCGCGGTCGCGATCAGCTTCAGCTCATCTCTGCTGCGGTCGCGGCGCAACTCACGCAGGATCAGCGAACTGGCGCGCTCCAGCAGTTGCGACGAGTGGGCGTACTGGAGGACGTAGGCGAGCATCAGCAGCATGTGCCGCCCGGCCTCCTGGAGATCGACCGGGTCGTGCCGACGGATGAGCGTGCGCGTGCGGATCTCGCGATCCCGCGAGTAGAGGCCGGAGTCGTAGCAGCCGAAGCCGAGCATCATGCGCTGAAGTTCGCACTGGGCCAGCACGCGCCAGAAACCGTAGACCGGCCGACGGGTGCCGCGCATCCCGACCCCGCGCTCGTAGCGGTACTCGGCGGGGGACAGGGCCTCGGCCCGCTGGAGGTGGATCTCGACCCGCTCATCGTACTCGTCCTGGTTGACGTGGATGGTCGCCAGATGCTCGTGCAGATCCATCACGATGAGCGCTGGCTGATTCTCAACCGCGAGATCGACCGCCCGCTCCAGCCATGTGTGGGCCGTCGAGAAGTACTGGTCGGCGCGCTCCGGATCCGCCCCTCGGTTATGCAGGGCCTGCCCGTAGCTGCGGTAGGTGCAGCCGAGCCCCTGGAGTACCTCGCGCCAGCGCTCGGCGCTGGTGATATGCTCGCGCTCAAGCAGGGCTTTCGCCTCTTCAAACAGGGCCAGGGCGTGCCTGAAGGTCTGCTCCTGGCGGCTAATCACATAGCTAAGTTGCTCGGCCAGCTTGCGGTTGGCCTCGCCCAGCACCGGCAGGCAATGGCTTAGGCCGCGTGAACTCTGGTAGCGCCGGAAGATCTGCAGCGCCTGCTCGGCGTACTCGCGGGCCATCAGAAACTGGCCGGCGCGGATCTCGATCCGGGCCAGGGTGTTCAGGCTCAGGGCCACGGTATAGTCGCTGGAGTAGCGCTGTCGGGATCGCAGCCCCTCGAGCGCAAAGCGGCGGGCCTCGTCGGCATTGCCCTGCTCGGAATAGGCAAAGGCGATATTGTTGAGCGGCTCACCGCGCAGCTGTGCGAGCGCCAGGTGGCTTCCGGTGCTATACGCCAGTGCGCGGCGGTATGCCTCTGCCGCGTCGAAGAGTTCATAGCGCAGGCGATAGTTATACCCGGCACCATTATCAATGCGTGACTGGAGCATCCTGCGCCACTGCTGGATATCCGGATTGTCGCTCGGCGCAAGCCCGTCCATACTCGCTCGTGCGGCCGCCAACTCGCGTTGGATCGTCTCACGCCCTTCTGGATGACGGTGGAGTAGCAACTCGGCCACCGCCAGGTGCAACAGCGCGTAGTGGGCACCGGGTACCTCGGCCTCGCACGCCCAGTAGAAGCCAAGTCGGTCGAGCAGCGCCAGAGCCTGGGGTTCTTCATAGTGTGTGGCCCGCAGCACCCAGCGCGCGGCGCACTCGACTTCCACGGCGAAGGGCACGCCCTGGTCAAGTCGGTAGTAGCTGCGCAGAGCCTCCTGGCGTAGCATGACGCCGTAGCCCACCTCGCGCCGGATAATCGCCGCGTAGGATTGCATGTTGTACTCGGCGCTGCCACGCTCGCGGTCGAACTGATAGTAGTAGCCCAGGCGGTCGAGCACCAGCATATCACGGCGGCGGGCGTGGTCCGCCTCGGCGCGGGCGAGCGCGGTCGCCTCGGGGTGTTCTGGCCCCACGGTCAGCAGCCGCTCGACGGCGGCCAGCCTGGCGGCCTCGGCGGCGGTGATGGCCTGGTCGTACCAGTCGATCAGAGCCTGGCTCACGGCTGGGCGTAGCTGCACCGCCCCCGAGAGGTTCCGGTCGAGCCAGTGGTACAGCTCGTCGTGCAGGAAGAGCAAAATCTCCGCGCCGGCTGTGCCGTCGAAGGTGTAGCGCGGCACCACCCGGCGCTTGACGATCAGCAGTTCGCCCAGATGCTCGGCCAACGTCTCTGGGGCACCGACATCGACGCCTTCGGCCTCGGCGATCCGGCGGAGCATGGCGGTCGAGGTGCCTTTACGGATAGTGGCCATCCACTGCAGCGCCAGCAGCAGGGTCTGCGTATTTGAGTCGATCTCGCCCAGGAAGGATCGCATTACCGCGTCGCGCAGCCGCTGCTGCGCTGGCGGATCCAGCTCGGGCGATCCCCCTCCCCCGGCCCGGATCTGCTCGTGGAACGCATCGACCTCGGGCGGGATCACGCCGAACATCGTGCATGTGAAGAGCATGGCGATCCAGAACGGCAGGCCGCCCGAGATCCGATGCCAAAGCTGCAAGGTCTCGGCGTCCAGGCTGACCGCCTCGGCAAACTCGTGGATCTCTGGCTGGCCGACGGCGCACAGTTTCTCGCGCAGGGCGTGGGCGAAGTCATCCGACGCCGCACGATCCATCCCGCTGATCGGAATATGCTGGGCGGACATCTTGCCGCGCAGCCGCTCGTACAGCTCCACGGGCGTGCCGTAGAGCGTCTGCGGGCGTCCCGACAGAATGACTACCGTGTTGCGCAGCTTGGGCAGCACCTCGCTCAACCAGTGTTCGCCGCCCGCGCTCGCCGCCGATGCTCGCTGCATCAGCCGCAGCTCGGCACCGTCGTGCAGGTTCACCGCCTGCTCCACCGAGTCGAAGAGCAGCACGGCCGGCCCCTCGGGCTCGCGCTCGGTCAGGGTGTTGTAGCAGCGGATGAAGGTCTGGCACACATCGGCCTGGGCCTGCTCAAATGCCTGGCCGCTCTGCCGCGCGGTGTTGAGTCGGCTGCGGGCCTCGGCATACGGCCCGAAGGCCGCTGCCGCGTCGGGCCGCTGCGCGCCAAAGAGCCGGACGATCATCTCCTCGATCGCGCTGGCCCGAAAGCGGTCAATGTGGTAGAAGTCGTAGATCGGCAGGTGCAGGCGATGCTGCGCGTCCAGCCGCTCAAGCAGCGCCTCAAGGACGCGCGTCTTGCCCGTGCCGCCGTCGCCGATGAGCAACAGCAGGACGGGCTGGTCGGTTCGGCTGGCCAGGGCGCTGTCCAGCTGATCGAGCAGCGCGGCGCGCCCGTAGATCTGCTTGGTGCGGATAGGAAGTTCAACCGGCGGCATAGGGTCTCTCCGTCGTTTGAGGCTCCCGTGGACGTGGGTGAGGGGAAGGGGTGCGCTGACGGCCTCTGATGGCGTACAGAAAGAGAGGCCCCCACGGGATGTGTGGAAACCTCTACAATCGCAAGCGAGGCGGTGCGCTCACAGCCGAACATCCGCTCAGATCTCCTGCCAGGCAGAAGGTGAGCCTCGGTGTGATCGCTACTTGAAGGCAGCTACACTGGGCCATCGGTCGCTCCCGTTTAAGGGGGGTGCTTCCAGAGCCTCGTCGATGAGGCAGACAAACAGATCCTTTTCAAGGTCACGGCTGCCCAGGAGCAGCGGCAGTTCCGTGTCCTGGAGGAATCGCTCGCGCAGCCGGTACAGCTCCGCGTCATCGCGATACCGGCCATCCGGGCTGTAGTAGTAGGTGCGGATGATCTGCCTCAAACGACTCTCGGTAGTTTTTTCATTATATAGAACTGGTTCGGCTTTGTAAAGGGAATGGTAGAAATACTCCACGACGTACACGTTCCGGTTTCCCGGCACCTCGCGGATGAGTTGCTGGTAGTAGCGCATCGCCGCATCACAGATCCGCGCGTAATGCTCAGGATCACCGAGCGACAGTGCGCGGGTGAAGATCTTACGCATCGTCCGGTCAAGCTGGTAGGCCCGGCTATCGTCGCTCCACTCAAGCAGGCGGGTGTCGAGGAGTTGCTTGATCGAGAGCAGCAGCGCCGAGTCGCTGCGGTTTTTGAACGCCGGGTAGAACTGCGGCAGGACGGTGCGCAGGGTGTGGATGTCGAACTCGCGGAACAGCGCAATCACGTGGAAGATCTGGTTAAGCTCGTCGGAGACACCGCCCTGCACCCGCCCGTAGATCTTGCGCACCACCAGCGCCGCCAGCTCGGCGCGGCGCTGTTCGACCAGTTGCCTCAGTTCGTGCGCCGACGCTCCGGGCCGCGCGACCACGCGGTAGATCTCTTCGTTCGCCAGCGGGTGCCCGAAGGTGATCGCATAGATCGCCTGGCCCACTTCGGCATCCTGGTGGATCTGTGCGGTGGTGGACGGCAGATCCAGGGCCGTGAGTTGCTCGGCCTTGACCCGTCGGCGCACCTCGAACTGACGCCAGCGCAAGGGAGCCTGGCTGCCCAGAATGCAGAGCAGGCGCGTGTCGCGCATCAGTGGCAGAAGGAGTGACCGCTCGATCCAGGCGAACAGCGCCTCGGGCACGCTCTCCCAGGCGTCAAGCACGAGCAGAACCGGGCGTTCTTGCGTGTTTAGGCTCGCCACCATGGCCTGGAGCGCCCGGTTGATCGTGGGCTCGTCGCTCGTCTCGGCAAGCCCCTCCAGCAGCGCGCCGAGATCGCCGGTCAGCGTAGCCGCGTATCCCCTGAAGCATCTGAGGAAGCGCACCTTCGCAGGCTGGAGTTCCTGGCCGAGCCCGTCAACGCTAAAGCTGATCGTGATCAGGCGCGCATCGTGTCGGCGGACCGCCACCGTCTCAGCCAGCAGCGCGGTCTTGCCGATCCCAGGCACCCCGTAGATGTTTACGATACACTGGAGTACCGGGAGGGAATGCAGCAGATCGTGCAGGCGCTGGGCGATCAGTCCGGTCACAGCGGGGCGGTCGACAAAATGGCGCGCGCGCGGTAGCTCCATAGCGAGATCTCTCCTCTTTGGCGACCGTGGCTGTGCGCCCCCGCGATGTGGACGGATATTCGTGACGGCGGTGAGATGATGCTTCCTCGTCATATCTGCCTAGACTTTCGATACACGTAGCGCCCAACCCGCGCAGCTTGGCGGTGTTGGGTGGAAGGTCCAGCGGGGCCGGGGATGCGCCGAGGCGCTGCGGCGCTGCGGCGCGTCTTCGCTTTAGCGCACCCTTGCCCATACGGTAAGGCATGGTTCAAACCCACGTGACCGTTCAGCGACAAGACGATGACGCGATGAGGCGATAGAAGCACGTCATCGCCGCGTCGCCTCATCGCAGGACGGTCACGCTGGAATGGCCGATTTTGAACCATGCCTAAAGCTGGATTGAACCATGCGCAAGAAACAGCCACACCTATAGCTAACTGTGAGCGCAATTATAGAAGAAAATGCGAGGAAATCAGAGGGATATTGCGCCGGAATCAGACGGATATTGCGAGGGAATCAGAGGGATGTCGCGCGCATGCCCGGCATGGATGGGCGATAATTGGCTGAGACTCTTCACCCCCGCAGCCCTTTTGGCGAAGGCGACCCGCTTGACTTTTACCTGGTTGGCTGATAGGCTCTCATGGGATGTGGTTCGATTTCACCCCTCTCGACCGCACCCTGCGCGACGTAGGAAAGGGTCACGCGGATGATGAACCTGCAGGAGTGGCTCGCGCACGTCGGGTTCCTTGGCAATCCGTTTGCCCTCAAGCAGGCCGATGACGAGGGCGAGCAGCTCAACGAGTATTTCGTGGCCCACCCGTCGTATAACGCGATTATTGACTCTACCGTGTATCGCAGCAGCATCCTGCACGCGCCGCGTGGCTCTGGTAAGAGCAGCATGCGCCGCATGTTTGAGCAGCACTGCCGGCGTGACGCCGCCGACCCGCGTCCTCTGGTGGTGCGCCTCACCGACTGGATGCCGATCACCGCGCATTACCGCGTGACCACGATCATTCCCCCGGAGCCACACTTCCACGAACTGGCCAGACGGGTGGTGCTGGCGCTGGCTCAGGCCGAGCGGGTTCTGCAGATCGACGCGCACATAAGCCCCGACCTGCACGGACAGATCGCCTGGCTGTGCCTTACCTATGGCGACTACCTGATCCCCGCCGAGCGGCGCAGGCTGGCAGGGCACGGCTGGCTGCCACAGAGCTTCGACGACCAGCCCTACGCAATCGACCGCATCCCGATCTCCCGCCGCGTTCAGCTCCTCGCCGATCTCGTGGTTGCCCTGGGCTTTCGTGGCTGCTACGTGCTGGTCGATGGGGTGGACGAGGTGCTCGACACCGCCGCAGACTGGGCCGCCGGTGCCAATCTGATCGAGGCGCTGCTGGCGAATCTGGCGATCATCGAGGCGGATCAGATCGCCTTCAAGTTCTTCATTCCCTCCGAGGTCGTCCACGAACTCCAGGGGCGCGGACGCCTGCGCGACGACCGCATCCAGGTGCTGGCGGTGCGCTGGAGCGATGATCTGCTGCGCGAACTGCTCTCGCGTCGGCTCCAGGCGTTTAGCAATGGTCTGATCACCCGCCTGGCCCAGCGCAATGCGTCGGGGAATGTCGAGGATACCGATAGCCAGATCGTCCGCGCGGCGGGCGGATCGCCCCGTGCGCTGCTCAACCTCTGCGAGGCGCTCTTCCAGACCTGCGCCGATCACGCCGATGAGCGTAACACTCTGATCACGCTGGCCCAACTGTCCGAGGTGATCGCGGCGGTCGATCTGCCCCAGCTCGCCCCCGCTGAGATCGTCCCCGCCGACCCGGCTGAGGTGCCGCCGCTCTGTATCATGCCCGATGGCGAGATCCGCTTTGGCACGCGGCTGTTCGAGGGCTGGCGCCAGCTCACGCCGCTCCAGCGGCGCTTCCTCGACTACCTCTTCGCGAACCGTCACCGTCTCTGCTCGCACAAAGAGGTGATCGACCATGTCTGGGCCGTCGCCAAGAAGCCCGCCGACGAGGACTCGCTGCGCAAGCTGGTTGACCGGCTGACCCACCTGCTTGAGTCCGACCCCAAGCGCCCGCAGTATGTTCAGAAGGTGCCTGGCTATATTCGCCTGATCCATACGGTGGACTAAGCGCTTGTGGATACCTACCCAAAATATGAGCGCGGCCTGTCCCTCTTCAAGCATCGGCTTGGCACTCCGCATGTGCGCTATGGTGATCTGCTCATATTTGAGCATCGGCTGAATGAAAATATCGCTGAGACGCAACACTACGGTGGGACTGAAACGCTCCGCCACGATCTTGCGCAGATCATCAACGGGCTGAACAACCTTGCACGGGATCTCCTTGGGTTGAGCTTTAGCGATCTATGCGCTGAGGCCACGTCGCCATATGGGCCGCCGCCGCCCGCCCACGATCCCTACTACCTCTCACCGGCGATCGTCGAACTCATCACGCAGATCTGCACAAGCCCAGGCTACCACCTCGTGTTCGCCGAGGCTGGCTTTGGCAAAACCGCGCTCATGGGATACCTCGCCCATCGGCGTAGGCCCGAGACGCTGATCTACACCTTCACCCGTGTCGAGGGACGCCGGTCGGTTGACCTCGCCCTGGAGACGCTGCGCGAGCAGTTGCGGTTGCGGGGCAACCTTCCGTCTGCGCATCACTACTCACTTGCCGGGCTGATTCAAAAAGTGCGTATCCAGCCGTGGTCGGTGGCCCGTCGCCGTGGCTGGCCCCAGCTCCTGATCCTGCTCGATGGGCTCGACGAATGTGACCATAGCGAGCGTGCCCTCTTTCACGATCTGTTTCCGGCCCATCTCCCCGATAACGTCGGCGTGGTGGTGACCATGCGGCCCGTGGTGCGCGCGGCGATCACGTCCCACTTTGATCACATTCACCCCTTCCGTACATCTGCCCACGCGCACTATCTTCCGCCGCTGAACGTCGCGGATATTCGGCGCATGTTGTTCGAGCAGCACCATATCTATGCGGATCCGGCGATGTGCCAGCAGATTGAAACGCTGAGCGCCGGTCTGCCTGCGGCGGTGGTTTCACTCTGCCACACGCTCGAAGAGGCGCTGCGTATGGAACACGACCCGGACGAGGTGCTCCAGCAGATCCCGCCGCTCCACACCTTCCGCGACCTCTTCGACCATGAGCTTGATCAGATGGAGTGCCGCTGCATCTCTGAGCCGGAGGTGCTGTTCCTGCGTCTCACCCTTGCGACGCTCGCTGTTGCACGCCAGCCGCTGAGGCCAGAGCAACTGGCCGAGGTGTTGAACGTCATACCCTCTGCGGTTGATGCCCTGGCCCAGCGGCTCGACCGCTTTCGTCGGCCCACGGGCGATGCGAGCCTGGCCTTCAGCCACCCGCAGTTTGCAGAGTACCTGCTGGGGCGTGCCGATTGGCAGACGACCCTCACGGATGTGCGCGAGCGCTGGGAGGCATGGGCTGCGCGCCAGACCGTGACGCAGCCGCTCGCCGCCACGTTCGTCTCGCGCCTCCTGCACACCCTCGTGCCCATGCTACGCGCAGATACCATGGTCGCCTGCGTGGGCTGGGATGAGATCTTCGGGCCAGCGATCCGTTCACGCGAGGAGTGGCTCGCCGCGATCTCCCAGGCGTGGAGCGCCGCCGAGTACGCCCTCGCCCAGCCGGATGCGCCCACGGGCGGGAGCATCGTGGAGTTGCTCACCTGCGCGCTGCTGATCACATCGTGGCCCCAAGCGCAGGCGACGCTCCCGCCGCGTGGGGAAGCCTCGCCCGATTCTCCCTACAGCCTGCTGTTGACCGATCAGTTGCGGGTCTCGACCGGCGCGACCGGGCCGGTCGAGACGCGGGATTTTGCGGTGCTCATGGGCCTGCTCGCCGGAGATATGGATGACGATCAGGGGCCGGCGTCCGACGCCTTCGTGATCCTGGTGAGCGAACTTGGGCAGTCCTGGCTGCGGGCTTCTGCATTGCCGCAGCGCGAGTTCGCCCAGATCCTGCGGCTGATCACCCAGTCTGTGCGCAGGCAGGCCACGCTCTCGCCGCTGCCGTCGCCACGGGCGAACCTGCTCGATGCTCTGAGCGCGCTCGCGCCGGCCATCCGCTACCACTTCCCGGACTCGGTCGAGCCGATCTGCCGCCTGATCGACACGATCATCGCAATCTTCCCGTGATGGCTCCCAGGGTAAGGCATGGTTCAACCCAGCGTGACCGTTCGCGGCGTTCGTCGCTGATCGCCCACGACAAGCGCTCAGACTAAGTTTGCGCGATCTGAAATGTGTCCAATCGCCTCCTCCAGCGCATCCCCAATGCCAGCCGTCGGCGTCGTGGTGCGGCTCAGTTCACGGATCTGGCTGCGGACGATGGTGGCAACCACCTCCGCCGGAAGCGGGTGATCGGAGTCGTTGAGCAGATCCTGCATATGGTTCAGGATGTCGCGCTGCAGGCCGATGTGGATGCTGCCCATCCGCACCTGGTTCTCGGCCACCTCCAGATCATACACGCTGCTGTTGCGCGCCGCCCGCAGCGCCTCCGGCGCATCGATGTCCACAGTGAGGATCTCGATATGGTCGACACGTATGCCCATCTCCGCCGCCTCCGCACGCAGCCTTTCCAGCAGCCGTGCGGCCACGCACTCACGCTGGTCGCGCACGGCTGTTGCGCCCCAGCCCTCGTGGTGGATCACCCGGCGCAGCACCTCGGGCGTCTCCTCGACAATAAAGCCGGTCACGATGGTCTCCCAGTACTCGGGCTGATCGTAGTTGATGCGCTTCTCCTGCTGCGCGATATACTGCTGCGCGTGGGGGATGTTATAGAGCATAAACCAGTGATCGCCGTTGAGGTGGTAGCTGACGCTCAGCTCGATTGCGTGGATCTTCGTCGTCCGGGGGGCAACCTCCAGGTTGATCGCCTCATGCCGTATGGCGGAGATCGGCGCGCCGATGGCGGGGGCGTCCGGGCAGATATCAATCTCGGTAACATGGACATTAGTCTTGATCGGGCGCAGGGACAGGGTGGCAATGATCCGGCTGCCGAGCCAGGCTCGCGGTTTCCGAATGCGGATGGGGCCACGGATCTGACGAGTGCCAAAAATGGTGTTAATGGTGATCTGCTGTCCGTAGCGCACGAGCATGCGCGCGTTCCAACTGCGGATCAACCCCAGGCCGACCAGGATCATCGTGATCAGCGCCGCAGCGCCGGTGGCGAGCGGCGACCATTCGCCCCACGTGTTGGTCACCGCAACGCTGACCACACCGCTGCTGGTAACGGCAAGTCCGCCGAGCATATAGCCCGCGCTCTGCTCGTGCATCCGGGAGAGGATCAGGCTACAGCCCGCAAATAGTATGCAGCATGCGATTGTCAGCATGCTGGGCGAGAGGGCGACGGTGATGAGCAGTGAGATGATCATCACTGCCAGGAATGCTCCCCGATTCTTGTCGATGCTCACGGTAGTCCTCCATCAGGGACGGTTGCAAAGTGGCCTCCGGTGGGGGTTTGGAGGTGGCAAAGCTACCCCCGAACGATCTTTTTGGGTTGATTTTTGGCGGTGAAGCCGCCAAAAATCAACCCAAAGCAGGTCTGGGGCGCAGCCCCAAAAGACGTTACATCAGCCCTGAGTCATCCATAGCGCTGCTGGCTCAGTCTCCGCTGATGTCGGGCGTGTCGGCCCCAGAGCATGCCCTGGGGCCGCTGGCGAACGATCCCCTCTCCGGCATATGTCTGCGCGATCCTTATCTGGGCTGGCTCCCGTTGCGCGTTCGTCGCCGGTTGTGGCCTAAGTGTAGATCAGTTGCTGGGGATAGCTCAAGGATGCGGCGCGGCAGTTCCTGAGACATTGGCGGGTCTTTCGAGGGATGCCCTAAGGGAGGTGGCGATGAGTCAGGTGATCGACTTTGAACTCAGGTTTGGGCGCGGGCAGCAGGGCCGCTATGCCCTCGCTGCGCGCCTGTCGCCCGTTGGCGGCACGCCGGCGCTGCTTGCCGACATCGAGGTGGAGATTGACCCGACGGCGCTGCTGGGCCTGACAGCGGACGCCCGCGCCTACGGGCGCGCGCTCACCGCCATGCTCTTTCAGACTCCTATGCAGAACGCCTGGCATCAGGCGCTGGGCTACCACCGCGCCGCCGCTGCGCCGCTGCACCTGCGGGTGAGTTGCGATGCCGCCGCCGAGAATCTTCAGGCGCTGCGCTGGGAAACCTTGGGAGATCCGCGTGACCCATCCCGGCCCCTGGCGCTTAGCACCAGGATCTGGCTGAGTCGTACCCTTGATGCGGACGATCCGGCACCGCCCCTTGGCCTCGCAAGTCCGGCGCTGGTGGCCCTCGTCGCCGCCCCGCGCGACGCAGCGCGGTTTCAGCTTGCGCCGATCAATGTCGCGGGCCAGGTCGAGCTGATTCACGCATTCTGCGCCCGTCGACCCCATACGATCCTCGCCCGCGAGATCGCGGGCCACCCCGATGAACACCAGAGAGATATCTTCGGGCAGGGCCAAGCTCCCCCCGAACCGCTCCGATCAGACCGCCCGCCCGGCTCGCGCCCGCCAACTCGCGCAAACCTCATGCGCGATCTGCGCACCTGTCCGGGCTATGTCTACCTGGTGGCGCACGGCGTGCGTGTACACGATGAGCTCCACCTGTGGCTTGAAGACGAATCGGGCCTCGGCTATGCATTGCCTGGTTCAGAGCTTGTGCGTCAGGTTGCCGACCTGCCGCGCCCGCCCGAACTGATCGTGCTCATGGTCTGTCGCGGGGCGGGCCTGAGCCACAGCGATGGCTGGCTCAGTACGCTGGGGGCGCGCCTGGTACGCGCGGGGGTGCCCTCAGTGCTGGCAATGCAGGGGGATCTATCACTGCTAGCGGCCGATCAGTTTGGGCGGGCGCTCTTCAGCGAGTTGGATCAGCAGCGCCCAATTGAGCAAGCCGTCGCCATTGCGCGGGCGGCGCTCTCCGACACCGATGAGTGGTGGCTCCCGGTCCTGTTCACCCGCAGCGGTCGGCGCGCACCGCTGTCCAGCGCCACTCCCCGGCCCGATGCTGGGATGGCGCACGGCGCAGGCATCTACGGGCTGGATTACGAGCGGGGCCTGCGCGAGCTGAAGGGGCGGCTCGCTGCCGAGTACATGATCGAGTACCTGACGCTTGAGTCCCGCCTGCGTGAGAATCTGGATCGGGCGCGTCTTTATGGGGGCACCGAGACGATCCGCAGCGAGCGTGCGGAGATCTGCGCAGCGCTGAATACGCTGGCGCTGCGCGGCGGCGGCGTGAGCTTCAATGAGCTTTGCAGATCCGCTCTGCCGCCGCCCCAGGGCTGAGGCAACGTCCTTGGAGCTACGCTCCAGCCTCGGCTTTTTGTTGATTTCTAGCGAATTCGACTTTGCTCATGCCCTGCCTGGCGCGGCAGGGCATGAGCAAAGTCGAATTCGGCGGGGGTTTGGGGGTGGCAACGCCACCCCCATAGGCATTAAGCTTATTTCAGGCCGGGTCGGCGCGCCTTGTTTTGAGTCCAAACGGCCCGTTTCGGCGATTCTGGAGCCTTCGTGAATGCATCAGAATCAGCCC
>CAISPW010000366.1 GCA_903887465.1 uncultured Oscillochloris sp. | reverse complement strand
GCCCCTGCGGCGCTCGGCAGCGGTGGCGGCCCAGCGGGTCCCCCGGTGCGCCGCCCCTGCGGCGCTCGGCAGCGGTGGCGGCCCAGCGGGTCCCCCGGTGCGCCGCCCCTGCGGCGCTCGGCAGCGGTGGCGGCCCAGCGGGTCCCCCGGTGCGCCGCCCCTGCGGCGCTCGGCAGCGGTAGCGGCCCAGCGGGTCCTCCGGTGCGCCACCCCTGCGGCGCTCGGCAGCGGTGGCGGCCCAGCGGGTCCTCTTCGGCCTAACAAACGACGAACGACGAACGACGAAAGGACTCAGCGGTGAGTGACATCCCTAGCCTCCCAGGCATCGCCTCCCAGATGGTGGGCACCCCCCGGCTCCAGATCCACGTCCTGTCCAGCGGCCCGGTCGATGGTGTCCCGGTACTCTTCGTCCACGGCAACAACTCCTCGGCCACCTACTGGGAGGAGACCATGCTGGCCTTGCCCGGCGGATTCCGCGCCATCGCCGCCGACCTGCGCGGCTACGGTGAAACCGAGTTTACGCCAATTGACGCCACGCGCGGCTGCCGCGACTGGGCGGACGACCTGCTCGGCCTGATGGACGCCCTTGGCGGCGAGCGCTTCCACGTCGTCGGCCACTCGCTCGGCGGTTCGGTGGTGTGGAGCCTGCTGGCGGCGGCCCCCGCCCGCCTGATCAGCGTCACGGTGGTGGCCCCTGGCTCGCCCTACGGCTACGGCGGAACCAAAGATCTGGATGGCACGCCGACCTGGCCCGACTTCGCCGGCTCGGGCGGCGGCCTGGTCAACGCCGAGTTTGCTCGGCGCGAGGGCGCGCAAGATCGCGGCGAGGAGAACCCGCAGTCGGCACCGCGCGTAGTTATGAACACCTACTACTGGAAGCCGCCCTTCAAGCCGGCCCGCGAGGAGCAGTTGCTCTCTGGCCTGCTCAGCATCAAGGTGCGGCCCGACAACCACCCCGGCGATAAGGTGTCGAGCGAGAACTGGCCCGGCGTCGGGCCGGGCGTATTTGGGCCGGCCAACGCCCTCTCGCCCAAATATCTGGGCGATACGGTCGCACGGATCATCGGCGCGCACCCCAAGCCGCCGGTACTCTGGGTGCGCGGCATCGACGACCTGATCGTCAGCGACATGAGCCTGTTCGAGATCGGCACCCTCGGCAAGCTGGGCGTTGTCCCTGGCTGGCCGGGCGACGAGGTTTACCCGCCGCAGCCGATGCTCGGACAGACCCGCCGGGTGCTGGAGCGCTACGCCGAGGCCGGTGGCCGCTTCAGCGAGCTGGTGCTGGACGAGTGCGCGCACTCGCCCTACCTGGAGCAGCCTGTGGAATTCAATGCGGCCTTCCACGCGCTGCTGGCCGGAGTTCGTCGGATTTGACCGATGGTAGGCGCGAGTCTGCGCCGCCGGATACGTCTGGCGCATCCGCGCACATCCGCTGGCGATGCTTCGCCCAGGGCATGAGCAAAGTCCTCGGGGCTGCGCCCCAGACCGCGCTTTTGGTTAGTTTTTGGCGGCTTTGTCACCCCAAACCCCCGCCGGAGGCGACTTTGCTCATGCCCTGATGCTTCGCCCCTTCAAAATAGACAGATATGCCCGCAGCGCGTACAATGCACGCAGTCGCCTGGTTGGCAGGGCAAGGGCGCTCCTGAGCGTTTCGCCAGGTGGAGTAAGCGGGCATGTTTGCGGCTCGGCCTGCGCCGCACTGATGAATGAGGAGCGTACATGGTTCGGCTGGAAAGTGAGATCTTATTTACCCCGATCCCCGATCGCATCGCACGGCTGCGTGACCTGGCCTATAACCTCTGGTGGGCCTGGCACCCCGAGGCCCAGGATCTCTACCGTGAGGTTGACGCTGACCTGTGGGAGCTTGTCTACCACAACCCCGTAGATTTTCTGCGCGACGTGCGCCAGCGCAAGCTGGAGGGTGCCGCCGCGAACCCCACCTACCTGCAGAAGTTCGACGCAGTGCTGAAGAGTCTTGACACGTACATGGGTGCCAAGAAGACCTGGTTCAGCAAGCATTACCCCGACGCCAAGGGCACCCAGATCGCCTACTTCAGCGCCGAGTTCGGCATCCACGAGTCCCTGCCGATCTACTCCGGCGGCCTCGGCATCCTCTCGGGCGACCACGTGAAGGAGGCCAGCGATATGGCCTTGCCCTTCGTGGCCGTCGGCTTCATCTACCCGCAGGGCTACTTCCGCCAGCGCCTCGACCAGAGCGGCTGGCAGTTTGCCGAGTATAACAAGCTCAACTTCGCCGATGTGCCCGCGATCCCGGCCCTCGACCCCGACGGTCGTGAGGTGGTGATCGAGGTCGAACTGCCCGGTCGCACGATCTACGCCAAGGTCTACAAGTTCCAGGTCGGTCGCGTCTCGCTGCTGCTGATGGACACCGACATCCACCCGAACAGCCCGCAGGATCGCGAGCTCTCGGCGCGGCTCTACGGCGGCAACGAGGAGATGCGGATCTCGCAGGAGTTGGTGCTCGGCGTCGGTGGCGTGCGCGCCCTGCGCCGCCTCGGCTTCAAGCCCAGCGTCTGGCATATGAACGAGGGCCACTCGGCCTTCCTCGTGCTGGAGCTGTGCCGCGAGCTGGTGAACGAGGGTAAGAGCTTTGAGGAGGCCATGGCCGAGGTGAAGCAGCATTGCGTCTTCACCACCCATACCCCCGTGCCCGCTGGTAACGACGCCTTCCCGATCTCGATGATCGAGAAGTTCTTCTGGAACTACTGGCCTCAGCTCAACCTCACCCGCGATGAGTTTATGGATATCGCCCTCCAGGAGCAGCAGTGGGGGCCGACCTTCGCGATGACCGCCTTGGCCCTGCGCCTCTCGGACTACCACAACGGCGTGAGCCAGCTCCACGGCCACGTGGCCCGTGGCATGTGGCAGTGGCTCTACCCCGGTAAGAGCCAAGACGAGGTGCCGATCGGCGCGATCACCAACGGCGTCCACGCCGCATCCTGGCTCGCCCCCAGCATCCGCCAGCTCTTTACCTCGTATCTGGGGAAGACCTGGGAGGATAACCTGGACGACCCGAAGGTCTGGAAGAAGGTCTACCAGATTCCGGACGAGGTGCTCTGGAACACCCGCCAGGCGCTCAAGAAGGATCTGATCGACTTCGCACGCAACCGGCTTGTGCAGCACTACCGCCACCTCGGCCAGTCCGCGCCGGTCTGGCCGGTGCTTGAGGAGGGCATCCTCACGATTGGCTTCGCCCGCCGCTTCGCCACCTACAAGCGGGCCACCCTGATCTTCAAGGATGTCGAGCGGCTGAAGTCCTTACTCAACCGGCCCGACAAGCCCGTCCAGATCGTCTTCGCGGGCAAGGCCCACCCCAAGGACGACCCAGGCAAGCACTTCATCCAGCACGTCTACCAGTTGGCCCAGCAGCCCGGCCTCTCCGGGCGGATCATCTTCCTGGAGGAGTACGACATCACGGTGGGCCGTGCCCTGACTCAGGGCGTGGACGTATGGCTGAACAACCCGCGCCGCCCCTACGAGGCCAGCGGCACCAGCGGCATGAAGGCCAGCCTGAACGGCGCGCCCAACTGCTCGATCCTCGATGGCTGGTGGCCCGAGGCGTTCAACGGCAAGAACGGCTGGGCAATCGGTGATGAGCGCGAGTACAGCGACCTGGAGGCGCAGGACTGGGACGACGCGCAGTCGCTCTACCAGATCTTGGAGAATGAGATCGTCCCACGCTTCTACGATAACCGCACCGGGGCCGGCGTGCCTACGGCCTGGGTGCAGACCTGCAAAGAGGCGATTGCCACCTGCGCCCCGCAGTTCAGCTTCCGGCGCATGCTGGCCGACTACGTCAACCAGTTGTATATGCCGGCGGCCGGCGTCACGGTTACCAAGTAGGGACGACGCACGTTGCGCAGCGCGCATGGGGGAGGGGCTTGGGGAGGGCGTCGCCCTTCCCAAGCCCCTCCCCCTTCATTTGGAGAGATTATGCACCCCGCAGATCGCGCCGGCGCGCGGGAGTCCGGCACCGCCCTAGAAGTGCTAGGTGCCTTCCTCCGTCTGGGGCTGACCTCGTTCGGCGGGCCGGTGGCCCATCTGGGCTACTACCGCGAGGAGTTTGTCCGACGTCGTCGCTGGGTGGACGAACAGACGTACGCCGACATTGTGGCGCTCTGCCAGTTCCTGCCCGGCCCGGCCAGCACCCAGATCAGTATCACCCTGGGTACGGCCCGTGCCGGGTTGCTGGGCGGGCTGGCGGCCTGGTGCGGGTTCACGCTGCCCTCGGCCATGGCCATGGCGGCCTTCGCCCTGAGCCTGGGCACCCTCGGCGGCCTTGAAAGCGGCTGGCTGCACGGGCTGAAGGTGGTGGCGGTGGCGGTGGTGGCCCAGGCGATCTGGGGGATGTCCACGCGGCTTTGCCCCGACCGGGCGCGGGCCAGCCTAGCGCTCGGCGCGGCGGTGCTGCTGCTGGCCTGGCCGAGCGCCCTGGCCCAACTGGCGGCGATTGCGATCGGCGGGCTGTTCGGCTGGCTGCTGCTGCCGGGCGCGGCCCCCGTGAGCGGGCCACCCCTGCGCGTCGGCGTGCCTAGGGGCGTGGCCGTGGCCTGCTGGATCCTGTTCGTCGGCATGCTCGTCGGCCTGCCGCTGCTCCAGACGGTGGCCGATAGCCCACCCCTGGCTATGTTCGCCAGCTTCTTCCGCTCCGGGTCGCTGGTGTTCGGCGGCGGGCACGTGGTTCTGCCGCTGCTCCAGGCGGCGGTGGTGCCGCCGGGTTGGGTCAGCCCCGCGCAGTTCACCGCTGGCTACGGCGCGGCCCAGGCGATGCCCGGCCCGCTCTTCACCTTCGCGGCTTTCCTGGGTGCCGTCAGCGCTGCGCCGCCCGGCGGCTGGGCCGGTGCCGCCCTGGCCCTGGTGGCGATCTTCCTGCCGTCGTTCCTGCTGGTCTGGGGTTCCCTGCCCTTCTGGGACGCTGTGCGCTCCCGGTCGGATGCCCAGGCCGCCCTGCGCGGGGTCAACGCCGCCGTGGTGGGCATCCTGGTCGCCGCACTCTACACCCCGGTCTTCACCAGCGCGATCAGCGGCCCGCTCGACGTGGCCCTGGCCCTGGCCGCCTTCGCCCTGCTCCAGATCTGGGCGGCCCCGCCCTGGCTGGTCGTGGCCCTCTGCGCCCTGGCTGGCTTTCTGACAGACCTATATATATCTGGTTGAGCGTACCCAGGGCGGTTGCAAAGATACTGGGGCTGCGTCCCATATGCATCACCTGTGAGGGGCTGCCGCTCTAAGAATTCGCGTTGTTTTGGAAAGATATGCCAGTGACGCTGGCATATCTTTCCAAAACAACAAGACATTCTGGGAGCCTGCAGCCCCCAATCCCCCGCTCCGGGGCGTAACGCGATGCGTCTGGGGCGCAGCCCCAGACCCGGCTTGTTGTTCGTTTTTGGCGGTGAAGCCGCTAGAAACGAACAACAAAAGATTATAGGCACTACCGCAAAAGATGTTCATGCGCGGGGCGCACACCGCCGCGATGAAAATGGTCGCTGATGCCCGGCTATCGGCTATCGGCTATCGGTTATCGGCTATTTTCACATCAGATGTTCATGCGCGGGGCGCACACCGCCGCGCATGAATGTCTTTTGCGCGATTGCGAATGATCCTTCAATTGCTGCCGAGCTACCGGTCGAGCGCCGAGTGTGCCTGACGTTGACATTTCCCCCCCGGCGCAGTATAGTTGGCGCGGCTTGTGAACTCGGCCACCAATGACAGGAGGCTTTCCAATGGCGAAAAAGTGGGTTTACCTTTTCCGTGAGGGCAACGCATCGATGCGGGATCTGCTCGGCGGGAAGGGCGCGGGCGTCGCTGAGATGACTCGCACCGGCGTGCCGGTGCCTCCGGGCTTCACCATCACCACCGAGGCGTGTAACGCGTACTACGATAGCGGCAAGCAGTTCCCCGAGGGCATGTGGGAGCAGGTTCTCGTCGCACTCAAAGAGATTGAACAGCAGACCGGCAAGACCTTCGGCGACCCGGCGAATCCGCTGCTGGTGTCTGTGCGCTCGGGCGCAAAGTTCTCGATGCCGGGCATGATGGACACCGTACTGAACCTGGGCCTGAATACAGCCACCCGTGAGGGACTGTCCAAGCTCACGGGCAATCCGCGCTTCGCCGCCGACGCCTACCGCCGCTTTATCCAACTCTTCGGCAAGATCGTGCTGGATGTCTCGGGCGAGCGCTTCGAGCACCAGATGGAGATTGCCAAGGGCCACGGCGAGCGCCTTGACACCGACCTGAGCACCGACGAACTGCTGGAGATTGCCGAGAAGTTCAAGGCGATTGTCAAGGCGGACGCCGGCGTCGAATTCCCTGAAGATCCGCTTGAGCAACTGCGCGAGGCAATTGGTGCCGTATTCAGCTCCTGGAACGGACGCCGCGCGATCGACTACCGCCGCATCAACAAGATCTCCGACAAGCTCGGCACCGGCGTGAATGTGCAGTCGATGGTTTTCGGCAACATGGGCGACGACAGCGCCACCGGCGTGGCCTTCACCCGCAGCCCCAGCACCGGCGAAGCCGAGATCTTTGGCGAGTACCTCGTAAACGCCCAGGGCGAGGATGTGGTTGCCGGCGTACGCACGCCCCAGCCGATCTACAAGCTCCAGGAGACCATGCCCGAGGTCTATGCGCAGTTCCACACCATTGCCAAGCAGCTTGAGTTCCACTACAAGGATGTCCAGGACGTGGAGTTCACGATCGAGCGCGGCAAGCTCTGGATGCTCCAGACCCGCAACGGCAAGCGCACCGCCGCCGCCGCGCTGAAGATCGCGGTTGACCTAGAGCGCGAGGGCGTGATCGATAAGGCCACCGCCGTCCAGCGCATCGAGCCGCACACCCTCGACCAGCTGCTCCACCCGATGATCGACCCCAAGGCCCGCGAGACCGCCCACGTCCTCACCACCGGCCTGCCGGCCTCGCCCGGCGCAGCCAGCGGCACGGCGGTGTTCGACCCCGATGAGGCCGAGCATATGGCCGCCGACGGCCACAAGGTCATTCTCATCCGCGTCGAGACGGCCCCCGAGGATTTTCATGGGATGGTGGCCGCCCAGGCGATCTTGACGGCACGCGGGGGCATGACCAGCCACGCGGCGGTGGTCGCCCGTGGTATGGGCAAACCCTGTGTCGCCGGTGCCGGCGACCTGCGCATCAGCTACGCCGATCAGTCGGTGACCGTGAACGGCACGATCATTAAGAAGGGCGAGTGGGTCACGCTAGACGGCAGCACCGGCGAGGTGTTTGCGGGCAAGATGCCCACCGTCGAGCCCGAGATGTCGGGCGACTTCGCCGAGTTTATGAGCTGGGCCGACGAGTTCCGCACGCTCGGCGTGCGCGCCAACGCCGACATTCCTCGCGACGCCAAGGTGGCCCGCTCGTTCGGGGCCGAGGGCATCGGCCTCTGCCGCACCGAGCATATGTTCTTCGAGGGCGACCGCATCGACGCCGTGCGCGAGATGATCATCGCCGACACGCTTGAGGCTCGCCGCGCCGCCCTGGCCAAGATCGAGCCGCTCCAGCAGGGCGACTTCGAGGGTCTCTTCCGCGAGATGGCCGGCCTGCCCGTCACCATCCGCACCCTCGACCCGCCCCTGCACGAGTTCCTGCCCCACGAGGATCACGAGATCGTGGCCCTGGCCGCCAAGCTCGGCGTAGACGCCGCCAAGGTGCGGACCCGCGTCGAGGGCCTGCGCGAGTCCAACCCCATGCTCGGCTTCCGTGGCTGTCGCCTGGGCATCATCTACCCCGAGATCACCGAGATGCAGGCCAACGCGATCTTCAAGGCCGCCGTGGTCGTGCAGGCCGAGGGCATCGCGGTGTTCCCCGAGGTGATGATCCCCCTGGTCGGCAACATCACCGAGCTGAAGATCCAGGAGGAACTGGTGCGCAAGGTGGCGGCCGAGGTCTTCGCCGCCGCCGGGATCGAGATCCCCTACCTGCTGGGCACAATGATCGAGCTGCCCCGCGCTGCCCTCACTGCCGATGAGATCGCCGAGACCGCCGAGTTCTTCAGCTTCGGCACCAACGACCTGACCCAGACCACCCTCGGCCTGAGCCGCGACGACGCCGGGCGCTTCCTGCCGGCCTACGTCGAGAAGAAGCTGATGCCCGACGATCCCTTCCAGTCGATTGACCAGCGCGGCGTGGGCCAGTTGGTGAAGATCGGCACCGAGCGCGGTCGCAGCGTTCGCCCCAACCTCAAGGTCGGCGTCTGCGGCGAGCACGGCGGCGACCCGGCCAGCGTCGAGTTCTTCCATCGTGCGGGCCTGAACTACGTCAGTTGCTCGCCCTACCGCGTGCCGATTGCCCGCCTCGCCGCCGCTCAGGCCGCCCTTGGCGATGGCAAGCGGGACAAGTAGGTCTGTTGCGGGGCGTTGGTAGCTTCTCTGCCAACACCCCGCGCCATACGGAGTGTGTGAAGGCGGGCCGGCGATGTATCGCCGACCCGCCTTCCGTGACGAATCCCTCCGGCGGGGGGTTGGGGGGAGCAACGCCACCTCCGAGAGATCTTTTTTGGTTGGTTTGTGGCGGCAAGCCACCAAAAACCAACCAAAAGCGCGGTCTGGGGCGCAGCCCCAAGGACGTTGCAACCGCCCTGGCAACCGCCCTGGCCCCTGCGCTGAGGGTACACAGACATGCTACACTAGCGCCCATGCAGATGCTCATCTTCACCGGGAGCGCGGGTGGGGCCACCGCCACCGCCGCTGCCGCCACCGCTGCTGCTGCCGCCGCCGCTGGCAGCCGTGCCATGATCGCCAGTATCGGCCCATCCCACAGCGCCGGTGCCATGTCCAATATTGGCCCATCCGGCGCGCCGCAGCTGATCGCCCCCGGCCTCACCCTGTGGTCGCTCGACGCCCTCGACGATCTGGGTGCGCTCTGGGGCACGCTGCGCGTGCGAACCTCGCTGCCCGGCCCGCCGCTCAGTGGCGAGGAACTTCCGCTCATCCCAGGGAGCGATCTCTTCCTCGCTGTGGCCCGCCTGCGCCACTTCGCCGCGAGCTACGACCTGATCTGCGTGGATGCCGGACAACACGATGGCCTGCTGCGCGCCCTCGGCGTACCCGACACCTTCCGCTGGTTGCTGCGCCTGCTGATCGGCCTCGACCGTGGCCCCGGTCGATCCAGCGCGTCGCAGGCCCGCGCCCTGATGCCCGCCGCGCTGATCCCCTCCGACTGGATCGGCACCGTGCAGAATGCCCGCGTCCAGCTTGAGCACCTCCGCAGTGAGGTTCTCGACCCGGCGCAGACGCGGGTGCGCTACGTCCTGCGGCCCGACCGTGGTGGCCTTGGCGAGGCGCTCCTGGCTCTGCCGGCCCTCCAGCTTTTTGGGCTGTCGGTCGAGCAGTTGATCATCGGGCCGCTCCTGCCCGAGGGCCACGCCGCCCTGGCCCCGATGCTCGCCGAGCAGCGCCAAGTGATGGCCGACGCCGCCCAGGTCTGGGGCCAACTCCCGCTACGCCGCATGGATGCCGCTGCCACGCCAGATGATGCGTCAGGCATGGCCGTGATCGGCGCGGCCATCTACGCCGGGGGCGGGCCACTCCCCGGCCCGGCCAGCCAGCCGCCCCTGCGCGTCATCGGCCAGCCTGACCCCCACGTGGCGATTGACCTGCCCGGCCTGCACCGCGAGGCTCTCGGGCTCACCATCAGCGGCGACGAGTTGATTGTGCGGGTCGGGCCGTACCGCCGCCATATCTTGATGCCCGAGGGCCTGCGCGGCACGGCCATCCGCGCCGCGCGCCAGGGCGACACCCTGATTATCCGCTCCAGGGAGCGATGAGCTACGATACATTTGCGGGATGTCTTTAGGCGGCCCTATCCGGCTAAAGCTTTGACTCCACGCAACAACCCTATGAGAATTGCTATACCTATGGTGGTGAGCCACTAGTACTACCGTTGGAGTTGCCAACAGCGCCATTCCTGGCGGGGGTTTGGGGGCCGCAGGCCCCCGAGCAGAAACCTTTTTCTTTGCGGGGGTTTGGGGGCCGCAGGCCCCCGAGCAGAAACCTTTTTCTTTGCGGGGGTTTGGGGGCCGCAGGCCCCCGAGCAGAAACCCTTTTCTTTGCGGGGG
>CAISPW010000365.1 GCA_903887465.1 uncultured Oscillochloris sp. | reverse complement strand
GGCGGAAAAAATTCCGCCGCCCGCCGCTGTATTCATTCGTGGGTGGCACCTCCAAACACCCAGAGGAACTCACCTACCGTTGCTGCCTTTCGGCCCTGGCGGGGTTTAGCAAGTATCTGCCGTTCTTCAGTGCCGAGCGGCATTATACACGATTTTCGTGATGTGTGGTGCGTGACGATCGTGCGCGATCGTCACGCATGACTCCTCATGAGTCATCATGTTTATAAAAGATAGAGAGAATCCCGTACCCGTAGCAGGCATGTGGAAAGTGTGGAAAAGTAGCTGAATATCGCGCTGTGGTGGCATGAATCCACTGAGGATAACCTGTGGAAGGTTATCCCCACTTTCCACATGAACTGCGGATCACGCGGATCTTTGCGCAGTTTCTCCCATGCCTATCCACGGGTTTTGTGGAGACTTATCCACAATAAATACAAGTTATCCACAAATGAACGCGACTTATCCACATTTTTTAGGGTGGCGGCAGAAAGATGGCAGGAAAAGGCGTGGCCGCATCGCGTTGAAACTGGCATAAAGTGAGGGCAAACGCACGCGGGCCGGGCGCACCTTAGTGTACCCGGCCCGCGTACGTCGCGTAGGGTCGATTTTAGGGCTTCTCCCCACCTTTGCCAGAGTTATCGAGGTCGAGGGTATTGATGAAGTCGCGGAAGATCGACATCGATTCATCACTCACCTCGGGCTCGGGCTCGGCGGGATGGGCGGTGGGTTCCTGCGGGGCTATCTGCTCGTCATCTTCGAAGTGGACGCCGGCCTGGTCGAGGACGTGGGCCTCGACATAGATCGGTGCCTCGGTACGAACGGCGAGGGCGACCGCATCGCTGGGCCTGGCATCCACCTCAATCGTGCGGCCCTGCTGCTCGATCACGATCCGCGCAAAGAACGTGCTGTCCTGAATATCGCTGACGAAGATGTGGCTAATGTGGCCGCCAAGATCGCCTATCATCGACTTCAGGAGATCGTGAGTCATCGGCCGCTGCGGCTCGTGGCCCTGAATGGCCATGGCGATCGCCTCAGCCTCAAACGGGCCGATCCAGATGGGTAGATAGCGTGTGCTATCCGTTTCGCGGAGTACCACAACGCGGTGCTGCGTTAGGAGGCTCACACGAATGCTGTCTACAACTACACGGATCATCTGCCGGCCTTTCGTGGAGTGGGGGACGGCCGAGCCCGCCGGTATATCTGATCAGGTGGGGGACGACCGCTACGGAATAGAAGTATCTTAACACGTCGCTTGAGCATACGTCAAGGAATTGCACAGCTCGCCAGGGCCGTCCCTCTTATTCAGCACGCAGCACGCCCAGCATCAGCGCGGGGTCGAGGTTGCCGCCGCTGATGATCACACCGACCCGCCGACACTCGGCGGGGAGCAGGCCGCCGAGGGCGGCGGCGAGGGCCACGGCACCGGTGGGTTCAACCACCAGCTTGAGCCGCAGTAGCAGCAGGCGCAGGGCGGCCAGCACCGCGTCGTCGCGCACGACCAGCACCCGCTCGACGTGGCGCTGGATGATCGGGAAGGTGAGGCGTCCGGGGGCGAGGGTGCGGATGCCGTCGGCGATGGTGTCCGGCGGGGGGATGCTCACTCGCTCGCCGCGCTCCAGCGACTGGCGCACGTCGTCGGCCCCCGCAGTCTCCACGCCGAAGATGCGGATCTGCGGGCGCAGGCCGCAGGCGGCCACCGCGCAGCCGCCGATCAGCCCGCCGCCGCCCACCGGCGCCAGCAGGGCGTCGAGGTCGGGCACATCCTCAAGCAGTTCCAGCGCGGCGGTGCCCTGCCCGGCCATAACGAGCGGGTGATCGTAGGGCGGGATGAGGGTCATGCCGCGCGCAACCGCGATGGCGCGGGCGAATGCCTCGCGGTCGGCGCTGGCTCGCGCGTAGATCTGTACCTCGGCACCGTAGCCTCGGGTGGCGGCCAGCTTCACCGGCGGGGCGTCGTCGGGCATGCAGATCACCGCCGGGACGCCGAGGATCTGGGATGCCAGGGCCACGCCCTGGGCGTGGTTCCCGCTGCTGAAGGCGACCACCCCCGCCGCCCGCTCGGCCGGGCCAAGGCGGCTGATCGCGTTGTAGGCTCCGCGAAACTTGAAGGCCCCGCCGCGCTGGAAGTTCTCACACTTCAAGAACAGCGTGCGCCCGGCCAGGGCGTCCAGCGTGCGGCTGGTGTGGACGGGCGTGCGGTGGGCGACCCCGCGCAGGTTATCGGCCGCCGCGTATACGTCAGCGAGGCTAATGGCCAGGGACTCTTGCATATTCTTCCTTGCTCACCCCTCACCCAGCGCCTCGGCCACCTGCGCCGCGTCGAGGCTGACGGCGCTGGCGAACCCGCCGACGAAGCGGGCGGCGCTGGGGGTGAGCCGCACCAGCAGGAAGTCGGGGAAGCTGAAGAGATACGCCTGCTGCGGCAGCCGGGCCAGGTAGCAGGCCCGCGCCCCAGCGAAGTCGGGGCCGTCGACGTGGATCACCCTGGCCGTCGCCTGGAATGTGGCCCTCGGCAGCGCTTGGGGGTCGTCCGTGTCGACATCCGGCTGCATCACCATCAGCGAGGCCCGTGGGTCGGCGAGGAGCTGGCGGGTGTGGGGGGCGAGCCGGCTGATGTGGATAAGGAAGGCCGGCGCGGCCGCGTCCCGGCGCTCGACCGCGTAGAGTACCATCGAGAGGAAGGGCGATCCGTCGGCCAAGCTGCCCAGGGCGGCCTGGCGATGGCCGCCGACCAGGGCGCGCAGGGTTTCGCGATCTGCTTGCTGCACGGGGAACCTCCGAGGCTGCGGGCTAGGGTAGGCTATACTATAGTGCCGATGGCGACGGCCCGACCGTCGCCTCCGATATTATATCGCACGCGGAAGGACGCTTTTATGTATCAAGCTCTCGACACGCGCTACCAGACGATGCCCTACAACCGCTGCGGGCGCAGCGGCCTGCGCCTGCCAGCCATCTCGCTCGGCCTCTGGCATAACTTCGGCGGGGTCGACTGCCTGGAGGACGCACGGGCGATGCTGCGGCGGGCCTTTGACCTCGGCGTGACCCACTTCGATCTCGCCAACAACTACGGCCCGCCGCCCGGCTCGGCCGAGGAGACCTTCGGGCGGATTATGCGCGAGGATCTGGGTGTCTATCGCGATGAGCTGATCATCTCTAGCAAGGCCGGCTACGCTATGTGGCCGGGGCCATACGGCGAGTGGGGATCGCGCAAGTATCTCGTCTCTAGCCTCGACCAGAGTCTGCGCCGCATGGGGCTTGATTACGTGGACATCTTCTACCACCATCGGCCTGACCCCGACACGCCGCTGGAGGAGACGATGGGCGCCCTCGACCAGATCGTGCGCAGCGGCAAGGCGCTCTACGCCGGGATCTCGAACTACTCGGCCGAGCAAACCCGTGCGGCGACCGCGATCCTGCGCCGTCTGGGCACGCCATGCCTGATCCACCAGCCGAGCTATAACATGTTCAACCGCTGGATTGAGGGCGGCCTGCTCGACGCTCTGCGCGACGAGGGGGTGGGCTGCATCGTCTTCTCGCCGCTGGCCCAGGGTCTGTTGAGTGACCGGTACCTGGGCGGTGTGCCCGAGGGCTCGCGAGCCTCCAAGTCCCACGGCTTCCTGCGGCCCGCCCACATCACCGAGGCGAAGATCGCCAAGGTGCGCCAGCTCAACGAGTTGGCCAAGGCTCGTGGCCAGAGCCTGGCCCAACTGGCCTTAGCCTGGACCCTGCGCGATCCGGTGGTCACCTCGGCCCTGATCGGGGCCAGCCGGGTTGCGCAGGTGGAAGACTGCGTGGCGGCGGCTGCCAACACGCAGTTCGCCGCCGAAGATCTCGCGATGATCGAGGCCATCCTGGCGGGGTAGGGCGTACGTTCGTGTTCGCACGCACAAAAAATTTCGAGGTTCCCTTTGGATACGGTCAAACAGTTTGCCGAGCGCATCTTCCAGAACGTCGAGCAGGTGATCATCGGCAAGCGCAACGCCGTCGAGTTGCTGCTGGTGGCCCTGCTCTGCCGAGGCCATGTGCTGCTGGAGGATGTGCCCGGCACCGGCAAGACGGTGCTGGCGAAGAGCATCGCTCGTTCGATCGGCAGCAGCTTCAAGCGCATTCAGTTCACGCCCGATCTGCTGCCATCCGATGTCACCGGGATCTCGATCTTCAACCAGCAGAGCCGCGAGTTTGAGTTTCGCCCCGGCCCGATCTTTGCCCAGATCGTTCTGGCCGATGAGATCAACCGCGCTACCCCGAAAACCCAGAGCGCGATGCTTGAGGCCATGGAGGAGCGCCAGATCACGGTGGACGGCACCACCTACGCCCTGCCCGCCCCCTTCATCGTGCTGGCCACCCAGAACCCGATTGAGTACGAGGGTACCTTCCCGCTGCCCGAGGCCCAGCTCGACCGCTTCCTGCTGCGGCTGCACCTCGGCTACCCTGACCGCCTCGATGAGATCGCCATCCTCAAGCGCCAGCGCCAGTCCCACCCCCTCGACAGTCTAGCGACGGTGGCCCAGATCGATGAGTTGCTGCGGCTCCAGGCGGCGATCAAGGAGGTATACGTGGACGACATGATCGAGGAGTATATCGTCGCGATCACCACGGCCACCCGCCACCACGAGGATATTTACCTGGGCGCGAGTACCCGTGGATCCCTGGCCCTCTACCGCACCGCCCAGGCATGGGCCGCGATCAAGGGGCGCGATTACGTGGCCCCCGATGATGTGAAGGATCTGGCCGATGCGGTACTCGGCCACCGCGTGATCGTCAGCCCCTCCGCGCGTATCCGCAGCGTCACCGCCGACTCCGTGATCGAGGACGTCCTCAGCGGTGTGCCGGTGCCCGGTGCCCGCGCCGGTCGCCGCTATGATCGCACCGCCGCACGCTAGATTGTTTTATATTGATGTTGGTGGCAAAGCCACCAACAT
>CAISPW010000364.1 GCA_903887465.1 uncultured Oscillochloris sp. | reverse complement strand
TAAAGCCTTGACTCCTTCTTCACAACTGGAAGTAGGACTGCTATATGATCCATACGCTACGAGGGTCCAGGGCATGAGCAAAGTCCTCGGGGCTGCGCCCCAGACCTCGCTTTTTGTTGGTTTTTGGCGGCTTTGCCGCCAAAAACCAACAAAAAAAGATCTTTCGGGGGTGGCAAAGCCACCCCCGAACCCCCGCCGGAGGCGACGTTGCTCATGCCCTGTGCGAGGGTCTCGCGCCCTTGCGCCCATTGGCAACGCATGCTATACTCGCCCGCATCGGGGACGTGGCGGAATTGGCAGACGCGCATGACTTAGGATCATGTGCCGCAAGGCGTGCGGGTTCAACTCCCGCCGTCCCCACCAACGATTCGTGAGCGAGTACTGAAGTGCTGACCGTACGGTGTTCCCGGCCAAGCCGCGCAGTGGTCGGCCAAGGAAGGAGCGCTGATGACAACCGAAGCACGCTGGATAGCTGCCGAGTATGCTGAATACTAAGCCCTCTAGCCTATGCCAGAGGGCTTTTTTGTGTTTGCAAAGCCCGTCTCGTAGGCTCGCCAGCCCGTCCCTAACCTCACCCCCGCCAAACCTGATGGCCTTGATGTAGCTTTGCCATCCCCAACCGATCTTTTTTTGGTAGATGTTTGGCAGCTTTGCGGCCAAACATCTACCAAGGCCAAACATCTACCAAGAGCGAGGTTTGGCGCGCAACCTCAGTGACGTTACAAGATACTAATGGTATCCGGCTATCGGCTAGCGTATCATGCGGAGCTATGTGTAACCTAGCATCCAATATGTTACACATAGTATTCAAACATAAGTTCTACTCGGCCTAGCGCAATTGGCGGGGCCGACGACGATCCTCGCGTATACGCCACGCACCGCTGCGGTGTGTGGCGTATACGCACTGAGTCAGTTATGGTAGCCTTGGGTAATGAGTAAAGGAGGTAAGTATATTATGTCAACTTATAATGAGTCAGGCAAGCGCGACGTGCGCGCCGTTCCTACACTGGAGGCATGTACCCCTTTGGAGCAAGCGATAGCGATCTGGACCGCGCGTTTGGAGAGCGCCGGGCTTGACGAGATCGAGGGCGAGGATGACCTCGACCACGAGGAGCAGCGCCGACGTGAAGAGCAGCGCCACCACGCCCAGCGCACCATCGAGTCGTACCAGCTTGCCCTGACCCTGTTTACCCGCTGGGCGGCACGCCAGGGCCGCAGTTGCCTGGGCGATCTCCAGCTCGACGATCTGTTGGCCTATGCCCGCTTGCTGCGCCGGCGCAGCTACAATCTCTCGCAGCGGGCGCAGCAGGTTCATGAGGCAGGCCAGGAGCTTGAGCGGCTCTCGCCGCGCACCATCCATGCCTATGTGCGCCCGCTGCTCGGATTCTTGGCCCTGGTCGATTCGTTCGGTGCCCTGAGCTTCCGCGCCGCAGCCATCCATGCCGAGATCAAGCGCGCCCTACCGCGACTCCCCGAGCCGGTGGCCCCGACACCGCCGGATCTGCGGCGCTTGGTAACACATTATGACAAGCCAAAAACTGAGGCCGATGACCGCACCGAGCGGCTGCTGCTGATCCGCTTGCGCAACGCAGCCCTGTTACATCTGCTCTTTTCGTCGGGGGCGCGCATCTCCGAAGCCCTCAGCCTGGACGTAGGCGATGTTTGCCGCGACCGACGCATCCTCCAGCAGGCGAAAGTATACGGCAAGGGCCGGCGCGAGGGGACACTGTTCATCCGTCGGTCGGCAGAGCGGGCGCTCCAGCGCTACCTGGAGGCCCGCAGTTGGCCGCAGGCAAAGACGGCGCTCTTCGAGTCGCTGGATCGGCGCACGGCGGGGATGCGCCTCAACCGCGTCAGCGGCTGGAGGATCGTCCACGCGGCCGCCGAAGCGCTGGCCAACCAGGTCGTCCTAGAGGGCAAGCTCGACGAGGCCGAGCTGCTGCGCACCACCTCACCGCACAGCTTTCGCCACTTTGTCGGCTACCACCTGCTGAATGAGGGCGTGGCCCTCGCCGAGGTCTCGCAGATCCTGCGCCACCGCAATGTGGAGGTGACGCGCAGCTACTACGCAAGCTACCGCGATGTGCAACTCCAGGAGGTTCACGACCAGTTTAGCGCCGACCCGCTGGAGTAGTTATAGTGCATTAACCGTATTTTCACGCAGCGCAACCTGATGCGATCAAGAGGCAACCCGGAATTGTTAAGATAGCGCTTACAATTGCCGCCATTCCTGGTATCCTTTATCACATAGAAAACGGCGCACATGCAGAAGGCATCATAATTTGCAAGGAGACAAGACGACCATGGCACTCAAGTTCAACAAGCTGTCAGATCACGGTGAAATCACGTTTCCGGACCCGCCGATCACGCACCTGCTGTTCGGTACCACTAAATTCGCGTGGCTATTCACGATTATTCGTGTCTACCTGGGCTACAACTGGGTGACGGCCAGCCTGCATAAGATTAGCGACCCGAACTGGGTGCAGACGGGCGAGGCGCTGAAAGGTTTTTGGGTGAAGGCCGTAGCTGTCCCAACACAGGGCAGTTCCGCGATCGCCTTCGACTGGTATCGCGGCTTCATCCAGTACCTGATCGACACCGGCTCCTACGCATGGTTCGGCAAGCTGATCGCCTACGGCGAGTTCCTCGTCGGCGTCGGCCTGATCGTGGGAGCCTTCGTCGGCATCGCAGCCTTCTTCGGTGGGCTCATGAACTGGAATTTCATTATGGCCGGCGCGGCCAGTTCAAATGGCCTGCTCTTCACCCTGGCGATCATCCTGATGCTGGCCTGGAAGGTCGCGGGCTACTACGGCTTAGACTACTACCTGCTACCGATGGTCGGCACTCCCTGGGGCAAGAACCGCGCCCCGACCCCCGCCGTCGCATCGATGCGGGCATGACATGATCGGATCGCCAGTGCATAGGGAACAAGAGAACAGGGGACAGAATAGCTGTCCCCTGTTTTTATTTACGCCGTAAGCCTCCGCCGGATGGCCATTGTGGCGATCCCGGCAAGCAGCAGAATCCCGGCGAGCAGCAGGGGTTGCGTGCCCGCGTACGACTGGGGCAGGCCGCTGTTAGCGACCTTGACCATCGTTATTTGGAGGTTGCTAGAAGGCGTGCCCGAGGAATTTACGGTATGGGGCAGCACGGTTCGATAGATGATCTGCCCGGCCACACGGATATTCCCCTGAATAATGTAGCGATTAGCCTGATTGATTTGCTGCGGGTTATAGGGCAGCGTGAATGAGAAGGGCGACTGCGCCCCCCCGGTGCTGAACACGCGCTCCGTGATCACCTTCGCCGACGCGCTGGCCTGAGTCACATCGGCCAACTGGATGGTGATAACCGCGCTGCTGGGCAGCGTCGCCGCATCGCTAAGGAAGATGATCCCGCTTACGCTCGCCGCCCCCTGCGCAGAGGTAGCCGTGGGGAATACAAGTAGCGTCAGCACGGCGAGAACGAGCAACATGAAAGCTGAAAGCTGAAGGCTGAAGGCGAAACGGCAATATCGCATCGGCTTCTCCATTTGAGTGTTGCGTGTTGGTGCGCCAAGTATAGCATAGGCAGATCGCACTCAAGCGTTCCGAACCCGAGACCGCAGAGCATGCGCGATCTACCCCCAACGGCCTTTTTTTTGTGATAACGCCTTTCCCACGGCCTGCGACAATTGTCCAAGGGATATCGGCTTTTCAACCCAGGCGACAATGCCCTGCTCCAACAGCGTGGCCCCCTGTTCCCCAAGCGGATAGCCGCTCATAATGACCATCTTTGTCCGGGGGGAGGTCGCATTCAGACGGTGAAATAGCTCTGCTCCATCCATATCGGGCATGAGCATATCCGATATTACGAGGGCCACCTGAGCTTGATGCGCTTCAAATTGCGCCACGGCCTCGAGTCCGTTTGTGGCGACACGTACTTGGTACCCCAGATATTCCAGCATTGCGGTGGTCGCCGCCAATACGATTGGCTCATCTTCGACCAACAAAATGGTCTCACCCTGTCCCTGCGTTACGGGATCCGGTTCGGCTACCGCTGGCGTCTCTTTCACCCTTAAAAGGGGCAGGTAGATGCAAAAGGTTGTGCCTTGCCCCACCTGGCTTTCCACCGTGGTGTGCCCCCGCTGCTGCTTTACAATGCCATAGACCTGCGACAGCCCCAGCCCGACCCCTTTGCCAACATCTTTAGTAGTAAAAAACGGCTCAAATATGTGGGGCAGGATATCGGCCACCATGCCGCTGCCCGTATCGGTCACCTGTAACTGCACGCACGCTCCAACAAGCGGGTGATTGCATATCGCACAGTGGATATTGCTTTCACACATCACCCGCGCCAGTCCAATTCGCAATTCCCCGCCATTGGGCATGGCGTCTCTCGCGTTCACGACAAGGTTTGTGATAACCTGCTGCATTTGGGTGGGATCCGCCTCGATCAGATAGTCATCGGGGGGGATCATCAGCGTAATCTGAATATTTTCCGGGATGACACGCGCTAGAAAGGTGACGGTTTCTTTGACCACGGTATCCAGTCGGAGGTGACGGAGCTGGCGGATCGTTTTTCGGCTGAAATCGAGCAACTGACGCACAAGATGCGCCGCCCGCTGGCTCGATGCGCTGATAATTCGCAGGTCGGCTTGCATCGATTCCGGTGTCTCCGGTGCTAGTTGCAGCAGCTCGGTATAACCCAGAATGCCAGTTAGAATATTATTGAAGTCGTGGGCGATACCAGCGGCGATCTGGCCCACTGCGGCCAACCGTTCCTGCTGCAACAATTTCTCCTGCGCCGCCCGAAGTTCGATCAGGGTCGTCTCCAATTGGCGGTAGCTCTCGTGCAAAACATCTGCGGCATGTTTGCGTTGGGTCACATCACGCTGAATGCCAAAATGGCCGGTAATCCGTCCATCCGAGTCATATAAACAGATATAGTCGCCCTCAATCCACATCTGAGTGCCATCAAATGCGCGCTCATCGGTCTCAATATGCAACCGCCCCTCGTCAAAAAACTGCCGCCAGACCGTCCGGCCCTGCGCGATATCGTGGGCGAAAAAATCGCCCGGTGTTTTGCCGATAAATTGGGCTTCGATTGCTCGGTACTGCTCTAGCATGGCCGCGTTGATGCGTGTGATGCGCTGATGTGTAAACACATAATCCAGCACGGCGTCCTTATCCACCGTAGCATTCCAGCACACCGGCGCATCCAGCATCATAAAGAAAAAGCCGTCAATCGCCTGCCTGAACAGCGCATTCAGCAACTGTTCACGCTCGCGCAACACCACTTCGGCGTGCTGGCGTTCGGTGATATCCCGCGAAAGCCCAAACAGACCGTCATGACCGCTCCATTGGCCTTTCACCACTTTGGTTTCAACCGGGATGAGTTGCCCTGTTTTGGTGATGAACGGCACTGGGCTGACACTGCGTTCGCCAGAGAGCATAGCGGCGACAATATTCCCGGCCTCCTCACGTCGCTCCGGCGGATGCACCGCTAACACATGCTTCCCCAGCAACTCTTCCGCCGAGTAGCCCAGCCGCTGTTGCACTGCCGGGTTGACTTTGACAATATTGCCCTCGGCGTCAAGAATAAACAAAAAGTCGCTCACCGTATCAAAGAGGGTTTGCAGGTTTTGCAGGCTTTCCTGCCGCGCCGTATCTGCCTTGATCCGGGCAATCACGACGCCAATCTGGGCGGCAATCACCTCCAGGGCGTAGCGGGTGTTCGCGGCAATCACATCCTGTGTATGTGACGCCAGGTTTAGCACGGCGATCACTTGCCCGTTGCACACCACAGGGATCACCGCCATGGCCCGTAAGCCCTCCTGCCCGTACTTCCGATCGGGCTGGGTAATGGCGTCATAGTTTTTGTACACGGGTTGCCCGACCATCACGAGTTCGGTCTCAGGCGAGTCTGCCGGATAATTGGTGGCATTGGCGATAAATTGCGGCGATAAGCCTTGATGCGAAACTAAACGCAATGCGCCAGTACACCCATCTACCAAATACCCGCCGCCGCAATCGATCCCTTCGATGCGAAACGCGGCGGCCAAAACTTGCCGGAAGGCTTCGTGAATATCGCTGGTAGCGCCAAGAGCCAGGATCAAGTCGCGCTCAAGTTGTAAGAGCAGCTCGGATTCTTTTCGGTTCGTATTGTCCTGATGCGTCCCGGCCAAGCGCACGTGGGGGCCACCTACTAGTTTTTTAGCCATTACGAATCTTCTCTGCCTTTCACATCTTGCAGCGATGATGGAGGCGTGTCTGCAGTGCGCTCCACACCGATCACCGGTTCCCTAAACCTCATGCTCGCCGAGCCGACGAGTGGCATAGGTCAGCTCGCGCCGACCAACGCCAGTCGTCTGTCCGGTGGTTTCCAGCGCAGCGGACTCGCGCATGGCAGCCTCGGCCAAGGCCAGCTCGCCGAGGTCGCGCAGACGAGCGGCGACGGCACGCATCAGACCGGCGGCACCGGCGTGGTCGCCACGATCAGCGGCATCTAGGGCACGGCGCTGGAGACGCATGGTGGCAACGCGACCGGCGGCAGCGAGGATGGCGGGCGGGGGCGGCGGCGCGGCGGCGCGGTAGTGGGCCACAATGTCGGCGCTGACCCGAGCGGTACCGCTAGATGCGGTCAGCACACAGAGACGCCGGCGGGCACCGCCGGGCGGCGGGCGGGGCGGCTCGGGCGGGGCCAGCAACTCCAGGAGCAGGCGGATAGGCGCGCCGCGCTCCAGGTCGCCCAGGTGCAGCATCTGGAGGCGCGGGTCAGCACCGGACGAGTCGAGCGGGGCCAGGCTGGGGCTGATCCGGGTGGCGCGGCGCAGGGACGCGCCCTGGGGCATGGCAAGCTCCAGACCAAGCGCTTGGGCGGCCACGCCACGGGCGGCGTCGAGTTCAGCCGCCACAGCGGCGGGGATCTGGTCGGCACGGCGCATAAAGCTGGCCCGACCGCCGCTCAGGTCGGCCATAGCGGTGAGCAGGTCGTCCTGAAACTCGCCGCCGAGACCGAGGGTACTCACGCTTACCCCGGCGGCGGCAGCCTGGCGGGCCAGGCCCAGGCAGTCGTCGGGGCGCTCAGTGAAGCCATCGGTGAGTAGGATGATCCGGCGCACGCTGCCAGGGGTGGCACCGTGGGCCAACTCGGCTAGGCCGAGGCGCAGGCCGCTCGCCAGATCGGTACGCTCACCGAGGCGCAGGCTGCGCAGACGCGAGATGCCGGCCACCAGGTCGGCCCGCCGGTCGCCGTCCGTACTGGGTACCAGGATCTGGGCCTGCTCGGCACATGCCACCAGGATAAAGCGGTCGGCCCGGTCGAGCCGCTCGACGACGCTATGCAGGGCACGGGCGGTATAGTCGAGGGCGCTGGGGGCGCTGGCCCGGATCTCGTCAGGCACCGGCCCCGACAACTGCCAGACCGGCACGCCGTCCACGAGTACCTCCTGGGCACCGCCCGCGCGCACCAACTCGCGGAACTGCGCCTCGCTGACAATCGGGATACGCATCGAGCGGCTGGCATCGGCCACCAGCGCCCAGCTCACCGGCGCGCCGACGCCCCCCGCATCGGCGGCGATGGACACCAGGACGTAGCAGATCTGGGCCTCGGCACGCGGCGGGAGGGCGATCAAATCGGGCTGGGTATGGAGGATGAGGCTCATGGCGTGTGACGTGTAGCATAAACGATGGAACTCAAGAACATCGTACCAGCTTATTCTATTCTCTCAAGCCTCAATTGGCTCCAAATCGATCAAGTCGGCCCCGCCAGCGACGCTGCTGCCGGCGGCGAAGGGCAGGCGGCGCACGGTGCTAGCGTAGGGTGCCAGCAGCGTATGCTCCATCTTCATTGCCTCTAGCACCAGCAGGGGCTGGCCCTCGGACACCGACTCACCCGCACGCACCAATACCTTGATCAGGGTGCCGGGCATCGGCGCGCAGAGGCTGGCCGCAGCGTGGCCGTGCCCGACGCGCCCGAGGGAGTCGGCACTGAGCGACGCGGGCGGGGATAGGCGATAGGTTGCGCCGCGCCAACTGAGCAGCAGGTCGCCGCCCTCGGTGCGGGCCACCCGAAAGCGCGCCTGCGCGTCGCCCTCATAGGAAAAGACCAGCTCCGACTCGCGATGGGCGAGTAACTTTATGTCAAGTTTCTTGTCCGCGTAGGCGATGCTCCAGCCACCGGCGATCCGCCGCGCCCGCAGCGCGTAAATCTCCTTGCCAAACAAGAAGTTCAGCGGGATCTCAATCCCGCCCGCCCGCCAGCGGCGCGCAAACGGGGAAGGTTTCAGCGCAGGCGTCACCCTCTCTGGCGCTCCCGCCAGTTCCCAGATCGCAGCGGCGGCCAGCACCTCGGGCGGAGCGGATGCGGGCGGGGCGACGTGAAGCTGCTGCTCGGCGAGGAATCCGGTGTGGGTGTCGCCCGCCACAAAGGCCAAACTCGCCGCAATCGCCCGCAGCAGCGGCAGATTGGTGGTCAGCCCGAGGATAGCATAGTCGTCGAGGGCACAGCGCAGCCGGTCGATTGCGGCAGCCCGGTCGGTGCCGGAGACGATCAACTTGGCGATCATCGGGTCATAATGAACCGTCACCTCATCGCCACTGGTCAGGCCCGAGTCCACGCGCACACCGGGGCCGAGCGGCGGATCGAGCAAAGCCAGGCGGCCCACGGCGGGCAGAAAGCTGACCGGATCCTCGGCATAGAGCCGGGCCTCGATGGCATGCCCCCGAAACGTTATGTCACGCTGCGTGAAAGGCAAAGATTCCCCGGCGGCCACCGCAATCTGCAAGCGCACCAGGTCGAGTCCCGTCACCAGTTCCGTCACCGGGTGTTCCACCTGAAGACGGGTGTTCATCTCCAGGAAGTAGTAACCGCCATCGGGGTCGAGAATAAACTCGACCGTGCCCGCGTTGACGTAGCCGGCGGCGCGGGCCACGCGCACGGCGGCCTCGCCCATGGCGACGCGCAGCGCGGGTGTGAGCGCAGGCGAGGGTGACTCCTCCAGGATCTTCTGGTGGCGGCGCTGGATGGAGCACTCGCGCTCGCCAAGGTGCAGCACATTCCCGTGGGCATCGGCGAGGATCTGGATCTCGACGTGGCGCGGGCGCGGGATAAGCCGCTCCAGAAACACGGTGGCGTCACCGAAGGCCGCCCCAGCCTCGCGGCGGGCACCCTCTAGGGCGGCGGCGAACTCAGCCAAGGCGGTCACGACCCGCATACCCTTACCACCGCCACCGGCGCTGGCCTTAACCAGCAGCGGAAATCCGACCCGCTCGGCCTCAGCAGCCAGGGTGGCATCAGACTGGTCGGCACCATCATAGCCAGGGACCACGGGCACACCAGCGGCCACCGCGATACGCCGGGCACCGATCTTGCCGCCCAGCGCATCAATCGCCTCGGGCGACGGGCCGATGAAGGTTATGCCTGCCTCACGGCACATGCGAGCGAAGGAGGCATTCTCCGAGAGAAACCCGTAGCCGGGATGAATAGCCTGGGCGTCCAGCGCGCACGCGGCGGCGATGATTGCTGCGCCGCGCAGGTAGCTTTGGGCGGCGGGGGCCGGGCCGATACACGCAGCCACATCGGCCAAGCGCACGTGGAGCGCCCCGGCGTCGGCCTCGGAATACACAGCGGCGGGACTGACGCCCAACTCGCGGCAGGCGCGGATCACCCGCACCGCGATCTCGCCACGGTTGGCGATCAATATTCGGCGGAATGTCGTCATGGATGTATCCCCACATACGTAGGGGCGAAGCATGCGATGCAGGCGCGGCGGAATGTCGTCATGGATGTATCCCCACATACGGTAGGGGCGAAGCATGCGATGCAGGCGCGGCGGAATGTCGTCATGGATGTGTCCCCGCATACGGTAGGGGCGAAGCATGCGATGCAGGCGCGGCGGAATGTCGTCATGGATGTATCCCCACATACGGTAGGGGCGAAGCATGCGATGCAGG
>CAISPW010000363.1 GCA_903887465.1 uncultured Oscillochloris sp. | reverse complement strand
GGCTCAGGTCAGCGGTACGCTCCTCCACCCGGCGGGCCAGCGAGTTGCGCTCCGCAATCAGCGCCTCCCCCGCCTGCAGGCGCTCGGTGATATCGTTGAAAAAGCCGACGAGAACCTCCTGGTTATCCAGGCGAACCCGCGCAGCTTTGACATCGGCGTAGAACACGCTCCCATCCTTGCGGACGCAGGGGATGTTGGTAGCTAACATCTTTTCGCCACGCAGCAGCGACTCAAACTCGGCAAGCACATCCGGCAGGGTTTCGCTCGGGTGCAGATCGGTGATGGCTAGCTGCAGGAACTCGTCGTGCGTGTAGCCAAACAACGCAGACATGGCGGGGTTAATGAACAGGAACGACCGATCCTCCTTACGTATGGCGATGATGCCTTCGCTGGCACCCTCGAAGATCACCCGGTAGCGCGCCTCGCTCTGTTTCAGGGCTACCTCGGCTTGTTGGCGGGACAGCAGGCTCTCGCTAAAAAGGTTGAACCAGCGGCTGAGTTCGGCGATTTCATCCCGGCCACGCACCACGAGCGGCACCTGCCAGCCGGGCGTACCGGATTGGTACAACTGGAAGCGCTGGGTCAGGTGACGCAGAGGAGTCACAATCGTGTAGGAGGCAACCACGGCGGTGCCCCCGACAATCGTGAAGGCTATCAGGAGCGCCAGAAATACCACCGACCCGATCGTTGAGGCCCGAGCGGTGAGCGTACTTATGGGGATGAGGGTGATGACCGACCAGTTCCATGTGTCCAGGCGAGAATAACTGACCAGCACATCCTGACCATCTATCGTGGTGGAGAATGTGCCGTGCGTGTCTCGCAGCATGCGCTGGAAGTTGCTGTTCAGGGTGGCCCCGATCATCTGCGTGTCGGGGTGATAGACGATATGGTTATCCGCATCGGTCACAATCAGCACTGCCCCTTCGCCAAGGTCAATACGCTTGAAGTGGGTGTATAGGTAGCCAATGTCGTAGTTCACCAAGAGCGCAGCGACTGGCCGGGTCTGTATTGAGCCGCGATCCGTCACCGAGAGCAAGCGGGCGACGGTGACTACTTTACGGGTACTCGATGCTTTATTGACGTTATCCTCAACCCCCGCCCAGACCTCGGCTGGCCCCAGGGTACGGGCGCGCAGCAAGAGGCGATCTCGCACATCGTCTCTGATGTTTGATCCGTCGAGGGTGTCGCCAACGTGGTAGTGGCTCCCCCCCAGGGTGAAGATGTCCAGCGAGACCAACCCGCTCAGATTGGAGTAGCCGTCGAGGATGTCGCCGATACGCGCCTGGGTCGCCAGACGTGTGTAGCTATCATCAGGTGTCGGTTCGTTGGCGAGCGCCTGGATAATCGCATCGACACGTGAGATATTGGTGATCAGGCTCTCGATCTGATTAAGGTTCAGCGCCAGATACTCGTGCTGCTGCTGCACAAGCTCCGCCGCATAGCGCTTCGACTCATCTTGTACGATCATGCGCGACACCTGATACGCCGAAACACCAACGATCAACACGGGAATAATGCTTGCGAGAAGGAGAAAGATGATAAGTTTCTGGGTGAGGTTGATCGATAGTTTCATAAGCAATATCTTCGCCAAAAAGTTAAGGCCGTGACAGACGGCTTCCTGAAGCGAAATCCGCTGTCAACAGCCCAAAAATAGTGTGTACGACCGTTTAGGAAGGGCTAAATTTGATGTAAAAGAAATTATGCAATACCGCGAAAGTCACCATGTCGCGGCAACGTTCGCCGGGGGCTGAAGGATACTGTTGGCGAACTCCGCGTGAGCGCCGATTCCCCAAATCGCCCGTATCCCCCCACAGGGGAGCTGCGAATTTTTGCGGAGAAGAGCTGTGGCGAATTCGCCAGGTGG
>CAISPW010000362.1 GCA_903887465.1 uncultured Oscillochloris sp. | reverse complement strand
GTGATGGGTCAATCGGGTGGTGCTACCCCTGCGCCTCCAGCCAGACAAACTGATAGGGGTCCAGGGCCAGCGCCTCGTCGGCGCTCACGCTCGTGCCCGTGTTCAGGTCAGTGAAGTGGTAGCCCATGCCGTAGAGGCGCAGGCGGTTGGCGCTGAGGCTCTGGGGAAGTTCGCTGAAGTTTGCGACGAGGAGCAGGCGCTGCCCGGCGTGATGGCGCGTATAGCCGAGCAGGTGCGAGCTGCCCGTATTCACCACCGACATGTCGCCGCCCGCGAGGGCGGGCTGGCCTTTGCGCAGCGCGATCAGGCGCTGCAGCTCACTGAAGACGTAGCCCTCGGGACGGGCTCTATCGTTCCATGGCTCCTGCTCGCCCCAGCGGAAGGGTACCCGGTGGACCCAGCGGCTATCCCCGGCCTTCGCCGGAGTGTTCACATACCCGTAATCGTTGAGGGTGGCCACCTCATCGCCGCTGTAGAGCAGCGGGATGCCGCCGACGCTGAGGATAATGCTGTGCAGCAGCAGGATACGCCTGATCGCCAGGTCGATGAGGATCGGGTTGTGCTCCTGGATGCCCTGCTCAAGGCCGGCCAGCGACGCCAGCGTGCCCGAGACACGGGCGTCGCCGGTCTCGGGGTTGGCCTGGAAGGGCACGCCGCGAGCGAAGGAGCCGGGGAACTCGCCGGTGTAGAAGGCGTTGAGGAAGCGCCGGTGGCCGTAGGGGTCGATCCCAACATGCCGCGCATCGTCGTCGTCGAAGGTCCAGCCGATGTCATCGTGACAGCGCAGGTAGTTGACCCAGGCGCAGCCATCGGCGATCTTCCAGCGGGTGCGCAGTGAATGGGCCAGCAGCAGCACCTTGCGGGTGGCCAGCGCCTCCCAGCACAGCGACATCAGCAGCGGGTTGTACGAAAGCTGGCTCTCGCCCATGCTGATATACTTCACCACCTCGTCGGGGTGGACGATGGCCTCCGACTTGAAGTGCAGGGCTGGGGCGGCGATGCGGGCCAGGGCGTTGTATGCCTGGATCAGCAGATGCGCCTCGGGCAGGTTCTCGCATCTGGTGCCCATGTGCTTCCAGATAAAGGCCACCGCGTCGAGGCGCAGCACCTCAACCCCGGTGTTGGCCAGGAAGAGCATCTCCGCCGCCATCGCCCGGAAGACCTCGGGGTTGCGGTAGTTCAGATCCCACTGGAAGCTGTTGAAGGTCGTCCAGATCCAGCGGCGCATACCCTCGTCCCAGGTGAAGCTGCCTCGGCGCACGGTGGGGAAGATCTCGCGCACGGAGGCATCGTACTGGTCAGGCAAATTGCGGTCGGGAAAGGTGAAGTAGAACTCCTCGTAGTCGCGCTCGCCGGCGCGGGCGCGCTTGGCCCACTCGTGTTCGTTGGAGGTATGATTGAACACAAAGTCCACCACCAGGCTGATCCCCTCTGCGCGCAGGGTCGTGGCCAGCTTCGCCAGATCCTTCATCGTGCCGAGGGCCGGGTTGACCGTGCGGTAGCTATTCACCGCGTAGCCGCCGTCGTTATTGTCGGCGGGCGCATCGAAGAGCGGCATGAGGTGCAGGTAGGTGACGCCGAGCTGCTTGAGGTAGGGCAGGTGATCGCGCACCCCGGCCAGGGTACCGGCGAAGAGATCGACATAGAGCACCGCGCCGACGATATGCTGCGAATGGAACCACTCGGGGTCGGACTCGCGGCGGTCATCGAGGTCGCGCAGCGATTGCGGGCGGGCGAACCAGGAGCGCGCCGCCAGAGCCAGGATCTGCTCAAGGTGGTAGAAGAAGTCGTACTCGGTGCCGTAGAGCTGGAGCAGCAGGCCAAAGAGCCGCTCCCACTCACGGGTAAGCCGGGCCTCAAAGGCCCGCCATGCCGCCGGGTCGGTGTCGGCGGCGTCGTTAAACGTGCTGCGCACACGTGGCAGCAGGCGGGCCATCCCGCGCCTGGCCCGCTCGCGCATCCAGTCAGTGTCGATCATGAGTATCCCATTGCAGAAGGCGGTAGCGATTCTACTATTATAGCCGCAAAAATAGAGGGCGCGCCCGGCCCATAAACGCCATGGCCAGGGCTGATGCAACGTTGCTGGGGCTGCGCCCCAGACCTCGCTTTTGGTGAGTTTTTGGCCGCTTCGCCGCCAAAAACCCACCAAAAAAAGATCTTTCGGGGGTGGCAAAGCTACCCCCAAACCCCCGCCGGAGGCGATGTTGCTCATGCCCTGACGCCATTGCGTGGCCGGGTGGCCGGGTCACAGTTTCACCCCGCGCAACCGCAGGCTGTTGCTGACCACGAAGACCGATGAGCATGCCATGGCTCCGGCGGCGAGAATGGGGCTGAGTTGCCAGCCGGTGAACGGATAGAGCGCGCCAGCCGCCACCGGGATCAATACCAAGTTGTAGATAAAGGCCCAGAACAGGTTCCAGCGGATCGTACGCATGGTCGCCTTGCTTAGGATGATCGCCTGCGTGATCCCGGCCAGGTCGCCGCGCATCAGGGTGATGTCGGCGGCCTCCATGGCCACGTCGGTGCCGGTGCCGATGGCGATCCCGACGTCGGCCTGGGCCAGGGCCGGCGCGTCATTCACCCCGTCGCCCACCATCGCCACGACCTGCCCCTCGGCCTGGAGCCGCTTCACCTCGGCCGACTTGTCCTGTGGCAGCACCTCGGCCAGCACCCGATCTACCCCCACCTGGGCCGCGATGGCCTCGGCGGTGCGTCGGTTGTCGCCGGTGAGCATGGCCACCGTCACGCCGAGGGCGCGCAGGGCAGCGATGGCCGCAGCCGAACTCGGCTTGACGGTATCGGCCACCGCGATCACGCCCAGGGCCGCGCCGTCGGCGGCCACAAGCATGGCGGTCTTGCCCTCGCCCTGGAGCCGCTCGACCGTATCCGGCAGATCGCCGAGCGCCACGCCGCGCTCGCGCATCATGCGCAGGGTGCCCACGAGTACCTGTCGGCCATCCACCGTCGCCGCCACACCGGCCCCGGCGATGGAGATGAAGCCCTCGGGCGTGGCCAGCGCCAGCCCGTGCGCCTTGGCCTCGGCCACAATCGCCTCGCCCAGCGGGTGTTCCGAGCGGCTCTCCGCTGACGCGGCCAGCCGAAGGATGAAGGGTGAAGGGTGAAGGGTGAGCTCCTCCGCATCCCCGACGGCGCTACCATTAGCGAGCGTCGGTGCGGCCCGCATCCTTCGGCCTTCATCCTTCATTCTTGCAATCACATCCGTGACCGCCGGCTTGCCCAGCGTGATCGTGCCGGTCTTATCGAGGATGACCGCCTGGATATTGGCGGCGCGCTCCAGGCTCTCGGCGTTCTTGATCAGGATGCCGTGCTCGGCACCGGTGCCGGTGCCGACCATGATCGCGGTGGGGGTGGCCAGGCCCAGGGCGCAGGGGCAGGCGATCACCAGCACGGCCACGGCGAAGAGCATGGCCTGGGTCGGCCCGACGCCCGCCAGCAGCCAGGCCAGGAAGGTGAGCAGGGCCAGGCCGATCACCACCGGCACGAAGACGCCGGCCACTTTGTCGACCAGGTGCTGCACCGGTGCTCGCGAGCCCTGGGCCTCCTGCACCAGACGGATGATCTGGGCCAGGGCCGTCTCCTTGCCCACACGCACGGCGCGCATCTGGAAGCTGCCGCTGCGGTTGACCGTCGCGCCGATCACGCTGTCGCCGGGGCGCTTCTCCACCGGCAGGCTCTCGCCGGTGACCATGCTCTCGTCCACTGCCGACTCGCCGCTGAGGATCGCGCCATCCACCGGGATCTTCTCGCCGGGGCGCACGATCACGATCTCGCCCTTGCGCACCTCGGCCACCGGGACATCGACCTCCTGGCCGCCGCGCAGCACGCGGGCGGTCTTCGGCTGGAGGCCGACCAGGGCGCGGATGGCCGCGCCGGTCTGGCTCTTGGCCCGCGCCTCAAGGTACTTGCCCACCAAGATCAGGGTGATGATCAGCGCGGCGGTCTCGAAGTAGACGTGGCCCGCCGCCGCACTGAGCAGCAGGGCCAGGCTGTAGAGATAGGCCACCGAGGAACCCATAGCGATCAGCGTGTCCATATTCGCCGTGCGCGCCTTGAGCGCCTTCCAGGCGTGGATGTAGTAGTCGCGCCCGCTGTAGAACTGCACCGGCGTGGCAAGGATCAGGAACAGCCAGTTGAGCAGGTCGTCGCGAGCAGCGGCGGCGCGCATCATCTCGCGCATCGAACTGCCGGGCATTGCCGCCATCTCGGCGGCGGCACCGACCCACCAGGGCGAGATCAGCCCAAGGTCGCGCGACATCGAGATCAGGAAGAGCGGCAGGCCAAAGGCCACGCCGACGATCAGCTTGCGGCGCTTGTCGGCCAGTTCGCGGGCGCGGGCCGTCGCCTCAACATCCTCAGCCGCACCGGCGTCGGCATCAGTGATCTCGATCACGCCATAGCCCGCGTTCTCAATCGCCGCCTTCAGATCCGCAAAGCCGACGCTGGATGGCGCATACGTCACGCTCGCGCCCTCAGTACTCAGGTTGACGCTGGCGTCGATCACGCCGGGTACCTTCTTGAGCGCCCGCTCGACCCGCATCACGCAGGAGGCGCAGGTCATCCCGGTAACAGGGAGGTTGATCTGCTGCTCAGACATAGGATGTTCCCCTGGATTTTTATATTCCAGGGGCGAAGCATCAACCGCGAAGGCGCGCAGTTGCGCACCCTCGCGGTTGATGTTTCGCCCCTACGATTACGCCACCGGCGAGACCTCCGCGTAGCCGGCCTCCTGGATGGCGGCGATGATCGCGGCGGGGGCGACCTGGTCGCCGTACTCGACGGTGACGATCTTGGTGGCTAGGTCAACCTCAACCTTCTGCACGCCGCTCAGGGCACGAACCTCTTTATTCACCGCGTTGACGCAGTGCTGGCAGGAGACGGCGGGGACGAGGAACTTCTCGATGGCCATGGGATTGATCTCCTTTGTGTTGGGGCGCAGCAGGCATCGCGTGAGCCTGTGCCCCTACGGATGGGCATTCTCGAACACCTGGAGTAACTCGGTGACGACGCGCTCGCGCTCGCTGACCTCATCGCTGCGGATGGCGGTGGTAACGCAGCAGCGCAGGTGTTCGGCCAAGATGACATTGTCGAGCTTTGCGAGCGCCTGCTGAATCGCCCGCGTCTGCTTGAGCAGGTCGATGCAGTAGGCGTCGGACTCGACCATGCGCTGCACGCCGCGCACGTGGCCCTCGATGGTCTTCAGCCGGTTCATGAGCTGTAGCTTGTGCTCGTCGCCCATCGCGATCTCCTGGTGACACCCCCCCCGGGGGGGGTGGGGTATCACTAGTGTACCATGAGCTATCGGTGTGTCAAGGCGTGAAGGCTTGGCGACCAGGGCGGTTGCAACGTCGCCTCCGGCGGAGGTTTGGGGGTGGCAAAGCCACCCCCCATAGGCATTAAGCTTAAATGTCGGGCGTCAAGGTGGGTCGGTACTCCCCCACGTGCCCGCCCAGTTGAGACTGATTCTGGGGCATTCTAGGAAGCCCCAAAACCGCCGAAATGGG
>CAISPW010000361.1 GCA_903887465.1 uncultured Oscillochloris sp. | reverse complement strand
TGTGCAGGTACAACACCACAGCGATGCCGTGATGGGTTCATCATAGCACACTTGTATGGATTTCGCAACGTCAGCGAACGAAACAAAACGCAATGAAACGCAACAAAACTAAATGGTTCTTATGAACGCAAACGATACGCCTCCGTAGGGCCAGGCGCAAAGCCGTACGTAACCTTCCCCCGTCCCTACCCGGTATCAATAGCGACGCCGACAGCCGTGTCGGCCTGCCGGGGCCGACGCAGACACCCGGCCTAGCTACGAGGAGGATCGCCGTGAACGCCGTGAAGGGAACCCTGAACCAAGTCGAACTGATCGGTCGCCTGGGCGCCGACCCCGAGATGCGCTTTCTAGCTAGCGGCAAGGCGCTGTGCCGCTTTAGCCTGGCCACCAACCGCAACGCTGGCCAGGATGAGCATGGCACCCGGCTCTACGAGACCGACTGGACCCACATCGAGGCATGGGAGCACCTGGCCGAGCTATGCAACACCTACCTGCACAAGGGCCGGCGCGTCCGGGTGATGGGCAACCTGCGCAACGATAGCTGGGTCGATAAGGAGAGCGGACAGACCCGCTACCGCAGCTTTGTCCGCGCCCAGGAGGTGATGTTCCTCGACTCGCCGCGCCCCGATCAGGCCGACGCCCCCGCCGAGGTGGCCGAGGAGGATGTGCCGTTTTAGTAGCGTCAAAGCATTGCGGGTCTGCGCGCCAAAGGCACGCAGACCCGCAATGCTTCAACCCTACTAATGGTATGATGCGCCCCTATGGACGCACTCAGCGGACTCAACCCCGAGCAGCGCGCGGCGGTGCTGGCCCCCGTCGGCCCGGTACTCGTGCGCGCTGGCGCGGGTAGCGGCAAGACCCGCGTACTCACCCTGCGCATCGCACACCTGATCGGGGCGGGTGCCAAGCCCACCCAGATCCTCGCCCTCACCTTCACCAACAAGGCGGCCAAGGAGATGCGCGCTCGCCTGCGCGCCCAGCTCGGCGGCAAATCGCGCGGCCTGCTGGCCGGAACCTTCCACGCCGTCTGCGCCCGCGTGCTGCGCGAGCAGATCGCCGGACGCCTCGGCAGCTACACCGCCGACTTCAGCATCTACGCGGGCGACGAGCAACTCCAACTGGCCACCGCTGCCCTCGACGCCGCCACCGAGCGCCCGCCTATGCTCCTGGAACCCGACGAGGTGCTGCGCCGGATCTCGCGCGCCAAGAGCCGTTTACTCACTCCGCGCCTCATGGCCCGTTTTTCGCCCGACCCGGTGGATCGCTTTGTGGCCGGCTGCTACCGACGCTACCAGCGCGCCTTGGAGCAGGCCAACGCCCTCGACTTCGACGACCTGATCCTGCTGGCCCACCGCCTGATTACCGAGCACCATGATGTGCTGGAGCTACTCCAGGAGCGCTGGCGTCACGTGCTGGTGGACGAGTACCAGGACACCGACCCCAGCCAGCACGCCCTGATCGAGTTGCTCACCCGCCCCGCCTGCGGCCGCCCGCGCTCGCTGTTTGTGGTCGGCGATGGCATGCAGAGCATCTACGGCTTTCGCAACGCCGACCACAGCATCATCACCCGCTTCGCTCACGACTTTCCCGAGTCCCAGGTGATCGAGCTGTCGACCAACTATCGCTCGCGCCAGCCCATCCTCGACGCAGCCTTCGCCGTGATCCGCCATAGCCAGACGGTTGCGCCCATGGCCCTACGCGCCGCCGGCGTTACCGCCCCCGGCGAGCGCTGCATACTCATCCACGAGTCGAAGGACGGGCGTGAGGAGGCCGAACAGATCGCCCGCAGCATCAGCGAGTTGCACGGGACGGGCCGCCACCTGCGCGAGATGGCCATCCTCTACCGCACCCGCCACATGAGCCGCGCAATTGAGGCCGCCCTGCGCCACGCCCAGATCCCCTACAGCGTGCGCGGCAGTGTCGGCTTCTATGATCGCGCCGTGGTGCGCGACTCGCTCTCTTACTTGCGCGCCATCGCCAACCCGGCCGACAATCTCAGCTTGGTGCGGATCATCAATGTGCCAGCCCGTGGCCTGGGCGCCCAGGCCATCGCCAAACTCTCCGCCTTCGCCGCCCAGCGTGAGATCTCGCTCTCTGAGGCCATGAACCAATCCGAGGCCATCAACCTGCTCGCGCCGAAGGCCGCCGAGGGTGCCCGGCGCATGGCCGGCCTGCTCGCACGCTGGCGGCGCATGGCGGCCGGCACCGCCTCGCCCGACCACCTGCTGGCCGATGTGTTGGAGCAGAGCGGCTACATGGCCGCCCTGGAGAGCCGAGTCAGCCCCGAGGATCTGCCCGACGCCCGTGGCCACCTCCAGGAATTGATGACTGCCGCCGAGGAACACACGAGCCTCTCCGCGATGCTCCAGGAGATCGCCCTGTTCACCAACGCTGACGAGCGGGAGAGTGAGCGCGACCAAGTACAACTGCTGACCATCCACGCCGCCAAGGGTCTGGAGTGGGCCTTTGTCTTCGTGGCCGGCCTGGAGGAGCGCACGCTGCCCCACGAGCGCAGCCTGGGCACGCCCGACGGCATCGAGGAGGAGCGGCGGCTCTGCTACGTGGCCCTCACCCGCGCCGCCGAGCGGCTCTACCTCTCCTGGGCACCCGGCCGCAACCGTGGGCAGATTCTCAAACCCTCACGCTTCCTCGATGAGATCTTGTCCTACGGTCGCGAGCGGGTCGGCGTGGGAACCGCAGGCTCCCGCTCGTGATCGCAGGTCTAACGTCGCCTCTGACGCAGGTTTGAGGGGGTAAATTCCCTACCCTAAAAAGATCTTTTTTTGTTATTTTTTGGCGAATTTGCCGCCGAAGACAAGTTTTCAGCTTGGCCGTTCAATATGCCGTCCATCGCATTTGGCCGCCTGGAAGGCGACACTACGCACGCCGTAGACGGTAAAGCCGGATTGAACCATGCCTAAGGCATGGTTCAAAATGGGTACATTTAGCATGACCGTCCTGCGACGAGGCGACGAGGCGACGAGGCGATGACGCGCTCCTAGCG
>CAISPW010000360.1 GCA_903887465.1 uncultured Oscillochloris sp. | reverse complement strand
TTTGTGCAGGTACAACACCACAGCGATGCCGTGATGGGTTCATCATAGCACACTTGTATGGATTTCGCAACGTCAGCGAACGAAACAAAACGCAATGAAACGCAACAAAACTAAATGGTTCTTATGAACGCAAACGATACCCGTGTACCAATGTGGCCCAGACCCTGCGGATGTATCGGGCGGATAGTATGGGCGTACCGAGCGGGTTCAGTTTGGCTGATGCCAGCCACGCCCCAGGCGCGGTGAGCCAGTGGGCAATAGCGATTGACGGCAGCAACACGATTCACGTTGTCTGGAACGACCGCACGGCCAGCGGGGGAAATCTGAGCAGTCTGCGCTATACCACCTTCTCAACCAGTAGCGACACGTGGAGCGGCAGCGTGGAAACCATTGATACCGCACTCAATGTCGCGCTGGATGGTGGCGGACAGGGGATGCAGAGTGTGGCCCTGGCCCTGGATGCCAGCGGCGCAGCCCACGTGGTCTACCTAAAGGGCAACGGCTCCAATCGTCGGGCGTACCATCGCTCGCGCAGCAACGGCGACTGGTCAGCGGCAACTCAGCTTGATGATGGCGTCACCTACGCGAACAACCAGAAGGCGTGGCACCCGAATCTGGCCTTCGATAGCAGCGGGAAACTCCTGGTCGTCTGGGAGCGCGGGTCGTTCAACGGCGATAACGACGGCACGATCTACGGGCGGGTGCGGGCGGCGGATGGCACATGGGGCAGCACCGTCACCATCAGCGGCGACAACGCGGCGCGGGTGACGATTGATCAATCCACCAGCCTGCTGGTCACGCCCGACAACCGCTACCACATCACATGGATCGCAGCGGCGACCGACAATATTCATTACCAATACAGCGACGACGGTGGGCAGACATGGGCGAGCAACAATCCCGGCGGCGGCACCCAGGCCAGCCACAATCCGTCGCTCGGCTACGCGGCGGGCACGCTGCGGATCTACGCACACGGCGCGCCCGTGCCGTCCCCTGACGGTCACGGCGAGAATCTCTACGCTTTCGAGGGCAGTGGCGGACCAGCGGCGTGGGGCGGCTGGACTCAGCTCGTCACCGGAACCAACTACGACAGCAGCATCAACGTACGCTGGGCGCAGTACTTCTTCGCCTTCCCGAACACCATTGATCTGGCCTACTGGAACGACGGCTACCCCAACCTGCTCTACGCGGGCACGGATATTAGGTAACGAGTGAGGACAAACATGAGTAATACACCACCGCCTGCGGAGACCAGTCAGCATATCGCCCCCGGCGACAAACAGACCGGGATCAAACTAGTGGCCCCGGCTGCGGCCAGCGAGCGCGCTGAGGCGATCAGCTTTGTGCAGATGCCACGCGAGCGCAGCCAGCGCCTCGATGTGCTGGTACTCAATCCACCCTCGCCCGATGGCGACCTGTTCCTGCGCGACATCGCCCGCGTCGGGCGGCGCTCCCGCGACGGGATTATCTGGCCGCAGACGGCCCTGGCCCAGATTGGGGCGGTGGTGCAGGAGGCGAGCTACCGCGTTGATGTGATTGACGCCATTGGCCTGGGGATGACGTGGGAGCAGTTCGAGCGCTACATGTGGAAGCACAAGCCGCGCTATATGGTCATTCACGCCACCGCACCGACACTGACCAATGATATGCGGACAACCTTTCTGGGCAAGGCGGTGGGCACCATCAGCATGGCCATCGGCACCCACGTGACGCCGATGAGCCGCGAGACTCTGGAGAGCTACCCGAGCCTGGACGTGGTGGTGCGTGGCGAGCCAGAGATGACGATTGTGGATGTGATCCGCACGCTGGATCGGGTGGCCAAGGAGGAGGGCGCGCTCGACACCGTTCCGGTGGGCAACGCCGACATGACTGCGCCTTGGCGCAAGTTGCCCTTCCCCGACGCCTCCTACCTAAGTACCCGTGGCCGCTTCACTGGCCTATCGCCGCAGCTTGTGTCCCGTGCCCTGCGCGAGACATTGGGCGTGGCCATCCGCGATGCGGGCGGTGCGGTGCAGATCAACCCCGACCGGCCCTTCATCACGGATCTGGACAGT
>CAISPW010000359.1 GCA_903887465.1 uncultured Oscillochloris sp. | reverse complement strand
GTTGCTCGCGCCCAGGAGTTGCGTGATCTCTGCGCCGAGGTTCATACGGTGCCGCTGCGCCGCTCGCGCCTGCGCGATGCCTACTACCTGGCCCGCAGCCTCCTGCGCGGTGAATCTTTTATTATCAGCCGCGACCACAGCACGGCCCTGCACGCGCTTCTGGCCAAGATTACCGCCCAGCGCAGCTTCGATATTATCCACGCCGACCAGCTTAATATGGCTCAGTTCGCCGTGGGCCTGCCCGCTGGTGCACGCATCCTCGATGAGCACAATGCGGTCTGGACGATTGTACGACGTATGGCCGACCAGAGCCGTAATCTGCTCCGGCGGATCTTCCTTGACATGGAGGCCCGTCGGCTGCGCCGCTACGAGGCCGAGATCTGCGCCCGCTTTGATGGTATCTTAGCCGTGAGTGCGCCCGACCGCTACGCTCTTGAACTGGCCGCCGTTGAAGCAGGTGTGTCCCTGCCACCTATCGCGATCATCCCTATCGCTGTGGATGCCCGCGCCGAGCCGCCGGTGCGCCGCGAGTCTGTGCCGAAGACAATCCTCAGTATTGCGACGATGTTTTGGCCCCCGAATGTGGACGGCGTCCTCTGGTTCGCCCGCGAGGTCTACCCCCTGGTGCGGCAGGCCGTACCCGATGTGCGCTTTGCCATTGTCGGTGCCCGCCCGCCTCCGAGCGTCACCCGCCTGACCGAAGACGACCCGAGCATTGAGGTGACGGGCTATGTGGATGACCCCCAACCCTACCTTGAGCGTAGCGCGGCCCTGATTGTGCCCGTGCGCGCCGGTGGCGGCATGCGTGTAAAGATCCTGGAAGCCCTGGCCCGTGGCGTGCCGGTCGTCTCCACAACGATTGGCTACGAGGGGATTGATCTCACCCCCGGCAACGAGTTGCTGGTGGGTGATACCCCCGTCGCGTTCGCTGCCGCCCTGATCTCCCTACTCAACAACCCCGCCCTTGGCTGTCGTCTGGCCGCCGCCGGTCGCCGGGTGGCCGAGGATGTCTACGATTGGCGCGTGGTCAACCCGCAGGTAGACGCACTTTACAAACGCGCCCTCCAAAATGTTCATATTCATAACAACGGATGACAGTGCCAACGACGCTGGTATTGGCATCTGAAGAATCAGGAAATCTTATGCGTATCCTGATGATCACCCCTTACCCGCCGTCGCCCATTCGGGTGCGCGCCCTGCACCTGCTTCGCGGGCTGGCCCACAACGGCCACACGCTGCATCTGCTCTGTCCGGTGCATAATCAGGCCGAGGCCCGCGATCTGGAGTCCTTGCGGCCAATCTGCGCCGAGATCATCGGGGTACCTGCGGGACGAAGCAGCGCAATCGCCAGTTGTCTGCGCGCTCTGCCCACCCCCCTGCCGCTCCAGGCAGCTTACGAGCTTCAACCGGCGCTGGTTGCTGCCGCACGTGCCGCTATCATCGGCGGGAATTTCGATGTCGTCCACGTCGAGCATCTGCGTGCCGCCCAGGTGGCCCTGGCCGCTACAGTCGGTCTGCCCACTGCTCCGCCGCTGCTCCTTGATGCGGTGGACTGTATCAGTCTGCTCTTCGAGCGCACCTTGCGCGGCAGCCCGGCCCTCACCTCGCGCCTCGTCGCTCTGCTCGATGTGGCCCGCACCCGGCGCTACGAGGCGATGTACGCGGCTCGCTTCGCAGGAGTCGTCGTCACCTCGCCCGAGGATGCATGGGCGATTGAGACGTTGCGTGCCCAATATGGCGCACCGACGAGATCTGCGCCTCAGGTTGTGGCCAATGGCGTCGATCAAGAGTACTTCGCACCTCGTGATTGCCCCCGCGATCCGGCGACGGTCATCTTCAGCGGCAAGATGAGCTACCACGCGAATCACGCCGCCGCCCTCTTTTTACTCGCCGAGATTATGCCGCGTGTCTGGCACGAGCGGCCCGAGGTGAATGTGATCATCGCCGGGGCGCAGCCCGCCCCGCAGATCCGAGCCTTCGCCCGCGACCCGCGTGTCGTTGTGACGGGCTACGTCCCCGATCTGCGACCCTTCCTCGCTCGCGCTACTCTCGCCGTTGCCCCTATGCGCTACGGCGTGGGCATCCAAAATAAAGTCCTTGAAGCGATGGCCATGGGCACGCCCGTGATCACCTCGCGCCAGACAACTCAGGCGCTGGCGGCACGCCCAGGCCGCGACCTGCTCGTCGCTGAGGGGGCCGCCGATTTCGCCCACCAGATAGGTGCGATGCTGGCGAACCCGCACTACTGCCGCAACCTCAGCGACCACGCATGCCAGTATGTCGCCCAACACCATAGCTGGGCGGCAAGTGTTGCGACCCTCGAAAACTGCTACGCTAACGCGATCCAACCTAAATGGATATTTAGCGGATGGTAGATACAGATTTAGGCGTATGTTATGACATTCCCCAATACTACAGTAATACAGTACGACCTACCTCAAGAGGGAGTTTAGGGTATGGCTGTTCAATCACTGTCAATTGTGATCCCCTGCTACAACGAGTTGGAGGGCATCCCCTCTATGCTCAAGCGGTTCGCCACAGTACTCCCGGAACTGCGGCAGCATACTGAGGTTGAGTTGGTGCTGGTGGATGACGGCAGCAACGACGGGAGTGCCGAGTTGCTTGAGACGACCTTCGCCAACCTGGGTGGCGTGACGGTGCTGCGACACACACGGAATCGTGGCCTGGGCGCGGCGCTGCGCACCGGCTTCGCCCGCGCGAAGGGGGACATAATCGTCACCTGTGACAGCGATGGCACCTACCCCTTCGAGGAAATTCCGGCCCTCATTGAGCGTCTCGTTCCTGGCGTTGATATTGTCACTGCATCGCCCTACCACCCCGCCGGCGGGATCGAGAACGTACCGGCCTATCGTGTTGCCATCAGTAAGGGTGCATCGCTCTGCTACCGGATCCTCGTTGGCCCGCACACTCACACTTACACGGCACTCTTCCGGGCCTACCGCCGTGAGGTGATTGACCAGGTTGTTACTCGCGCCGACGGATTCCTGATGGTCACGGAACTGCTCATCGAGTCGATCTTGGCCGGGTTCCGCGTCGTTGAATACCCAACTATCCTGCGCGTACGCCGCTACGGCCAGTCGAAGGCGAAGGTATTGCGGATCACCCGCACGCACCTGCGCTATATGGCCAGCCTGATCGGTCGGCGCATGCAAAGCCGGTACAGCACGGCTCTCACTCGGGGAGTACACTGATGCCCCGTGTACTCACCATGCTCGGTACTCGCCCGGAGATTATCAAGCTCTCGCCGCTCATTCCGCTGCTACGCGAACGTTTCGATCATCTACTCGTCCATTCGGGCCAACACTATAGTTACGAGATGGACGCCTGCTTCTTTGCGGAGTTGGATCTGCCCAACCCCAACGCGGTTCTCAATGTCGGTTCGGCCAGTCACGGTGAGCAGTTGGCGCGCATGCTCGCCCGCCTTGAACCCATCCTGCTGGACTGGCACCCCGACGCCGTGGTCGTCCAGGGCGACACGAACACCACCCTGGCCGGCGGACTGGCCGCCGCCAAGCTAAATATTCCGGTCGTCCATGTTGAGGCCGGCTGTCGCTCGTTCAACCGGGCCATGCCCGAGGAGCTGAACCGAGTCGTTGTCGATCACCTATCGAGCCTGCTCTGCGCGCCGGATATCCGCTCGGTGGATTACCTGCGGGCCGAGGGTATTCCCGATTCGCAGATCGCAATGGTCGGTTCGACCGCGATTGATGCCTGCACACGCAACCGCCAGTTTATGGGTCAATCTAACATTTTGGCCGATCTTAAACTGACGCCCGGCGACTACCTCGTCCTCACACTCCACCGGGCCGAGAACACGGTGCCCGAGCTGCTGCCCGGCATCCTGGCCGCGCTCCATGCGCTGGCAGCCGATCACACGATTATCTTTCCAGTTCACCCGCGTACCGCTGCGGCGATCACCGCGCAGGGGCTGCAGGTGTCAAGCCTCATCCGCACCTGCGCCCCGCTCGGCTATATCGACATGCTGCGACTCCTGAGCGCGGCCCGCGCCGCGCTGACCGACTCAGGGGGACTTCAGGAGGAGGCCGCCGTTCTCGGCGTTCCCACCCTCATCTTACGCAACGAGACCGAGTGGCAAAAATTGGTAGACGCTGGG
>CAISPW010000358.1 GCA_903887465.1 uncultured Oscillochloris sp. | reverse complement strand
GTGACGGCTCCCAGGGCTAAAGCTCCTGGGCTTCAAGGGGATGCCGCCCCATCCCACACACCATAGCTGTCCATTGACAGAAAGGTTCCGACACAAGGAGGTGTTCATTGGTACGTCCTTCCAGCGGCTCACCTGACCTGCTAGAATGCCCTCTTTGTTGCATACGGCACCACAGAGGCGGCGTAGTTTTAAGCGTACCAACCTGCCTGTATCGTTCTCGTACTCGCCTCCTTCGTGCGACTCTTCTTCCGTTTTCACATGGCAGCATTATACCAGAAAGCTCGTGCTACTGCAAAGTGTTTACCGCATTAGGAACACGTATCGGAGGGCTAAAGCCGCTAAAGCGGGTGAAGCCCTTATATCCCAGGGCTAAAGCTCCTGGGCTTTACGGGCTAGGATTGTAAAAATAGCCGATAGCTGATAGCCGATAGCCGATAGCCGATAGCCGATAGCCGATAGCCGATAGCCGATAGCCGATAGCCGATAGCCGATAGCCGATACCGGGAGCTATGACAGATCCACTGATCACCACCACCGCCCTCGCCCGCAGTTACCAGATGGGCAAGACCAGCGTGGCCGCGCTGCGCGGGGTTGACCTGACGGTGCAGGCGGGCGAGTTTGTCGCCCTTGTCGGGCCGAGCGGCAGCGGCAAGAGTACCCTGCTGCACCTGATCGGCGGCCTGGTGCGTCCGAGTGTCGGCGAGGTTTGGGTTCACGGGCTGGAATTGGGGGGCAGCAGCGATACGCAGTTGGTGGCCTATCGCCGCGACACGCTGGGATTCATCTTTCAGAGCTTCAACCTGCTGCCGATTAAGTCGGCATGGGAGAACGTGGCCGTGCCGCTGATGCTGGCCGGGGTGCCGCAGGCCCAGCGCAAGGCCCGCGCCATCGAGATCCTGGGGCAACTCGGCCTGGCCGCCCGCGCTGGCCACCGCCCCTCCGAGCTGAGCGGCGGCGAGCAGCAGCGCGTGGCAATCGCCCGCGCCCTGGCCAACCGCCCGCGCCTGCTGCTGGCCGACGAGCCCACCGGCAATCTCGACTCGCGCACCGGCGGCGAGATCATGGCCCTGCTCCAGCGCCTTGTGCGCGAGGAGGGTCTGACCATGTTGCTCGTCACCCACGACATGGGCGTGGCCCGCTTCGCCGACCGCATCGTTCACCTGCGCGACGGGCTGGTCGAGCGGATCGAGGCGACCGAGCCGGAGCTGGCGCGGTGATCAGCGCAGGCGTATAGGGGCGCATCGCGACGCGCCTCTATTACTACAGTTGTAGTCTTTCCGGCGGGGAGGCTCGGAGGGGCTTCGCCCCTCCGAAAGAAAAGAAAAGGATTTTTTTGGGGGCCTGCGGCCCCCAAACCCCCGCTAGGAATGGCGATGTTGGCAACTACAACTGTAGTACTATACGCCTGTGTCGATCACCTTGAAGAACAGATCTACCGCCGCCGGGTCGAGATGGCTACCGGCGAGCGACTGGATGTGGGCGCGCACCTTTTCCTCAGACCATGCCGAGCGGTAGGGCCGATCCGAGCGCAGGGCGTCCCAGATATCGATCACCGCAAACAGACGCGCCGCCAGCGGGATCTCGTCGCCGCGCAGGCCGCGTGGATAGCCGGTGCCGTCCCAGCGTTCGTGGTGGCAGTAGGGGATGTCCAGGGCTGGCTGGAGGAACGTGATCGGTGCGAGCATGTCGTAGGCGTAGATCGGGTGCAGACGCATGAGCCGCCACTCCTCCTCATCGAGCTTGCCGGGCTTGAGCAGCACCGCGTCGGGGACGCCCATCTTGCCGATGTCGTGGAGCAGCGCCCCCCAGCGCATATAGTCCACCTGATCCTCGCTCATACCGGCCGCGCACGCGAGGCGTACCGCCATAGCGGTGACGCGCTGCGAGTGGCCGCGTGTCTCCTCATCGCGCAGGTCGAGGGCGTGCGACCAGCCCTCCAGCGTGTTTTCGTAGGCATGACGCAACTCGCGGTTCGAGTGACGCAGATCATTCACCAGACGTGCGTTCTCGATTGCCACAGCCGCGATATTCGCCGCCATGCCGAGCATTGCGGCGTGATCCAAGCTGAAGCTGCCGAGGATGAAGCTCTGTACCTGGAGTACGCCCACCACCCGCTCGCGCGCGATCATCGGCACAAAGAGGATGGACTCGACCGTGTCGCCGGGCTCACCCACCAGGAAGGCCCGGTTGGCGTGCTGGTACACCTCCTCCAGGCTGCCCACCATGAAAGGCTGGCGGGTGTGGATCACATTGCTCTGGATGCCCTGGCCCAGCGGCACCAGCGGTAGCGGCGGGAACTCGGCGACATCGAGCGACTCACCATCGAGGATCGCGAAGGCGCATGTCATCTCCTGCCGCTCGGCGTTAAAGAGCGTGAAGATCGCGCCCGCGACATCGGGCAGCAGCTGCAGGGCGGCCTCATACAGCAGCGCGTAGATCCGATCGAGTTCAAGGGTCTCGGCGAGGGCACGGCCCAACGTGTTGATCGCCTCCAGGTCGGTCGCGCGCGAGCGGGCGGAGGTGAGCCGGATCGCGTTGACCACGGCCTGGGCAGTCAGATCCGCCAGGACGCGCAGCAGTTCCGACTCGGCGCTCGTGAGGCCGCCCCTGTCGGCGGGGAGCATGATCGCCAGTGCGCCCACGGGCTGCCCGTCGCGCCAGAGGCCGATCACCACCGAAGCCGAATCAGCTTCCAGATTCTCCGACGAGACAGGGATGAAATGCGGCGTGGGCGGCGCGGGAGTGGCCGGGGGCGGGATGAGATGGGCCACCGAGGGCACATCGCTGCCACAGGCGGCCACATAGCGGATCATGCGCCGATGCTCGTCGTAGGCTCCGGCGACGACCCCCGCAACACCGAGGATAAGGGCAGACTGATCACAGACTATCTGGAGCATTACCTCCGGGCCGTGGTCGGCGTTGAGTTGCGAGATCAAGCGGGCCAGGACCACAATATTCGCCTCGGAGCTATCGTACGGCATACGTTCTAGGCTACCATAAAAGAGCGACGGTGAGGGAGGGTAAGCGCGTAGGCCATATATAGCAATCCTATGAAAGTTGTCGCATGGAGTCGAGGCTTTAGCCGGAGAGCACCGGCTAAAGCCTCGAC
>CAISPW010000357.1 GCA_903887465.1 uncultured Oscillochloris sp. | reverse complement strand
TTGCCCACAGCGCCATTCCTATCGGGGGTTTGGGGGCCGCAGGCCCCCGAGAACAAACCCTTTTCTCTTCTTTCGGAGCGGCGCAGCCCTTCCGCGCCTCCCCGCCGGGAAGACGACAACGGTCGTAAGAGCCGATAGCCGATAGTACGACCGTTGGAGTTGCCAACAGCGCCATTCCTAGCGGGGGTTTGGGGGCCGCAGGCCCCCGAGAAAAAAACCTTTTCTTTTCTTTCGGAGCGGCGCAGCCCTTCCGCGCCTCCCCGCCGGGAAGACGACAACGGTCGTAAGAGCCGGACACCCGCCGCCATGTTCAGCGGGTGTTGTGCGCCCCGCGCATGGACATCTGACGTGATGTTGATTTAGGCAACAGGCAACAGGGAGGAAACTACAGGGATGATGATCGATGACACTGAGGGCCAGCTGGCGGGCAATGCAGATGATCCGATTGGCCCGTCGACCGCCGTAGAGGTGGAGCGCGGCGGGTTCTCGCTCTGGCAGCGTTTGCGCAGCCCGCGCACGCTGATCTCATTCGGGCTGGCCTTCGCCATCGTGATCTTCGCCTTCCGTGGGCTGAACATCGACGTGGGCCAAACCTGGGAGTACATGCGCGGGGCTAACCCATGGCTGCTGCTGCTGGGCCTGGCGGTGTTCTACACCACCTTCCCGCTGCGGGCGATGCGCTGGCGCTTGCTGCTGCGCAACGCTGATGTGCCGGTACACGCAGGCCGTGACAGCTGGGCATCGCTGCCCGCGCTGATGGAGTACCTGTACCTCTCGTGGTTCGCCAACTGCATCGTGCCGGCCAAGCTGGGCGACGCCTACCGGGCCTACCTGCTCAAGCACAACGGCAAGGTCTCGTTCTCGTCGGCCTTCGGCACGATCTTCGCCGAGCGCCTGCTCGACATGATCGGTCTGTTTGGGATGTTGCTGATCTCGGGCTGGATCACCTTCGGTGCGCGTATGCCCGAGGGCACGCAGATCATCTTCGGCTTCGGGGCTGGGCTGGTGGTGGCGATCCTGGCCGGGCTGGCCGGGATGCGCTGGCTCAGCCCGCTGATTCGCCGGGTGATGCCGGCCCGCCTGCGTGACTTCTACGCTCGCTTCGAGTACGCCGCCCTGCGCTCGTTTAGCCCGGCCATCCTGCCGCGCCTGATTCTGCTCACCGGCGCGGTCTGGCTGCTAGAGGGAGCGAGGCTCTACTTTGTGGTTCAGGCGATGGGCCAGGAGGGCCTTCACCTCGGCTTGTCGGCGGTGATCTTTGTGGCCCTGGCCTCGTCGCTGCTCACCGCCCTGCCGATCACGCCCGGCGGCCTGGGCGTGGTGGAGGGGGCCGTCACCGTGGTGCTCACGCTCTTCGGCGTCAATACGCACCTGGGTGTCGCCGTCACCCTGCTGGATCGGCTGATCAACTTCTGGAGCATTGTGGTGGGCGGATTTGTATTGTACCTAATAAGCAAGCGGAAGTGATCATCGGCGTTGACTACACGGCGGCGGCCTGGCAGGGCGCCGGGATCGGGCGCTACACCCGCGAGCTGATCGCCGCCACCGTCCCACGCGACCGCACGCTGCGCTATGTCCTCTTCTACGCAGCGGGCGGGCTGCCGCCAGGCGGCCCCTACCTGCGCGCGCTGGCCGAGCTCTGCGCGGCCAACCCAAACGTGCGCGCCCGGCCCATCCCGCTCAGCCCGCGCCTGCTCACCATCCTCTGGCAGCGCCTGCGCCTGCCCATCCCCGTCGAGGCGCTGGTCGGCAAGATGGATATTCTCCACGCGCCCGATTTTGTGCTGCCGCCCACCCGCGCCCGCGCCCTGCTCACCGTCCACGACCTGACGTTCATGGTGCGCCCGGAGACGGCCGACGTCGGCCTGCGCCGCTACCTGCTGGCGGCGGTGCCGCGCTCGCTGCGCCGCGCCGATCTGGTGCTGGTCGACTCACTGGCCACCGGCGCGGATCTGCACCGGCTGCTGGGCGTGGGCCAGGAGCGTGTGCGCCTGCTCTACCCCGGCGTGAGCGAGCGCTTCCGCCCGCTGCCCGCCGCCGAGGTTGAGCCGCTGCGGGCGCAACTCGGCCTGCCCGAGTCGTTCCTGCTCTTCGTGGGCACCCTGGAGCCGCGCAAGAATCTGGTGCGCCTCGTCGAGGCGTTTGGCCATCTGATCGGCGGGGGCGCGCACCCCGAGCTGCACCTGGTGATCGCCGGGCGGCGCGGCTGGCTTTACGCGGAGACCTTCGCCACCGTGGAGCGCCTGGGCCTGACCGAGCGGGTGCGCTTCCTCGACTTCGTGGACGATGCCCATCTGCCAGGGGTGTATAATCTGGCCAGGGTCTTTGTCTACCCCTCGCTCTATGAGGGCTTCGGCCTGCCGGCCCTGGAGGCGATGGCCTGCGGCACCCCGGTGGTGACGGCAAACGTCTCTAGCCTGCCTGAGGTGGCTGGCGACGCGGCGGTGCTGGTGGACCCGCTCGACCCTGAGGCGATTGCGGGCGGGATCGCCCGTGCGCTGGCCGAGCCCGCACGGCTGCGCGTCGCTGGCCCATCCCAGGCCCGGCGCTTTAGCTGGGACATCGCTGCCGCTGGCCTGATCGACACCTACCGCGCGCTGGCCGGCCCACGCGCATGATGGATTTGAGGGATATGACACAGCACAATGATTTGACCGCCGAGGCCCTGCGGCGCGGTGCCCCCCCTGGGCGCGGCTACGCCGTGGCCCGCTCGATCTCACAGATCTTTCACCCCGTCACCCTGAGCATCATCAGCATCTTCATCATCGGGGTGCTGGGCGTGCCGCATTTATCGCTGGCCAGCGGCCTGGGCTGGGCCGCCCTCTGCACCCTGATCCAGGTGCTGCCGCCGACGATCTTCTTCACTGTGCGGCTGCGCCAGGGCGCGTACACCGACGACGATGTCTCGGTACGCTCGCAGCGCAACGAGCTCTACCTGTTCGGCATGGTCACGGTGCTGGTGGGCGTGGTCGTGCTGGGCCTGTTGGGCGCACCAAAGCCCTTTGTGGCCATGCTCGCCAGCGCGGCCCTGCTCAACGGTACGTCCTGGTTCATCAACCTGTTCTGGAAGATCAGCATTCACGCGGCCGGGATCGGCTCATGCGCCACCATCGCCGCCCTCTACTCCAAGCCCCTCGGCCTGCTCCTGTGGGTCTGCGCCCTGAGCCTGGGCTGGGCTAGGCTGCGCACGCGCAACCACACGCTGATGCAGGTGGTGGCCGGCTTGGCCCTGGCCTGCACCTGTGTGGTCGGGACGTTTCTGGCCTTCGGCCTGCCTGATCGCCTGGGTATGTAGGGCTGCCGCCATGGAACCTGATATCATTGGCGTGAAATTGCCAGCTTCGCCGGCAATTTCACGCCAATGATATCTATAAGACATGGTTCGCAGATACTTTACAGTTTGCGATGTTCGTAGTGCGGGCTTCCAGCCCGCCAGATGCGCGTCGGCAGGCTGGAAGCCCGCACTACGAACGGTAAACCTGAAACCCGGTACCTGAAACCTTGTCTAAGTAGTTGTATTTTAGGAGCCTGCGGCCGCCAGGCTTCTGCCAAGGAGATCTATGATCGTTGTGGTCGGCTCGCTAAATATGGATCTGGTTGTCCGCTCGCCACGACTGCCCCGACCGGGCGAGACGCTGAGCGGCGGGCCGTTCGCCACCTACCCCGGCGGCAAGGGCGCGAACCAGGCCGTGGCCGTCGCCCGTCTCGGCGCGCCTACGACGATGATTGGTCGCGTTGGTGCCGATGGCTTTGGTCAGATGCTGCGGATCGCCGCTGAGGTCGACGGGGTCGACGTAACGGGGGTGATCGACACGCCCGGCATGCCCAGCGGGGTGGCGCTGATCACGGTGGAGAACGGAGGCCAGAACACGATTGTGATCGCGCCCGGTGCCAATGCCGCCCTGACGCCTGAGGATGTGCAGGCCGTCGCGCATCAGATCGCTGCGGCCCGCGTGCTGCTGCTCCAACTGGAGGTGCCCCTGCCTGCGGTCATCCGCGCCGCCGCCATCGCCCATGCCGCCGGGGTCACGGTGATCCTGAACCCTGCTCCCGCTGCGGTTGGCCGCCTGCCCGCCGAACTGCTGGCCAATGTGGACTACCTGGTGCCTAACGAGACCGAGGCCGCCGTCTTCCTCGATGAGTCGAGCGGCGTTCCGCCGGAGGTGCTGGCCCGCGCCGTCAGCACGGTCTGCGGCGTGCCGAATGTGATCATCACCCTCGGCGCGGCGGGCGTGGCCATGTTCGGCCCCGCCGGCGTCACCCGCATGTCGGCTTTCCCCGTCCAGGCCATCGACGCCACCGCCGCCGGGGACGCCTTCGTCGGCGGGTTCGCGGTGGCGTTGTCCCAGGGACTGGCCCCCGCCGATGCCCTGCGCTGGGGCTGCGCTGCCGGTGCCCTGGCCGCCACCCGCCCCGGCGCGCAGTCCTCGCTGCCCACGCGCGATGAGGTGCTGGGGCTACTCGAAGGTCGTCGCATGTAAGTGTGCCTGGCGCTAGGCCAGCGGAGGAATTGATGGATCACCGGATCGCGTACAAGGTCTACTACGAGGACACCGACAGCCTGGGTGTCGTCTACTACGCCAACTACCTCAAGTTTATGGAGCGCGGGCGCACGGAGTGGGTCGGTGCCCAGGGCCGACCGATCCAGGAGTGGAACCGCGACGGCTACAACTTCGTGGTCTACGGCCTGACGATGAAGTTTAAGCACGCCGCCGGCCTCGGCGATATGATCGAGGTTGTCACCTCGGTGAAGCTCACCTCGGCCTACCGGGCGCGCTTCAGCCAGCGGCTGGAGTGTCGCGGGGCGCTGCTGGTCGATGCCGAGGTAGACATCGTCTGCGTGGACGGCGCGCAGCAACTGCGCGAGTTCCCGAAGCTGGGGTAGGGGCGACTCCGTGAGGGCGCTGCTGCGCGCTTATATGGCCTCCGCCCACGCAAACAGATCCCTGAACACCTGCGCGCGCACCGGGGCCGCCGAGAGCATCAGGTCGTGCATGCCGCCCTCAACGCGGATCAACGTCACGCGGTCGCCCAGGCCGGGGCCGAAGCGGCGCATGTGCCCCACGTCCAGCACGCAGTCGCTGTTGGTGAAGCTCGCGTTCCAGACCTTGCCGCCGCCGGAGCGGGCCGAGTGCATGAGCAGGATGGGCTGCGGGATGTGCAGCCCGGCCTGGATGCGGCGTTGGGCTCGGTAGATGGCGCTCACCCAGCCCAGGCGGGGCTGGATGCCATTGATCGGCTTCATACGCACGTCGAAGTCCCACTCGCCCCGCGCGGAGCGGTGGATGCTCTCGCCGTAGAGCGGCGAGAGTCCGCCAATGCGCTGGTCAGGCCGCCACCTGCCGAGGGCGGCCAGCAGCGGGCTGATCGCCCTGGTGAGCGGATCCACGTTGAGGGCGAAGAAGGGGCTGTTGAGGAAGATCGCGTCAATCTGCCCGCGCCGCGCACCCTCGGCGGCATAGAGCGCCGCCAGCAGGCCGCCGGCCGAGTGGCCGTTCAGCAGCAGCCAGGCGGTGCCCTCGGCGGCGCGGATGATGTCGATCGCCGCGTCGACTTCGGCGAAGTATTCGTGCAGATCCTTGCAAAAGTTCGGGCGCTGGCCGGCCCGCAGCGACCGACCGTGCTTGCGCAGATCGAGCGCGTAGAAGCTGAAGCCGTGGGCGTTGTAGGCGTCGGCCAGGTGGGCCTGAAAGAAGTAGTCGCTGAAGCCGTGGATGTAGAGTACGGCGCGGCCCGCCGGGGTGGGCGTGGGCCGACGCACCAGGGTGGCGGTGACCGGGCCGTCGTAATCGGCGGGGAAGGCCAGGGTCATCGCCATAAAGCCGGGCAGGGCCGGGTCGGGCGTCCACGTCGCCGTGGAGGGTCGCGCAGCGGTCATCGCCTCACCTCCTGAAGATGGGCCTACGTCCTGGGACTCACCAGCTCACCACGATCTCGGCGCTGCCGCCGGACACGTGGACGGCGGCGTAGCGGCTTTCGCCGGTCGTGTCGATCCCCGCCGCCGTCTCGACACCATCGAGGCTGATACGTACATCCTGAGGGGCATCGGCGGGCAGCAGCACGCGCACGAAGGCCACCTCGGAACTGCTGCTCAGGCTGATCCGCATGGCCCGTTCGTCGCGCCGCCAGGTGTAGGCCACATAGGCATCGGATGCGGCGTAGCGGGCCACGGCGCGCACGTCGCGGAAGGCCGGGTCGGCGGCCCAGCGCGGGCTGAGGATGAGGTCACGGAAGCCGTGATCCTTATCGCTGACCCCGGCGGCACCCTCGATCAGGGCGGCGAGCATGGCCCCGGCGCCCCAGCCGTCGCTGCTGATCGTGTCGGGGCCGGAGATGCCGGGGCGACCGTCGGGGTAGTACCAGAGGTAGCTCGCGCCGGTCAGCTCGGTGAGCTTGGCGTAGCGGCGCAGGATATCGAAGCCGTAGCCCTCGGCCCCGTAGCGGAAGGCCCCCCGCGCCAGCTCGCCACCCACCAGGGGCATGATCCCGCCGTTGACGTACTCGCCGGGGTTCTCGCCCTTGCCGCCGGCCATGCCGTAGCTGCCCGCCGGGAAGGGCGGGTCGATGCTGTACCACTCGGCGAAGGCCCGGCTGAAGTCGCGGCGCTTGAAGTAGCGCTTGATGATCAGCTCGCCCTGCTGCTCGCTGAGTACGCCCCGGTTGAGGGCGTAGGCGTTCGAGAGGCTGAGTTGGCTGCGCGCGTCCACGCCGGTCGGCTGGAAGTTCGGATCCTCGGGGACGAAGTGGGTGAAGAAGCGGCCGTTCCAGCTGAGGGCGTTCAGCCGCCGCATCACCCCGTCGCCCTGCTGATCCCAGCCATCGGCCAGGGCTGCGTCGCCGACCTGGCGCTCCATTAGGGCCAGCAGATGCATGGCGTGGGCTAGGCCGGTGTTGTCGCCGTGGAAGGTGCCCCAAATCGTGTCGGGCGCGATCCAGTGGCGCGGGGCCGGCTTGCCGTCGGGGCTGGTGGTGGTCGACCCGTAGGCGAAGTCCCACATGTCGATCGTGTAGGGGCGGCGCACCAGGCCACGCGCCGCGTCCCAGCGCAGCGGGTCGCCGGTGAGATAGCGCAGCGCCCTGCGCATCGCGTCCATATTCTTCGCCAGCCAGGCGTTATCGCCGCTGGCCTGCCACGCCTCGTAGACGCCCTGGACGAAGAGGAATTCCAGGTCGGACTCGGTCTCCTTGCGGGTGGCCGTGACGAAGCGTTCGGGGTAGTCGATCACATCGGGGAAGCTGCCATCGGGGCGCTGGGCGTCGCGGAAGGCGTCGAGCAGGCTGGTCAGGTCAGGCTCGAAGTAGCGGAAGGCCCGCCCCTGGTAGACGTGGTCGCGCAGCCAGAGCAGGGGGTTGTCGGGCGAGCGGTAGCCGCGCACGGCGCGGCCGTTCAGCTGGTAGCCAACCACGTCCTGGGCCATAAAACTGCGGATGCGCGGGTAGAGCGCGGCGAACTGGGCGTCGCTGGTCTCCAGGGCGGTGGCAGCGTCGAGGGTGAAGAGTTGGCTGTGCGCGCCGGCCACCTGCCCATCGACCAGGGCGACGGCCCACTGCGGGCCGAGGTGCCCACGGGGCAGGATGCGGACCGCGCCGCGCCCCGCAGCGACCTGCACGGTCAGGGAGCCGACGGGGCGCAACTGCGCGTCGTAGAGCCGCAGCTCGACCGGGCCGCTGTAGCCCTCCAGGCGCAGGGTCGCGCTGATCGGGGCGAGGGGCTGGGCCACGGCGTCGCGCCCGTCGGCCAGGGCCACCGAGGCGCGCAGAGGTGCGGCCGGCAGGCTCAGCAGATCGGCGGGGTAGCGGGCCTGCCAGCCCGCGCCGAGGGGCGCAGCCACGGCGCGCGCCGCATCCACGGCGGTGATGCTGAAACCCTGGAAGAACTGCACCTGGTAGTCGTCGATCCAGCGCGGGCCGCCCAGGGGCGCGCCGACGACCGAGTCGCCCCCGGCGTCGCGCCAGGCCCGCAGGAAGGGCTCGCCGATGCCGTGGGGGCCGGTCGCTGGGGTGGCCGGGCTGGACGGGGTCGCCTGCGCACATGCGGTGAGCAGGATGAGGATGATCAGGGCGATGGGTGTGAGTCGATGGGGCATGGCGGGGCATTATATAGTAATCCTATGAAAGTTGTCGCATGCCGGAGCGCACCGGCTAAAGCCTCGACTCCTCTTCACAACCTATGTATAGCAATCCTCTTGGGGTTGTTGCGTGGAGTCAAGGCTTTAGCCGGATAAGGCCGGCTAAAGCCTTGACTCCTTCTTCACAACTGGAATAGGACTGCTATAGGATTGCTATAGCAGGGGCGCGGGGGGTTTGGATCGCGAAGGCGCGAAATGGGGCGAAGGCGCGAACGCGAAGGCGCGAAGGCGCGGGGGGTTTGGATCGCGAAGGCGCGAAATGGGGCGAAGGCGCGAAGGCGAAGGTTTGGATCGCGAAGGCGCGAAATGGGGCGAAGGCGCGAAGGCGAAGACACGAAGGCGCGAAGGCGCGAAGGCGCGAAGACACGAAGGCGCGAAGGCGCGAAGGCGTTTGCCATGCGCCTGAAGTAGGGGCATAGCTACCCGAACATCCGCTCGGCCTGGATGATCCTGGGGGTGAGGCCACGGCGCATGCCTACGTAGTGGGCGGAGAGCCAGCGACCGATGCGGCGCACTTGGCGCACGCGAGATCTGCGCAGGATGCGCAGGATGCGCCGACCAAGCAGGTGCAGGTGGCGCAGCGCCGGGTCGCGCCGGCCGAGGAGTAGGATGGCTATCACAAATCCTGGCCAGCCGGGAATAATTGGCAATAGCACCCCGGCAACGCCGATGCCCAGGAAGAGGAATCCGAGTGTCCGGCGGATTAAGCGTACGCTGCTGCGGGTTATCGTCTGCATTCACGTACTCCGTATGCGCTGGCTTATGGCTGCATATGTATTGTACGCGCATGGCCTTACATCTGGTTGCATAGCGAGATGAAATCTCGGTGAGAGTCTTGTAGATGTGGCGCGGTGACGCGGTGAGTTGAGGATTTTTCTCGCGGTGAAGCTGTCACGCTGTCACGTGGTCGGCGATTTGCTCTAGGGCCGTGCGGGCCGGGCCGGTGGGGAAGAATGCTAGGGCCGCACGGGCCGCTGCTGTGCGTCGGGTGAACTCGGCGCGGGCCGGGCTGACCCCGTGGCGGCGTACCTCGTCTATCGCCCAGTCTAGGTCTGCCCCGCTCGACTCGAGCGCGAGATCTAGGCGGTCGCCGTCGCCTGCGGCGGCGGCGAGGATCAGCGGCAGCGTGGTGGCGCCGTGGCGCAGGCTGGTGCCGGCTAGGCTCGCGCCGTTCGCCGAGCCACGGGCGAAGTCGCGGAGTTCGCCGCCGATGCGCAGGGCCATGCCCAGCTCGTGGCCGAACTGCCCGAGCGCCTCGATCTGCGCGGAGTCAAGCCCGCCGCAGGCTGCCCCCGCTCGGCACGCCGCCGCGTAGAGCGCGGCGGAGGTGCCGCTAATGTAGGCGAAGTATTGCGCGGTGGCATGTTCGGTCGGGCGCAACGCCCGCACCGGGGCGAGTTGGCTCTCGCAGATCTGCATCACCGCCTGCGAAAAATAGCTAATCACCCGTGGATCCGGGCTGAGCGACATCTCGCCGGCGGCGAGGGCGAACAAATAGTCGCCCACCATCAGCGAGAGGCCGTGGTTCCAGTCGCCCTGGCGCACGAGCCCGCGACGACGTTCGACCTCATCGACCAGAACATCGTGGGTGCTGGTGGCGGCGTAGATTAGCTCGATGGCGGCGGCGGCGTGGATGGCATGGTCAAGGCGGTAGTCGCCGAGGTGTGCCGCCAGCAGCACCAGGGCCGAGCGTAGGCGCGTGTCGCCCGGTCGCAGCAGGTGCGGGTCGGCCGCGCTGATCACGGCGGCGCGTGCGCATGTGCGCGCTTGGATGACCCGCTCGACCGCCTGTAGGTCGGCGCTTAGGGCGGGGGGATATGGCGGCTGTATCATAACGGTGGGGGCGGCTGTAGGCCGTAGCCTAGCGCCACGTAATGGATATTCGAGTCGGTGTGGTACGATACTCTATCCGCTCAGGGGTGTCAACTCTATGGCCCGCGCCGTCGATTGTGAAGACGCCTTTACACAACTTTACACTAATTTGTTGCTTTATTTGAACTGGCTTGATAATCGGCCTGTATCATACCTATATTCCCTGAGTATCGGACTGATCACTGACGCGCGGTATGTGGCAGAGCCACCCCAGCGGCACGCCCCCGAGCGTACCGGTCTCTGGCTTGGTCGTCACTGCCTGCAGGATGGTCCGTGTTTAGGACACCGCCTGGCGTCTGGCGGCACAGAAAGCACGCACGACATAGCAGAAGGGGTAGGAACCACCGGGTCAGCGCAGGAACATGGGCCAATCGCAGTCCGTTTGGGTCGCGTATGTAAATGAAGGCAGACAACGAAAGGGTAGGGCATGGCACGCTCGTCCACAGCCGGCGCCGTCGCTGAGCAGGGAATCACCAAGATCATCTTTTCTTCCGCCGCCGGAACGATGATTGAGTGGTACGACTTTTACATCTTTGGGAGCCTGGCGAGCGTGATCGCCAGCAAGTTCTACTCGACTGGCACGCCCCTCGGTGACATCATCGCCTGGCTGGCCGCCTTCGCTGTCGGCTTCATCGTCCGCCCCTTCGGCGCGATCTTCTTCGGGCGCCTCGGCGACCTGATCGGTCGCAAGTATACCTTCATGGTGACGATGACCCTGATGGGTGTTTGTACCTTTGCGGTCGGCTTGCTGCCTACCTCTGAGACCATCGGCCCAGCAGCCGGTATCATCCTGATCCTGCTGCGCATCCTCCAGGGTCTGGCCCTGGGCGGTGAGTACGGCGGCGCGGCGACCTACATCGCCGAGCACGCCCCTGCCGACAAGCGCGGCTACTACACCAGCTTCATCCAGATCACGGCCACCCTGGGTCTGTTCCTCTCCCTCGGTGTGATCTTGGGCACCCGGCTGGCTGTCGGTACCCAGGCGTTCAGCGACTGGGGCTGGCGTATCCCTTTCCTGGTCTCGATCCTCCTGATCGGCGTTTCGCTCTACATCCGCTCCTCCCTCAAGGAGTCGCCGATGTTCCTGAAGCTGAAGAGCGTTGGTCAGACCTCGAAGAATCCGCTGGCCGAGAGTTTCATGAACCCGGTTAACCGGCGCTACGTGATCATCGCCCTCTTCGGTGCCACCATGGGCCAGGGCGTGGTCTGGTACACCGGCCAGTTCTACGCGCTGTTCTACCTGCAGAACATTTTCAAGCTGCCCCTGGTTGATGCCAACGTGATCATCGGCATCTCCATCCTGATCGCCACTCCGCTGTTCATCTTTGTCGGCTGGCTCTCGGACAGGATCGGTCGCAAGTGGCTGGTTCTCAGCGGTATGCTCCTGGGCGGACTGACCTACTACCCGATCTATGCGGCGATGTACCAGTTCCGCTACGCGCTTGATCCGGCCCAGAAGTTGCTGGATGCGGCGGGTAAGATCGTTCTGGATGCGGCCGGTAAGCCGAAGCCTGCGGTCATCTTCGACATCAATCCGGCCTACAGCCCGGTGATGCTCGGCGTGTTCATCCTCATCCAGATGATCTACGTGACCCTGGTGTACGGCCCGATGGCGGCCTTCCTGGTCGAGATGTTCCCGACCCGCATCCGCTACACCTCGATGTCGCTGCCCTACCACCTCGGGAACGGCGTCTTCGGCGGTATGGTGCCGATCATCGGCCTGAGCCTGATCCAGAGCACCGGCAACAACCTGGCCGGTATCTACTACCCGATCGGGATCTCGCTGGTCTGCTTCGTTATCGGCGCGATCTTCCTCAAGGAGACGTATAACGTCGATATTACGGCGGATGTGAAGAACATCTAGGGCATCTGCCCTCGTCCCCGGCCCCCTCTCCCTGAATGGGAGAGGGGGCTTTTTGTTTGATCGCCGTAGACATGGTTCAGAACAGCTTTACCGTTTGCGGTGTTCGTCGTGCGGGCTTCCAGCCCGCCAGATACGCAGCGGCAGTGCGTTTTTTTTGGTGTACAATGCCCACGGGATCTGTCCGAACCTGTTGCCTACTCCCGGTTCCTTTGCCTTACCCTGCGCCCCGTGCGCCCCGAGGTGCGATGTCTACCCTCGATCTGCCCCGAGCCGAAGCGATAGCCGAGGGATCTCGTACTGGCGATGTCGCCGCCCGGAGTGTCACCCCGCCCCGAATATGGCCCCTCTCCGTTGAGCAACTGGCCTACCTCGGCCTGGGCCTGCTGGCGCTGATCGCGCACCTTTGGGGTCTCGGCGACCGCGCCCTGCACCACGACGAGACGCTCCACGCCGCTTACTCGTGGTTCCTCTACAGCGGGCGCGGCTATATGCACGACCCGCTGCTGCACGGGCCGCTGCTCTACCATATCGGCGCACTCTGCTTCTGGCTCTTCGGCGATAACGATGTCACCGCACGCCTCGGGGCGGCCCTGGCAGGCACCGCCCTGACCCTGACGCCCTACCTGATCCGGCGCGAGCTTGGCCGTCTGGCCGCGTTTCTCGCCGCCGTCTACCTGCTGATCTCGCCGGTCTTTCTTTACTACGGGCGCTTCATCCGCCACGACATCTACTCGGTACTCTGCGAGATGCTGGTCTTCGCGGCGATTGTGCGCTACACCTCGACTCGTCGCCCGGCCTGGCTCTACGCCGGTGTCTTGGCTTACGCCCTGATGTACGTGAACCAGGAGACGAGCTATCTCTTCCTGCTGATTATGGGCGCACCGCTGGCCTTGCTCTTCCTCTGGCGGGTCTACCGCCCCGGCGTGGCTGCGCTGGCGATCCTGGCCGTGGCCGTGGCCGCGCTGATCTTCGTCCTCCCCGGCAAGGCCCAGGTCGATGGATCCCATACCGCTACTCGCGATGAGCAGACCGGCGAGATGCGCTTCACCCCTGGCCCGCTCTTCGGCTGGCAGCCCCTGGAGACCGACGATAACACCTACGCCCTGCGCATCCGCAACCGCGCCGACGACGACAGTGGGCGCGGCCTTGCGGCGAATGTCGGCATCTACCTTCAAGATCTCTGGAAGTTCTGCGGCCACCCCGCCGTGCTGCTGGCGATTGGCCTGAGCCTGGCGACTCTCGGCGGCCTCTGGTGGGCGATCTGGGGGCGCAAAGATCGCGGCCCCTGGCAGGCCGCCCGCGAGCAGGGCGACGAGATGGCCGCTGTCTGCGCCAGCCTGGCCCAGGGGCGGCGCTGGCTGGTCGCCCTGGCGATCTTCGGCGCGGTCTACGCGATCTTCTTCACCGCCTTCTTCACCAATTTGATCGGCCTGATCACCGGCACCAGCGGATCGCTGCTCTACTGGCTGGCCCAGCACAATGTCCAGCGCGGCGGCCAGCCCGGCCACTATTACCTGGTGCAACTGGCGATCTACGAGCCGCTGCTGCTGATCTTTGGCGCTGGAGGGCTTATCTTCATCCTTTGGGATGTGATCCAAAATGTAAAACGCAAAACGCAACATGCAAAACCTAAAATGGAATTTTGCATTAGCCTGATCGTCTGGTGGGCGGTGGGCGCCTTCAGCATCTACTCTTGGGCCGGTGAGAAGATGCCCTGGCTGACCACGCACATCGCCCTGCCCCTGGTGCTGCTCGCGGCCTGGGCCTTCCAGCGTATCGTCCAGCCCGCTGCACTGAACGCCGGCCATGCGCTCCCCGAAGATGACGATTCCGCACTGGCGATCCCGCCTTCCGCCTTCCGCCTTCAATCTTCCGCCTTCGCCGTCTTTGCCGTCCTCTTCACCGTGATCGTCAGCTTGTGCTTTGTGCTGATGCTGGCCATCGTCGGGTTTGGCGACAAATCGCAGCTCCAGCCCTGGGTCGCGCCGGTCTTCTGCCTGCTGCTGATCGCTCTGCTGACGGCGGGCACCGGCCTGCGCTGGGGCACCCGTTTCGCGATCAGCGCCCTGGCGATCTGCGTCACCGCCAGCGGGGCCGCCTACACCGTCCGTGGGGCCTATCGCCTGGCCTACCAGAACGGCGACACCCCGCACGAGATGCTGGTCTATACCCAGACCTCCCCCGATGTGATGCGGGTCGTCCGCCGCCTTGAGGATGCGTCGCGCCGCCGCAACAACGGCCTGGCGATGTCGCTGCTCTACGATAATGAGACGGTGTGGACCTGGTACATGCGTGATTTCAGCAACGCCCAGCGCACCCCCGAGCAACTCGTCGGGCCGCCTGACCCCGGCGTGATGGCGGTGCTGCTGCTCGACGAGAATATGGCCCGCTACCCGCAGAACCGCCAGTTGCTCGACGGGTTTGTCATCCAGCGCTACCCGCTGCGCTGGTGGTTCCCCGAGGATCAGATCTACCGGCTGGCTCCCGGCTGGCGTGACGCGCCCATAGAGAGCATCTCGTTGCTCGGCCAGTTGCTGCGCGCACCCCTCGACCGCGATGTGGATGCGCGGGTCTGGAAGTTTCTCATGTTTCGGCAGACGGGCTTCCCCCTCGGCTCATCTGACTTCTACGTGGCGGTGCGCCCCGAGCTGGCAAGGCAGATCGGCGTCGGCCTTGGCGGCGACCTCGATGGCGTGAACCCGTAGCGAGAGGGCTGCCGCCCCTCCGAGAAGATTCTTTCGATACTCGTGGTGTTGTCTAGCGTAGGTCACACAGATATATGGCAGTAGACACGATGCCCCGCCGCGCGGCCCCGTCACCCTTCGAGCGCGCCGTCAACCTCTCGTGGGTCAGTTGGGAGCTTGCGGCCTACCTGACGATCATCGCCCTGAGTGTGATCTCGCACCTGTGGGGTCTCGGCACCATGGCCATGCACCACGACGAGAGCATCCACGCCTGGTCGAGCTGGCGCTTCTACACCGGGGCCGGCAGCTTCAGTTGCTGGGGCGGGGCCACCGCGCCCACATACTGCTACGACCCGGTCTACCACGGGCCGACGCTCTACCTGTTCACCATGGTTTCGTATTTCCTTTTCGGTGACGGCGAGGCCCAGGCCCGCCTGCCCATGGCCCTCGCCGGGATCGGCATGGTCGCCTCGGCCTGGTGGCTGCGGCCCTACCTGGGCAAACGCGGCGCGCTGATCGCCGCCGCTCTGCTGGCCTTCTCGCCCTCGCTGCTCTACTTCACCCGCTTCGCCCGCCACGATGGCCTGATGGTACTCTGGGAGATCTGGATGTTCATCGGGGCGCTGCGCTGGCTCGACAGCGGCAGGCCCGGCTGGCTCTACCTCACCGCCGCCGCCGTCGCCCTGGCGATGGGCACCCACGAGCTTTACTACATTCTCTTCTTCATCTTCGGCGTCTTCCTGATCATGCGCCTGCTCTCTGAGAGCCGCTTCGCCCGCCATCTGCACTGGGGCATGATCGGCATCTTCGCCATCTGCCTGGCGCTGATGGTGTTCAACCCGCCGCTGCCGATCGGCAAGGGGCTCTTCCTGGGCGAGAAGGCGTTCCTGATTGCCTCGGCCCTCGCCCTGGCCTGGCTCTGCCAGGGACTCTGGGATCCGAAGCCCATCCTCACGCGGCGCATCACCACCACCTGGGCCGAGGATCGCCGCAGCATCTGGGTCGCCCTCACCATCCTGGTCACGATCTATCTGGTTGAGTACACCACCTTCTTCGCTTACCCGCGCGGTGCCATCGACGGGCTCTACGCCGGGCTGGCCTACTGGCTCGGCAGCCAGCAGGAGTACGCCCGTGGCGACCAGCCTTGGTTCTACTACCTGATGCAGCTCCCGATCTACGAGCCTCTGGCCGCGCTCGCGGGGGGCGGTGCCGTGGTGGCCATGATCGCGGCGGTGGTGCGGCGGGCGGTTGTCGGGCGCCGGGCGATCAACGGCCAACGGCCAACGGCCAACGCTGCGCAGGCGGCGCTGGCGGATGTTGCCGTTGGGCGTGACACCATCGCGCTCACCGATCAAGATGATGCCCAAGCTTATGCCGAGTACTCGGAGGTCGTCGACTCTGAATTCCCCCTCCAGTCGCTTGACTCCCCGGCTCCCAGTTTCCAGCCCTGGCCCCTCGCCCCGCTGCTGCTGGCCTTCTGGTTCTTCAGCGCGCTGATCTTCTTCTCGTGGGCCGGCGAGAAGATGCCCTGGCTGCTGGTTCACATAGCCCTGCCGGGCAATCTCCTTGCCGCCTGGGCGCTCGGGCGGTTATTGCAAGTTGCCGATTGGAAGGTGCAGATTAAAGCCGCCGATGCGCCTCAATCTGCCGTCAACCAACTGCCATCTGTACACATCCTGGCCCCGATCCTCACGCTCCTTGTGCTGGTGTCGATTGGTGTGGCGCTGTGGCGGCTGGGCATGCCCACCATCGGCCAGGGCGGCCAGAGCAGCCTGCTCCAAAGCCTCGTCCCGCTGATCATCGCTGGCGTCATGATCTACGGCCTGCTCACCCTATCTAGCCGGGTCAGCGGCCGCCTGGTGCTGGCCCTCGTTGGCCTGACCCTGGCCGGCATGTTTGGGGCCTACACCTTGCGCGCCACTTGGATGGCCGTCTACGAACATCCCGACACCCCCGTGGAGTTGCTCGTCTACACGCAGACGGCCCCCGATGTGCCGCGCTTTGTGGCCGACATCCGCGAGCTGGCCGTGAACCTGACCCGCAATAGCCGCACGCCGGAGGACGCCGCCGGTGGCCTGAGCATGCCGGTCTTCGTCGATAGCGGCGACGATAGCGGCGATGGCTCGCTGGCCTGGCCGCTCCAGTGGTACCTGCGCGACTTCCAGCACCTTGTGTGGACAAAGAAGGACGCCTTCCAGAAGAACCCCGGCCCCGAGACCTTCAATGTCCAGATGCCCGATAAGACCACGGCCCTGGCCCCCGTGGTGCTTCTCTATAAGCCGCACGTCACCGCCGAGGTGCGCAAGGCGCTTGAGGAGAACTACGTCCAGCCCTATGGCGAGACGAGCGTGTTCAACTGGTGGTTTCCCGAGGGCCAAAAGTGTTCGCCGGGCGATCCTGGCTACAAGCGTTTCTACTACAGCACCTGGACGTCCCAGGCGATCCTCACCGCCGCGACGGCGGCGGACGGCGGGCGCGGCGGCTGCGGGCGCGATATTAGCGCGGAGGTTCTTAGCCCGCTGGCCCCCGTCCTCTGGCCGCTCCAGCGCGAAAACTGGGATATGCTCTATAAGTTCATGATCTACCGTAAGCTGCCCGACCCGCTGGTGCCCGGTGCCCGCGAGATGGAGGTCTGGCTGCGTAAGGATCTCGCCAGCGGGGCGGGCGGAACCAGCGGGCCGGTCGGCCCGTCCGAGCTGCGCCTGGTCGCGCAGACCTTGGCCAGCGTCCCCGCCGGCGGCAGCGGCCCCTCGGGCGCGGCGGTGGACGGCCAGGGCAACCTGTATATTTCCAGCCCCGGCACGCACCAGATCCACGTCTTCAGCCCCAAGGGCGAGCTGATCCGCAGTTTCGGCGGCCTCGGCAACGAGCTGGGCAAATTTTACGAGCCGCGCGGCCTGGCGGTGGATGTCCAGGGCAACTTGTATGTGGCCGATACCTGGAACGCCCGCGTGGTGAAGTACGACCCCAGCGGCAAGCCGGTCGCCAGTTGGGGCGGCGGTGAGCAGGATCTCGGTGACGGGCGTAAGGCGACGATTACCGAAGGCGATAAGGATAAGAACCAGGCCAACCCGCTGGGCTTCTTCGGCCCGCGCGGGATCGCCATCGATGCGCAGGGCAACGTCTATATCGCCGACACTGGGAACAAGCGCATCGTCGTTACCGATGCGCAGGGCACGTATCGCTACCAGTGGGGCTATGCTGGCTCCGACCTGGGTGCCTTCAACGAGCCGACTGGCGTGGCCGTCGATGCGCAGGGCAACGTCTATGTGGCCGACACCTGGAACGGCCGCGTGCAGGTTTTCGCCCCGGATCGCAACGGGCAGGTTGGCCCCATCCCGATCATCACCTGGCAGGTGAGCGGCTGGAAGCCCAACACCTACGACGACCCCGCGATCACGGCCAGCCGCGACGGGACGGTGTACGTGAGCGTGCCGAGCCGTCACCAGGTACTCGCGGCGAACTTGCGTGGCGACGTGCTGATCCGCTGGGGCGGTGCCGGCGAGGATCTGGCCTCGCTCAACAGCCCGAGCGGCATGGCGCTGGCTCCCGATGGCAGCTTGTGGGTGGTGGATCGCGCCAGCGCCCGCGCCCTGCGTTTTGCACTGCCCAAGGTGCAGTCCGCGCCATGATCAGCTTCACCCACCTTAACCACTACATCTCGCCCTCGTCTGAGGAGGGTCTGAGCGAGGCGTGGCGTCGCTCGCTGGGCCGCCTGGGCGACTATACGTCGATCATTGTGCGCTCGCTGAACCTGCGCCCTATCGCCGCCTCGCTTCACGCGCAGACGGTCGATCATATCCTGGTGCGACTCAACCTGTCTAACGTACACATTATCCTGCGCGTGGCCCCCGAGGACGACCTCGCATCCTACGTCTACTTGATGCGGGCCATGGCCGGCCACAATATGCCGGCCCCCAAGATCATCCAGCGCGACCTGTCGCGCGCCCTGGTGCCCTTCGCCTTCACCGTGGAGTCTTACGTGCCGGGGATCACCGCCGACCAGTTGCCCGATGGCCCGCTGCTGCGCGGCGCGGGCCGCCAGGTCGGGCGCATCTTGCGGCGCATGCACCGCATCCCCGCCGAGGGCGCGGGTCGACCTGCGCCCTCGGGGCGCTGGCTCCAGCAGCAGAACTGGCGGGCGGTGCTGCGGCAGATCGGCCAGCGCATGGCTGCATCCCCTGCCGACGCCTTGGTCTTTGGTGCGTCCGAGCAGGCCGCCGTCGCCGCCCTGCTCGATAGCCCGCGCCTCGATTGTCAGCAGCCGACCTTGATCCACAGCAACTTTGGCCCGCAGTCCGCCCGCATCACCGCTGGCGAGAATGTCCACCTGGAGGCGATCATCGACCCAGGTGCCTACGTGGGCGGCGACGGCATCTACGACCTAGCATGCGGCCTGAGCGCGGCGTACCCCGCCGCCTGGCGCGAGGGTCTGCTGGACGGCTACCAGTCCGTTGCGCCGCTCACTCCCGACGAGCAACTCCGCCTGCCCAGCCTGCAACTCCTGGCGAGCTACTGGAACGCCTGCCGCTGCTACATCCGCGCGGAGCCCCACGAGGCGGCCCGCGCCGAGGCCATGCGCTTGATCGGCGAGCTTTCCGCTGAGGGATAAGGATGTGGGGAGGGATTCGCCCGCTCCCAACCTTCCCCCGACTCAATAAGGGCCACGATGGGCGAGCTTGAGGTTCTGATCTTCCCGACGGTGGACGCGCTGGCCGAGGCTGCCGCCCGGCGCATCGCCGACCTCGCCGGGGCCGCCGCCAGCGTGCGCGGCGCATGCCTGCTCGCGCTCTCCGGCGGCTCGCTGCCGCCGCGTGTCCACCGCCTGCTCGTCGCCGAGCCGCTGCGCGGCCAGATGCCATGGGGCAGCCTGAGCGTGATCTGGGCCGATGAGCGCTATGTGTCGCTCGACCACCCCGACAGCAATTATCTACAGGCCAGACAGACCCTGCTCGACCACGCGCCCATCCCCGCTGCGCAGATCTATCCGGTGCCCACCGCCTACCCCGCCGCCGCGCAGGCCGCCTCGGGGTACGGCCGCCAGCTGCGGGCGCTGCTGGACGCGCACGCCGGGAGGATCGACATCGCCGTGCTGGGCATGGGGCCGGATGGCCACACGGCATCGCTCTTCCCCGGACACCCAGCCCTCGACGCGCCCGAGGATCAGCTCGTCATCGCCGTGGCGGGATCGCCCAAGCCGCCGTCCACCCGCATCAGTCTGACCCCGGCAGCCCTCAACCGTGCCGCCGCCGTGATCTTCCTGGTGGCGGGTGCCGATAAAGCCGCCAAGGTGCGCGCCGCCCTGCGCGGCCCCTACGACCCGCACGCCACCCCCGCCCAGTTCGTCCGCCCCCCCGGTGGCCAGGTGATCTGGATGCTGGACGCCGCCGCCGCATCCGACATGTAGGGGCGCAGGAAGCGCAGCCGTGTGCCCCTACGCTTCCTGCGCCCCTACGCGCACACCGGGATCACGGAAACAGATCATCCGCCTCCTCTTGGGCGGATCGCGGCGGCACAAGCGTGAGTCTCGCCAACGGGGTCGTGCGTGGGCCGCTCCGCGCCATCGCCGCGTAGAGCGCCTCGTCGTAGGGCCGGGTGCGGATCACCACCGGCATCGGCACCGCGTGGCCCAGCACCAGCGCCTGCTGCTTGCTGTCCAGGGTCGCCAGCACCGCCTTCAGCCCGCTGCCCCCGCTCACCCCGGTGAACACCGCGTCGATGTCCTTCTCATCGTTCAGCAACGCCGTGATCCGCGTGCCCAACTGGCTCATCACCTCGTTGTCAATCGACGAGGGCCGCTGGTCCACCACCAGCAGCGTCACGCTGTATTTGCGCAACTCGCGGGCGATCGTGCCGAAGATCGTCTGCTTGGCCGTGGCCGGGTTGAGAAACTTGTGGGCCTCCTCAATCGTGATCATCAGCGGGCGGGGCTTGTCGGCGTTGTTCTTCGAGTGGATGAATTGCTCGGTCTGATTCACCCAGCGCCGGTAGATCCGCCGGGTGATAATATTGGCGACCAGCATGTAGGCCAGGCTGTTGCTGTGCTGGCCAAACTCCAGCACCACGTGACGCCCGGCCGCCAGCGCCTCGATCATGCGATCCACCGTCGAGAAGTCGGCATGGTCGTGGATGAAGTTTAGCCGCGTGACCTGACTGAGCTTGCGTTTCAGCGCGCCGATGGCCCCGGCGTGAGCGCCGGTGCTCTCGGCGAACTCCTGCATCGCCGCGCTGTCCATGTCCAGCAGTTCGCGCATCCAGTGCTTTTTGAACTTGTCGTAGAGCAGGTACGAGGACTCGGATGCGGTGCTACTCAGGTTCAGCTCCTGCTCCAGGGGCGTCACATCCTCCACCTCGATCTGGTCGAGCCCGATGACAACCTCGCCATCGTAGCTCCCGCGCCGCGACGAGTCCGGGTCGAGCGTATACACCAGCACATCGCTGCCGAAAAGCTGGCGCAGCCCCTTCACAAACGTCCCACCCTCAGATCGCGACTCCCAGCCGTATTCGTTGTGCATGTCGAAGATCAGGTTTGCGGCCACCCCGGCGTGAATGGTGCCGCAGAGCAGCAGGCGGGTCAGGAAACTTTTGCCGGTGCCGCTCTTGCCAAAGATTCCGTTCGAGCGCTCCACCAGGCGCTCCAGATTGATGCACACCGGCACGTCCATATCCAGCGGCTGGCCCACCTCGAAGTGCGTGGCGTCGGCCGCGCCGAACACCCGCCCGAAGTCTTCCTCCTGGGCCTCGACGACCGGCGAGAAGTGTCGTGGGATGGTCTTCACCGGCAGCATATCCACAGAGGTATCGGTCGGCAGCATCAGCTGCGGCTTCAGCTGGATCGTGCCGTAGGTTGAGGTACCGGCCAGCACCTCGTGGATGAAAAGGTCGCCGCCGGGCGGGTCGTTCAGCACCTTCTGGTTGGTCGCTTCCAGCACCACATCGGTGATCATCGAGAAGAACTGGTGCTTCTCGCCCTGGACGACCACAAACTTGCCGACGCGCATATCCTCGACGCTCTCGCGGGCCTCCAGGCGCGCTGTGAGCCCCTCGCTGAGTGAGCCGCTGGTGATGACGCCGAGACGGGTGGGTTGCTGCATGGGTGATCCTTCTGCTGCGAACATCGTAGCACAAATATACCATATGTGGTGCTAGGTTTCCTGATCGGCGAGGGCCGCCGCCAGTTCATCCGGCGATACGACGGCGTTGCCCAGGCGGCGCACCACCAGGGCCGCCGCAGTATTGGCGATCTGGGCGGCCTCGACCGGGGCCAGGCCGGCGGCCAGCCCGAGGGTGGTTACGGCGATGAAGGTGTCCCCTGCGCCAATCGTGTCGTAGACCTCGCTCACCTGGACGGCCGGCAGATGCCGGTAGCCGAGCTCCGCGCCGATGATCGAGAGTCCCTGCGGCCCACGGGTGACGATCACCAGCCGCGCCCCCAGATCGTCGCGCAGCCTGGCCAGGCCGGTCACGAAGTCATCCTCGCGCTCCAGGCGCGTGCCAAGCGCTGCCGCCGCCTCCTGGTTGTTGCAGCGGAAGAGGTCGGCACCGTGGTAGGCGTGGGAGTTGCCCTGGGCGTCTACCGTGAAGAGTACCCCGTGAGCGCGGCAGAGCGTGCGGACCGCGCCGATCACGGCGGGGGTCATCAGGCCGAGCTGGTAGTCGGAGCAGATCACGGCGTCGGCGGTGGGGATCTGCGCGCGCAGGGCCGCGACGACCTGGGCCTCCTCGGCGGGGGAGAGGGCCGCGCGCGCCAGCCGATCCAGGCGGGCGACCTGCTGGGGCAGGCGCGGCGACTCCTCGGCGAGGATGCGAGTCTTGAGCGTGGTGGGGCGATCAGGTGAAACAACCAGGCCGCGTGTGTCGATTGCGGCGCGCAGGAGCAGATCACGGAGCTGCTGGCCCTCGCGGTCGGTGCCGACGATGCCGACCTGCGCGGCCATGCTGCCGAGGGCGACGATATTGCGGGCCGGGTTGGCCGCCCCGCCGAGGATGATTTCGCGGCGGATGAGCTCGAGGACGGGCACGGGTGCCTCACGGGAGAGGCGCGTGGCCCGACCGAAGAGATACTCGTCGAGGGAGACATCGCCGACGACGAGGATACGTTTGCCGGCGAGGCGCGGGATGAGGGCGGCAAGTGGATTCATAGGGATGTATAGGGGCGCAGCAGCGCCGCGCTGCTGCGCCCTTACGGGGGTGGCGCTGCTGCGCCCCTGCGGCACCCGCCGCGCTGCGGCACCCTTACGAGGGCGGGCTACGAAAGGGCGGCGGCGAAGCGGCGCATACCCTCGATAATCTGCTCCTCGCTAGTGGCGTAGGAGAAGCGGATGTAGCCCGGCGCGCCGAACGCCTCGCCGGAGACGGCGGCGATGTGCGCCGCGTCGAGCAGGTAGTTGGTCAGCTCGTCGCTGGTGGCGCAGACCTTGCCGTCGCGCAGGGGCCGGTTGAGCAAGCCGGTGACGTTGGGGAAGACGTAGAACGCGCCGTCGGGCACGCTGCAGGTGATGTCGGGGATCTTGGCCATCAGCTCAAGGATGATGTCGCGGCGCTTATGGAACTGGGCGGCCATCTCAACCACGGTGGCCTCGATCTCGGGGCTGGGCGTGTAGGCGGCCAGGGCGGCGTACTGCGAGATCGAGGCGGTGTGAGTGCTGGTGTGACTCTGGATGTCCTTGATCGCGGTGATGATCGGCTGCGGGCCGGCCACGTAGCCCACGCGCCAGCCGGTCATCGCGTAGGCCTTGGCGGCACCGTTGACGATCAGGGTGCGGTCGGTCAGCTCGGGGGCGACCCTGAGCCAGCGGGCGTACTCGACATAACTGATCGCATCGTAGATCTCGTCGCTGATGATGATCGCCGTGCTATCGCGCAGGACATCGGCGAGGGCGCGCAGCTCGGCGGCGCTGTAGACGGCACCGGTGGGGTTACTGGGCGAGTTAAGGACGATGATCCGGGTGCGCGGGCTGAGGCTGGCGGCGAGCTGCGCGGGGGTGAGCTTAAACCCGGTCGCCTCGGTGGTCATCGGGGTGACGGGGATCGCCCCGGCAAGCTTGGCCTGCTCAACATAGCTGACCCAGTAGGGCGCGGGGATGATCGCCTCGTCGCCCTCGTCGCAGAGCGCCTGGAAGGCCAGGTAGAGCGCTTCCTTGGCCCCGGCGGTGGTGGTAACCTGGGCGACTCCGTAGCTCACGCCGCTATCGGCGCTGGCGCGCTGGGCGACCGCCTTGCGCAGCTCGGCGATGCCACCGGCGGGAGTGTAGTGGGTGTAGTTCTTGTTGATCGCATCGATCCCGGCGGCCTTGATCGGCGCGGGGGTGTCGAAGTCGGGCTCGCCGACGCTGAAGGAGATCACGTTGATGCCGGCGGCGCGCATCTGGGCGACCCGGCCGCCCATGGCGGCGGTGGCGGATGCCTCCAGCTGGGCGAGGCGTCGGGCGAGGCGGTACTCGATCTGGGCGGACATTAGGTTTAGCTCCTTAGACGTTCATAGCGCTGGGGTGGGCTGGAAGGCGCTCACTCCCGACTCCCCCCCGATGTGGCGGCTGCGTGCAGCCTCGTGAATTATAAACCATTGACGCTGACCCGCGACATCCGGCGGCATCCGCTCCAGGGCTGATGCAACGTCCTTGGGGCTGCGCCCCAGATCTCGCTTTTTTGTTGCCAGCAACAAGACCGTGTACGGTGAGGGTGTGGGAGAACTTCGCTCTCCCACAAAAAAACTAATGGTGCTGCGACGCGGCTACGCCGCGCCGCAGCACCATCAGTGCCGCATGTACCTGCTGGGCACAAAAAGGAGATCTTTGGGGGCGCTTTGCCAGCCTCCATCCCCCGCCGGATGCAGCGTTGCCACCGCCCTAGGTGGCGGACTCGCGCTATGTTCGCCACATACAAAATGTGCTATCATGGAGCGCATCTAAGCCTTTACGCAATCAAAAAAACGTACATTGCCGTACCTAGCCGCCTTGATCGCCACGTGAAAGGAGCCTTGTCCAAGCTAGGCGTCGCGTGCGCCGGGCTATCGTTGCGGACACATGTGGACGCGCCGTTCAGGCTGCTGCGCCGGTCGGCCGACCCCGCGTCGGCTGACGAGTGGTATGCGGCAACCATTCGCCATTGACCGCCTTACCTGGGAAGGGAGAGCCTCATCCATGCTTTGCCGCACATCAATGATCACCAGCGTCATGTTTGGGTTGGCGCTGCTGCTGACTACCGCATCCGTTAGAACCGCCTCGGCCCAGGGCCAGCGCTGCTTTCCCGAGACCAACCAGTGCATGTCCGGCCCCATTCGCGGCTACTGGGAGAAGAATGGCGGCCTGCCGATCTTCGGGTTTCCAATCAGCGACCAGCATCAGGAGACGGTCGAGGGCCGCGCGATCCAGGTGCAGTGGTTTGAGCGCGACCGTCTGGAGATCCAGGCTGACGGCACCGTGACCGCCGGGCGGCTTGGTGTTCAGCGCCTTGAGCAGAAGGGTATTCCCTGGCAGCGCGGGAATAAGGCCAGCCCAGACCACGGCTGCATCGCGTCGGCTGAGACGGGACATCAGGCATGTGGAGCTTTTGCGAAGTACTGGCAGACAAAGGGCTATATCACGCGCTTTGGATTCCCCGTCACCGATGAATTTCAGGAGACGCTCAACGGCCAGAGCTACAGCGTCCAGTACTTCGAGCGCCGCCGTATGGAGTGGCACACGGAAATTAACGGCGGCACGGTGCTGCTCGGCCTGCTCGGCCGCGAGGTTCACGATGATGTCCAACCGCCCCAGCCCGTCGACATTTGCACGCAGGTGCCCGAGAGCATCAACGCGGCGGTTAAGCCAAACTGCGGCCCAGGCGGCACGGTGTTCGCAGCAATCGGCGGCGGATTCTACGCCGGTGAGAACATCGGCGTCTACGTTACCGCGCCCGACCAGACCGTGTTTGGGGCACCGTTCCATGTACAGGCCGACAGCGGCGGCACATCATCGGTCGTCACCTTCTCCTCCCAGCCCGGCTTCCCGCTTGGCATCTACGCGATCAGCTTTGAGGGCGTGAAGAGCCACAACAAGGCCATCGCCTATCTCCGCGTGAAGTAGTCGACAACCCCAGGGGCGTGAGGGTGGCCGCGCCGCCCCCGCGCCCTTGGCATATCTGCCAGGCCCGAGGAGTCGCCCGATGGACAATATGCTCGTTGACCAGAGCATCGTCAGCAATCGTTACCAGATCGTACGCCAGATCGGGCGCGGTGGTATGGGCGCCGTCTACGAGGCGCTTGACCTGCGCCTGCAGACAACCGTCGCGCTCAAGCAGCGTATGACGGTCGATGACACCTACCGGCACGCCTTTGAGCGCGAGGCGCGCATGCTGGCCAAGCTCCGCCATCCCGGCCTGCCCATCGTCAGCGACCACTTCTTCGATGGCGGGAATCAGTTTCTGGTGATGGAGTATGTAGCGGGGCCGAGCCTCCACGATGTCCTCGGCGACCAGAAGATCCCGCTCGATGAGGCTGAGGCGCTGCGCATCGCGGATCAGTTGCTGGAGATCTTGGAGTATCTGCACGCCTATACCCCGCCGATCATCCACCGCGATATTAAGCCGCAGAATATTAAGCTCAGCGGCGAGAGCCGCCGCGCCGTGCTGATCGACTTTGGCCTCGCCAAGGGCAGCGCCGCCGCCAGTTCACCGACGATGATCAGCATCTTCGGCTACACGCGCAACTACGCGCCCCCCGAGCAGATTAACAACACCGGCACGGATCAGCGTACCGATGTCTACTCGCTGGGGGCGACGCTCTACCATATGCTCACCGGCGAGGCACCGGCACCGGCCGAGATCCGTATGTTTGCGGCGGTGAACGGGCAGCCCGATCCGCTTAAGTTTCCCAATGAGCTGAACCCGCGCCTGAGCCGCGATGTGAGTGTGGCATGCACAACGTCGCTGGCCCTCGCTCCGGCCGGCCGCTTCCAGAGCGCGCCCGCAATGCGGGCGGCCCTGCGCCTGACGATGCTGGGCAAGCGACTCTGGCCGTCCACCTCGACGACGGAACTCGTTTCGTCACCGCCGCTCCCGCCGACGTTCCATTTGCCGCCGCCGCCGCCGCCGCCGCCCGCCGCCCGCGATCAGTCCCGGCGAATGCGGATGATCTTCGCGCTGGTGGCGCTGGCGCTGGTGGTGCTGCTTGGCGCGGGGGCGGCCTTTGCGCTGATGGGTGGCCCCCTACGTCCAACCGCAACTCCGCCAAGTGTCACCGCTGCGCCGCCGACAGTTGCGCCGCCGACGCGCACGCCCAGGCCCAGCGCTACCCCCGTGCCGCCCAGCACCACCCCCGTGTCGCCGACGCGCACGCCCAGGCCCAGCGCTACCCCCGTGCCGCCGACGCACACGCCCAGGCCCAGCGCCACCCCCGTGCCGCCTAGCGCCATCCCCGTGCCGCCGACGCCTAAGCCGCCGACACGTGTGCCGCCGACGCGCACGCCCAAACCTCCGCCACCGCCGCCGCCGGACGATAACATTATCATTCCAACAATCGCGCCCTGAGACTCGTGGCCCGCTACTGTGATGATGCGAGGTACCCGATGGGAGGCGTCTGGTGCGAACCTGTCCCTCCCCGAAAAAACATCTACCACGTGGGAACAGCGCATAGGGATCAGGTGACAGTAGACCGCTACGGTGGAAGACGGGGCGGAGCAATGCACGCAATCGAGTCGCCAACGGTACTGCATCATCGCTATCAGATCGTGCGACTGATCGGCGAGGGCAGCACCGGGCGGGTCTATGCGGCGCTTGATCTGAGCTTGCAGACGTACGTGGCGTTGAAGCAACTGACTCGCATGGGCGAGCGGCACGACCGGGCCTTCGAGCGCGAGGCGCGCATCCTGGCCCGGCTGCGCCACGCCGGGCTGCCGGTCGTAAGCGACTACTTTCGCGACGAGTACGGCACCTTTCTGGTGATGGATCTCGTCGCCGGAGACGACCTGGCCGAACTGGTGGCGCAGCATGGTGCGCTCGACGAGCGGGCGGCGCTGCGGATCGCGGATCAACTCCTGGAGATACTTACGTACATGCACGGCCAGCAGCCACCGGTGCTGCACCGGGCGATCAAGCCGCACGATATCCGGCTGCTGGCCGACGAGCGGGTGGTGCTGCTGGACTTTGGCTTGGCGAGCGATAGGCCAGCGGGCGCATCCCCGGCAACCCCCAGCCAGTCTAGCCTGAACCCCTACAGCCGCTCGCTCTGGTACGCCCCGCCCGAGTTGCTCTACCGCCGCCCGCTCGACGCGCGCAGCGACCTGTACGCTCTCGCGGCCACGCTCTACCTGCTGCTCACCGGCCAAGCTCCGCCGAGTACCGGGGAGCGTGCGGCATGTCTAGTGGCTCATCAGCCCGACCCGCTGCTCCTGGCCAGCGCCCTGCGCCCGCACGTGAGCGCCGAGGTGTCTGAGATCCTCGCCCACGCGCTGGCGCTCAGCCCAGATGCGCGCACCCCGAGCGCATTGGCAATGCGCCAAGCTTTGCACAACACCCCCATCGGTCGCCATCTGTGGGGTCAGCCCGCCGCCCCGCCCGCCGCCCCGGATATCACACCGCGCGTAGTGTCCACCGCCATCATCCTCCTTGGCATCGGGTTAGGCGTCCTGCTGCTGCTCGCACTACTCCTCGCGCGCTGAGATTACGCAACATCACGAGAGAGAGCTAACATCATGGAAATATCACAGACGCAGGTGACGGTTACGCGCACACAGGAGCGCGACATGGGCATCCGTGAGGTACGCATCTGGCTGGATGAGGAGCTGATCGCGACGCTGAAGCATAAGCAGTGGGTGACGAAGGCGACTGCGCCTGGCCGCCACACGGTGCGCGCACACAACACCCTGGTCGGCAAGCACATCGAGTTCGACCTCCAGCCCGGCGAGCACGCCCGCTTCACGACAGCGAACCGCTCCGGGTGCGGGACATCGTTGATCTTCCTGCTTGGGGCCGGGCCGATCTATCTCTCGCTTGAGCGCGAGGATGTGGGGCCAGCATAAGCAGGCAGCGGCAACGCGCTCGCCACCGACCCTCCGTAATCCTTCACCGACCCTCCGTAATCCTTCACCGGCCCTCCGTAATCCTTCACCGGCCCTCCGTAATCCTTCACCGGCCCTCCGTAATCCTTCACCGGCCCTCCGTAATCCTTCACCGGCCCTCCGTAATCCTTCACCGGCCCTCCGTAA
>CAISPW010000356.1 GCA_903887465.1 uncultured Oscillochloris sp. | reverse complement strand
GGCCTGTCTGAGGCCGCTTCAGCGGCCGTCGTAGACCTAGCCGGGGGCCTTCAGCCCCCGGCGGGCGGTGCCGGACCGCGTGCATTTTGCGGTAGTGCGAAAGATCTTTCGGGGGTGGCAAAGCCACTCCCAAACCCCCGCCGGGCGCGTGAACAGGGGCGGGTCACGTGCGACAAATTTATCGCGCGTGGCTAGGCCAGGTTGACGGCCCAGCGGCGGCTCGCCTGCTGCTTGCCGTCCTCGCGCAGCACCATGCCGGCGTAGCCGGGCCGATCCTCAATCCAGGCCAGCCCCTCGTCGCCGAGGATGAAGAGCAGCTTTGCGGCCATCTCGGCCTCGCGCGCCGAGGGTGCGATGACCGTGGCCGTAAGCGAGTCGGTCTGGGCCGGTTGGCCGTTGCGCGGGTCGATAATGTGGTGACACCATACGTCGCCCACCTGCCAGCGCCGGTAGTCGCGGCCAGAAGTTGCCACGCCGCCACCGACAAGCATGAGCAGACCGAGGGGCGCATCCGGACTCAGCGGGTTCTCGATCCCAATCGGCCAGGGCGCGCCGTCGGCCATGGGACCGCTCACGGCGATGTCTCCGCCGGCGTCGATCAGGGCCGGACCGTAGGCGGCGAGGCGGTGGGCCGCCTCGTCGGCCGCCCATCCCTTGGCGATCCCGCCCAGGTCGAGGTGTATCCCTTCGGGCAGGCGCACGGCGCGCAGGCGCGGGTCGAGATCAATTGTCGTCCATGCCGTGGCGCTAGGGATCTGAGCGGGCGCGGACGCCCCCGGCCCGGCGGCGAAGTCTTGGGTGTAACCGGCGGCCCTGATGGCGTCGAGCAGGGTGGGCGTGACGATGCCGCCGCTCTGGCGGGCTGCCTCGATGGCAACCGTGAGTACCGCCCAGAGAGTCTCGCTCAACGGCACCCAGAACCCGGCGTCGGCGTTGAGCTGGGAGAGCTCGCTGTCGATCTGGAAGCGGCTGAGGCATTGCTCCCACCCAGCAAACCACACCGGTACCTGCTGTAGCGCGGCGACGGTAGCCTCGCCCGCACCGTCGATCACTGCCAGCATCTGGCAGCCCATCGCACGAAACTCTAGCCGCTCCATAATTTGTACTCCAGACGCGAATAATTTGGATCACGTAAAGATGCGAATGCGAAGGGACGAAGGGTTCCGTCTTCGGGGCATAGTCTAGGGATGACGTGTCCCGCCCTGAATCTCTCACTCCGGTCAAGCTTATTGCGGGTGTCGCTCGTTCTTGGATTATAGGGCCGGGGCAGTTGCGCCGCAACTACCCCGGCCCTATCGTTTAGGGCTACGTCAACGTCTTTGAGACTGCGTCGCCGCCCCCACACCGGCGGGGGCGGCGGCGTGGCCCTGCCGCCATGTTTGGCAGGGCGGTTGCAACGTCGCCTCCGGCGGGGGTTTGGGGGTGGCAAAGCCACCCCCGAACGATCTTTTTTTGTTGGTTTTTGGCGGCGAAGCCGCCAAAAACCAACAAAAAGCGCGGTCTGGGGCGCAGCCCCAGCGACGTTGCATCAGCCCTGCCATGTTTTGGGGGGGGGGGCGTCGCGTAATATTTTATGGTAGACTAAATAAGTACTCACCTGCACAGTGAATGGTGTTGCACTGGTTTAGCCCTGCCCTTCTGCGTGCCATCAATACCCACGTTGCTGACAAACCAGGGACGTTCATGGCGCTCAAGCTCACACCCCGGCTGATCCTCCTGTTCACCTCCTTTGCCGTGCTGCTGCTGGGCGGGCTGGGCGGGCTGTCCTATGCCAGCGCCCGGACCGCGCTGAGAGACGCCGTCGAGGCAGATCTGTACTCGACCGCCCTTGAGAAGGTCGCCGCCCTCGAAAGCTGGTTCGCCGACCGTCAGGGCGATCTGGCCGGTCTCAGCCAATCTCCTGATGTGCTTGCCAACGCCGAACGGTTGTATCGCGACACCTCCGTTGCCCACGACGGGCTGGTCGAGGAGTTGCAGGTTCGTGCTGGTGCGAACTTGCACTTTCTGCGCCTGTTTGTGCTGAACCCCGACACCGGACGCATCGTTGCCTCCACCGTGCCAGCCGATGAGGGCACGTATAGCGGCCAGTCTCCCTATTTTCTCGGCGGACGAAGCGCGCCCTATGTCCAAATTATCCAGTACTCGACCGAGACGCAGCGCACGAGCTTGATCATCGCTACACCGTTGCACGACGGCAATGGCAAGCTGCTCGGGGTGCTGGCCGGGGAGTTGAACATTGCGGATCTCACCGCGATTACGCAGCGGCACGCCAACCTGCGCCCCAGCGAAGACTCGTTCCTGATTAACGTAACGAACCTCTTGGTGACGCAGCCGCTCATAGTCGCCGACCCGGACGTGATGCGGCAGCCGATTCTGACCGAGGCCAGCAAACGCTGTCTCTCTGGCGAGCGCGGCACAATCCTCGCTGACGACTACCGTGGTGTCCCGGTGGTCGTTCACTACACGTGGATGAACGAGCGCCAGCTCTGCATGATTGTCAAGATCGATCAGCGCGATGCCTTTGCGCCGGCGGACGCGCTTGGCTGGCAGATGCTGATCATCGGTGTCCTGTTCTTGGGGTTCGGCATGATCGGGGCGATCCTGCTGGCCCGCACGATTACCGGCCCGATCCTCACGCTCCAGGCGGGGGTCGCCCGCTTCAGCGCGGGTGCGCGTGACTTGCGCATCCCCGACCGCGCACCCGATGAGGTGGGCGCTCTGGCCCGCGACTTTAACCAGATGATGATGACCTTGTCTGCGCAGGAGGCGGAGCTTCAGCGCTACGCCGCCGACCTCGAACAGCTGGTGGCGGCGCGCACTGCGGCCCTGGCCCGCTCAAACGCCGAGCTTGAGCAGTTCGCCTACGTGGCCTCGCACGATCTCCAGGAGCCGCTGCGCATGGTATCCAGTTACACCCAGCTGCTGGCACGGCGCTACCAGGGGAAGCTCGACTCCGACGCCGACGAGTTTATCGCCTACGCGGTGGACGGCGCGATGCGTATGCAGAAGCTGATCAACGATCTGCTGGCCTACTCGCGCGTGGGCACGCGGGGCAAGCCGCTCGCGCCGGTTGACTGTGACAAGATCTTGGCCCAGGCGCTGGCGAATCTGGCGCTGGCAATTGAGGAGAGCGGCACCCTGGTGACCCATACCGAGCTGCCGGTGCTGACGGGCGACGAGACCCAGTTGACCCAGCTCTTTCAGAACCTGATCGGCAATGCGATCAAGTTTCATGGCGCGGATCCTCCGCAGATCCACGTAGCGGCCGTGTGGGCGGATGGGAAATGGCGCTTCGCGGTGCGCGATAACGGGATTGGTATCGAGGAAGCCTACTTTGAGCGGATCTTCGTGATCTTCCAGCGCCTGCACACACGTGACACGTACCCTGGCACCGGCATCGGCCTCGCGATCTGCAAAAAAATCGTTGAGCGCCACGGCGGGCAAATGTGGGTTGAGTCGGCACCTGGCGCGGGGACGACCTTCTTCTTTACGCTAGGTAACGTGAGGAGCGAACGAGATGAACCACGTGCCAATCGAGATTCTGCTGGTTGAGGATAACCCCGGCGATGTGCGGCTGACGAAGGAGGCGCTGCGTGACTCGAAAGTGACCACCCGGATGCACGTTGTCTTTGACGGCGTCCAGGCGCTGGCCTTTCTGCACCGCGAGGGCGAGTACGCCGCCGTGCCGCGCCCCGATTTGATCCTGCTCGACCTCAACCTGCCGAGGAAAAGCGGCCGCGAGGTGCTGGCGGAGATCAAGGGCGATGACGATCTCCGGCGTATCCCGGTGGTGATTTTGACGACCTCTCAGGCCGAGCAAGATATCATCGAGACCTACAACCTCCATGCAAACGCTTATGTCAACAAGCCGGTTGATCTTAACCAGTTTATCAAGGTGGTAAAATCGATCGAGGATTTCTGGTTCGAGATCGTGCGCCTGCCGAACGGCGTCAACTGACCGTCGCAGGATATGATCCGACGGTAACATGTCCGACAGCGCGGTGGTGCTATGGATGGTGCAGTTCTCAATATTCTGCTGGTTGAAGATAACCCCGGCGACGCCCGGCTGATCCGCGAACTGCTGATTGGTGCCGGTGGCGGAGCCTATCGGCTCGACACGGCGACGCGGCTATCTGAGGCGCTGCAACGGCTGGTCGACGGCGGATTCGCCGCCATTTTGCTCGACCTCTCGCTGCCCGATAGCCAGGGTCTAGACACGGTGATCCACGTCGGTGCGGTCTCTGCCGCTCCGGTGATCGTGCTGACCGGCATGGATGATCATGATCTCGCCGTCAGCGCCGTGCGTGCGGGGGCGCAGGACTATCTCATCAAGGGCGAGGTGACGCCCCCCCTGCTGTCGCGGGCCATCCACTACGCCATTGAGCGCTACCGCAGCGTGACCGAGTCGCGCATGCACACCGCAGTCTTCAACTCGATCTCTGAGGGCATCCTGATCACTGACGCCAATGCGCAGATTGTGGCCACCAACCCGGCGGTGGCGCAGATCACCGGCTACACGGAGTCAGATCTGATCGGCAGCAACCCGCGCATCCTCCAGTCGGGGCACCACGACCCGCAGTTTTATCAGGCGTTGTGGGCCACGCTGATCACGGACGGATACTGGCATGGCGAGATCTGGAACCGCCGCAAGACGGGCGAGATCTACCTCCAGCGGCTGACGATCAACGCGGTGCGCAACAGTGCGGGCCAGGTCACCCGCTACGTCAGTGTGATCATGGACATCACGCAGCAGAAACAGGCAGAGGATCTGCTCTTCTTTCGGGCCACCCACGATGCCCTAACCGAACTACCGAACCGCGACCACTTCCACGGTCGTCTGTCCCACGCAGTCGCCCGCTGCCGACAAGATGGCGGGATGCTGGCCGTCATGATGATCGATCTGAACCGCTTCAAGCAGATCAATGACACGCTCGGCCACAGCAGCGGGGACGTAGTACTCCAAATGACCGCGCAGCGCCTACTCAAAAGTGTGCGCAAGACCGATCTCGTGGCCCGGCTTGGCGGCGACGAGTTTGTGATCGTGCTTGAGTACATCCCAGACGTTGAGACCTGCGTCGGCATCGCCGAGAAGATCACCATGGCCATCGCCGAGCCGATCATGCTCGACGGTCGCCTCTGGGAGATCAGTTCCAGCCTCGGCATCAGCCTATGTCCGCAGGACGGATACATTGTTGATCAGCTGATCGAGTGTGCCGATATAGCGATGTACCGCGCAAAGCAAACCGGGATGGGCTACACCTTCTTTAGCGCGATCAGTGTGCCGATGACCAGCCTCTAGGGGCGCAGCAAGATACAGCCGTCCTATTTCGGTTATGGAAGCGGAGTCAAGGCAGGGCGGTGGCAACGTCGCCTCCGGCGGGGGTTTGGGGGTGGCAACGCCACCCCCGAACGATCTTTTTTGGTTGGTTTTTGGCGG
>CAISPW010000355.1 GCA_903887465.1 uncultured Oscillochloris sp. | reverse complement strand
GGCCTGTCTGAGGCCGCTTCAGCGGCCGTCGTAGACCTCGCCCGCCCGTTTACGGGCCGGGCGCTCAGCCTGACCGGGCGACTTTTGCGGTATTGCCTTTTTTGGTTGGTTCTTGGCGGATTTGCCGCCAAGAACCAACCAAAAGCGAGGTCGGGCGCACAAGCCCCAAGCACGTTGTCTCAGCCCGGTTCAATGGGACAAGCCACTAGCGGATCGGGTAGAGCAGCTTGGCCGTCGCGGCGTCGGCGGGCCAGACGACCTGCTTCGCGAGGCTGCCAGGGGCACCCTGCCACTGGATGTAGACCATCTCGTGACCGACCTGCAGGCCGTGGGCCTCGGCGGTGATGTCGAACTTGATATTGCCGAAGAAGGTCAGCAGGTTCATCTTATCGAGGACAGCCTTGACGGCCTTGGTATCAACGCTGCCAGCCTGCTCGATAGCCCGCTGGAGGGCTAGGCCCGCCGCGTAGCCGCCGGCCGCGTGGTAGCTGGGATCCTCGCCGTAGGCATTCTTGTACGCCGCGACAAAAGCGGCGCTATCGGGGCCGATCCACGCGACGCCGAGCTTGGTGGCGACATCCTGGCTGAAGCTGGCCTGGGGTTCCCACTGGCTTGGCCCGACCGTGCCAATCGCAGCTGCGCCCAGTTCGGCGAAACTCGGCTCGGGCGGGGCGACCAGCAGGGCCAGATACTTCACCGGCACCTGCTTCTCGAACAACTGCTTGGCGAAGGTGCTGCCATCCTGAAAGTGGCCGCCGCCGAGGATCGCCTCGGGCTTGGCCTGGGTGATTTTGTTGATGAAGGGGGCGAAGTCGCTGGTGCCGCTGTCGTAGCCCTCGAAGAGGACGATCTTGTAGCCCTTGCTCTCGGCGTAGCCCTTGACCGCCTCGCCCACGCTGGTCGAGAATTTATCGTTCTCGTGGACGATTGCCAACTTTTTGAGGGCGGGATCCTGCTGGGCCAGCAGATCCACCGCACCGGTCAGGTAGCGGCTGGCGGGCGTATAGAGTTGGTAGACGAGGGTGTACCCTTTCTTGTAGGTGGCGTCGTCGGCCGCACCGGTGGTGATCATGATTTTGCCGTACTGCTCGGCAATCACTGCGGCGGCGTCGGCTAGGCCGCTAGAGTAGGGGCTGACCATGAAGTCGGCGTTGTCCTCGGTGGCGAGGCGTGTGTACAACTCCTGCACCCGATCCTTGTTGCTCTCGTCGTCGTACGACTTGGGCACGAAGGTGATCTTCGTGCCGTCGGCCAGCTTCACGCCACCGGCGGCGTTGACCTGATCGACCCAAAGCTTGAGGCCGTTCTGCTGGCGCACCGACTCGACATTAAGCTTGCCGCTGAGCGAGGCGGTATAGCCGATTGTGACGACACGGGCACCGGCGGCGGGGGCGGCCGGCTGGGTCGCCAAGGGTTGGGCGGCGGGAGCCTGGCCGCAGGCGCTCAGGGCCAAAGCGAGGGCAGCGAACAGGGTCACGACTAGGGCGTGTACACGACTCATGGCGCTTCCTGCGACTTTCTACGTACTCGAAAGTACGCGCTAGAAATTCCGGATTCATCTACAACTTCACGGATACGCCGATCCGTTCCGCACATTGACACACGGTGTAGATACTCACACTGAGTAATATAGCACTCTTTTGGGTATTTTACAAAGGATATGTTAACGCTCCTCGGGTCATCTTCGTCTCCACCCGGCCCTCATCAGCATCGCATCTCCGCAGGGCGGTTGGGGTTGGGCGACAAAGTCGCTCAACCCCAACAATAGGCATGTCTGGGGCTGCGCCCCAGGGCGGTTGCAACGTCACTGGGGCGCAGCCCCAGACCGCGCTTTTGGTAGCTTTTTTGGCGGCGAAGCCACCAAGAAGCTACCAAAAAAGATCGTTCGGAGGTGGCGAATCCATCCCCAAATCCCCGCCAGAGGCGACGTTGCACCAGCCCTTGGCTGCGCCGCTGCGCATGGGGCGAAGTCCCGACATCTGTGGTACCATCCGGCGCGGCGGCCCGACGGCTGCGTCCATCCGTGTACGAGGTGTCCACGATGCTGACAGCGCTCTACCTGATCTGTGCGATCTGCTCGTTAGCCCTGGGGGTCGCTGGGCTGCGCCAGCTCACCACTGCGCCCTCGCTCGCCCTCGCGCTTATCCTGCCAACAGTCCTCGCCCACCCCTACGACAGTCTGGTGATTGCTATGGGTCGTTTTATCGGCGCGGGGCCGCTGCTCGTGGCGCTCACTTGGCCGCGATTTCTACTGCATGTGTTCACCCTGCCGACCCTCGTGGTTGCCATGGCGCTGCTGGCGCGCGGCGCAGGCGTGCGCTGGGCCAGCCACCGGATGGCCTTGCCCAGCGCGGTCTTGCTCGCGGTTACAACCCTGATCGCCGGGGTGACCGGCGAGCTGATGGGGCTCAACTTGGCCCCGCAGCGCCACGGCGATGTGCTGTTTTATTCGCACGCCCACCCGGTTGGCCCCCCGCCCGGTGCGGTGATGCTGCTGGCAGCGGCCCTCGTGTACGGCGGGGCGATCGGGCTGCGGGCGCGCTGGCCGTGGGTTGCTATGGCAGCGCTCTACACCATCCTCGTCCAAGCGGTACCCGACACCGGGCTGCGCAGCGCCCTGGTCAACACCGGCGAGGTGCTGCTGCTCGGGGCCATGCTGCTAGCCACACGCCGCTTCGCCGCGCTATACTTGCCCTGGTGCATGCCGACAAGGAGACAGATCGATGAGCCGCAAGAGTGCGACCCAGCCACCGAAGCCCGACTATAGCGCCGTCTATACCTCGCCACAGTACCTTGTCCTCGAACACGGTAACAGCGACGACGGCAGCTTTATCCGCTCGTACATCCCCTTGAACCCCTATCACGACGCCGCTGGGCGGCTGAAGGTCGTGGTCTACCTGCACGGATTCTGCCTGGGTGCCGCCGAGATCTACCAGAGCCACCTCATCCATCTGGCGCAGCAGGGCTACTACGTCTTCTTCCCCAGCTACCAGCGCGGCTTCTGCCGCTATAGCGACAGCCTACCGACAACCATGGGCGATCTGACCCGCGCGCTGTTTCGTCCCTTCCCGATCAGCCCGCAGGGTTGGTTTGACAATGCAATTGCCAGCGTGTTAGGAGCCTACGAGCGGGCCAAGCTGGTGGACTCCCCGCTGGATACCTATCTGTTCGGCCACTCGCTCGGCGGACTCTTTGCCCTGAGTTGGCCGGCCTTCGCCCACGATAAAGTGCCCGCCGAACTCATGCCCAGGCAGATACTCACGGCCAACCCGATCCCCGACTCGGAGTCACTCATCCCCACGCCGATCCGCATCTTTGGCCAGATGACCGGCGCGTACGCGGATCGGGTGGATATCGCCACGACCGGAGGCGATATCCTGGTGCCGGTGGCGATCCTGCACGGCTTGGGCGACATCCTGGTGCCGACGAATGCGTGGGTGCGGCCCTTTGAGGCGATTGCCTCGACCGAGAAGCGTTTCTATTGTTCGCAAAACGACTCCCATGGCCTGCCGGCCCTGGTCGCCGATCACATTCAGGCGGGCATCGACACCAGCTTCATCCCCAATGTGATGGCGACGATGTCGGTGGGTGGTGTGGCCTCCGAGAATACGCTCGACTGGCGCTATATCTGGCACGCCCTCGATCAAGTGATCCGCCAAGGCGTCCGCGCCGACCAGCTCCAATTCGACATGGGCACCTGGTCGGACGGCGTGCCGGTGCAGCCCATCCGCTCAGGCACACCCCAGGAGTGTGGGAGCAAGTAGGCCAAGCTCATCGTTATTCACCGCGCAAGGAGACTTGTTTCACTCGTCTACATGGTCAGCCGTTGATCCTCGCCCCACACGCGCACTGCCCGCCGTCGCGTCATCTGGATAATCCGCGAGAAGGTTGAATAGTTGATCGTTCCCCGGTCGAGCAACTCGCCGGGGGAGTGGTTGCTGGTGATAACCGTCCAGCCGCCCAAGGCGTAGCGCCGGTTCAGTATCGCGTCCCATACATCAGCGACACTGGTGGTCTCCTCATCAGCATACCGCCGTACGGGACGCCGCCCGAGGTCGTCGATGACGAGAAACAACATCCGCTCGGCGTAGCGTATGAGGAGCCGTTCCTGCGCGTCGAGCGACGCGCCCCAGTAGGCCGCGAGCAGTCGCTTCTCCTCGACGAGGGCCGCGCGCAGCCCGGATTCGCGGGCCATTAAGGCCAACCCCGCCGCCAGATGGGTTTTACCGCAGCCTCGCGTGGGGCTGTTGAGGTAGAGCATGGCCGGCGGGTTTGTCTTATCGGTGTGGATGGCCAGTGGCCCAGTGGCCTGCACCGCCTTGATCCAACCTAGCGCGATATCAAACGGGTGATCCTTAGTCGGTCCGGACTTTAGCAGCTCGCGCTGGAAGCGCGCCAGGGTCATGCCCTGGCGTGCCAGCGCGTCCAGATCATCCACCGCGCTGCCCTCGACGGTGGCATGGGCCAGGCAAGATTCCCGTTCTACATCGCGGGCCTCAGATGCAGTAATCGTGACCTCTCGGCAGGAGCAGGGCGACCACAGGTAGTGCGTCCCGCCGCGCCAGGCGACGGCGACGGTGCCCTGCGGTGCCCCGCAAGTGCAGCAAACTCGGCATGTTTCGGCAGTGAGATCGGACATCTAAGATTCCTTGAAGATGTCTTGCAGGCCCAAACGCACGGAAAGCGGACGTCGATCAACGGGCGACGCAGAATCAGGCTCAGATCGCGAGGATCGGCGCTCTGATGGCGGACGACGGGAGATTGGCGCATCACTCCCGTAGGAATCCTCTGTCCGCCAGCGATTCAGGGTGCGCCGCACCTTGGCAACGGTGTGAATGTCCTCGGACAGAGATGCGGCGAGAATCGCTCGACCTACCCAGTACCATCCATGCCCTTCGGTTGGCCCGTCGTGTTCGCTCGCCAGCAAAGCAAGCTGGTCGTTGTCGATCAAGCGGCGTGTCGGGCATGCCCGTTCCCACAACTCGAATGGGTGAGCTGATAATCCGCCTGGCACCCACAACGGGTGCTGGGCAAAGAGCAACGCTTCAGGGGTGGGTGGCCGCACGGAAAAAATTTGCTCCGGGGGGGGGACACTTCCCTCCCTCCCTCCATCCTTCCTTCCTTCCCTCCCTCCACCCGCGCGCGAATCGGAAAAACTGCTGATTTGATCCGCATGCGGATCACGCGGGATCCTTGTCTGATCCACATGCGGATCACGCGGGATCGTCTGCTCGCTGGATGTCTGACCACCCAAACGGGGGATTAGCCGATCAGGACGCGGTGAATCGCCCCTGGCCTGTTCCAAAGGTGGATCAGACAGCGCACTCCGATTGCCAGTAGACAGCGCACTCCGGCTGCCAATCCCTTGATCCACATGCGGATCAGGCGACCTTCGGGGGGGCGTTACGTCCTCCGCTTGATCCGTATACGGGTCAGGCGGCCTCTGCTGCTGCGGCACTCGCGCCCTCGCCTGATCCACATGTGGAACAGGTGGCACCTCTGGCGCCCTCGCCTGATCCACATGTGGATCAGGCGGCACCTCTGGGGGTGTCTCGTCCTCGTCCTCGTCCTCGTCCTGACCCGTATACGGGTCAAATATCTTCCGATGCCCCACGATCCGCAGGAAGTCGGCCATCGGATCGCTCACCAGTCGCTGCGGCTCCCAGGGCTTCTCCTCACCCGTATACGGATCAAGCGGTACCTGGGGGAGCATCTCCCGACCCACATGTGGATCAAGCGACCTTCGAGGGGGCGTTACGTCCTCCGCTTGATCCACATGTGGGTCAGGCGGCCTCTGCTGCTGCGGCACTCGCGCCCTCGCCTGTTCCACATGTGGAACAGGTGGCACTACTCGCACCCTCGCCTGTTCCACATGTGGAACAAGCGACCTTCGGGGGGGCGTTACGTCCTCCGCTTGATCCGTATACGGGTCAGGCGGCCTCTGCTGCTGCGGCACTCGCGCCCTCGCCTGATCCACATGTGGAACAGGTGGCACCTCTGGGGGTGTCTCGTCCTCGTCCTCGTCCTCGTCCTCGTCCTGACCCGTATACGGTTCAAATATCTTCCGATGCCCCACGATCCGCAGGAAGTCGGCCATCGGATCGCTCACCAACCGCTGCGGCTCCCACTGCTTCTCCCGACCCGTATACGGATCAATCGGTACCCTGGGGGGCATCTCCCGATCCGTATACGGGTCAAGCGACCTTCGGGGCGACATCTCCCGATCCGTATACGGGTCAGGCGACCTTCGGGGCGACATCTCCCGATCCGTATACGGGTCAGGCGACCTTCGGGGCGACATCTCCCGATCCGTATACGGGTCAGGCGACCTTCGGGGAGGCATCTCGTCCTTCGCTTGATCCGTATGCGGATCAGCCTGACTCTGCTCCACTATCTTCCGCAGGTAGTCAGTCACGGGATCGGGGGTTCCGTCGGTATTCTCCTCCGTCCAACACGCCATGATCTCGCGGGCCGTTTGCGCATCAAGGGTCGCGACGCGCGGGATCCAGTCGTCGGGGTGGTTGATATACAAGCCGCTG
>CAISPW010000354.1 GCA_903887465.1 uncultured Oscillochloris sp. | reverse complement strand
CTGAAGCGGCCTCAGACAGGCCGCTTCAGCGACCGTCGTGGACTTCAGCCCCCGGCGAACATTGCCGCTACTGCTTTTTTTGTGGATGTTTGGTGGCTTCGCCGCCAAAAACTAACAAAAAGCGCGGTCTGGGGCGCAGCCCCAGCAATTTTGCCTCCGCCCTGGAGTGGTAGCGGCCGCGATAGATCTTCTCCACTCGGCTGTGGTAAGATTATCTGCGCCCGCTTAATGTCAAGGGGCGCGGCCAACCAGATAGGAGCCGCTATGTCGTCCGAACGTATCTCACGCCGCGTCAACACCGTCCCCCCCTCTGGCATCCGCCGGTTCTTCGATATCGCCGCCACTATGCCCGACGTGATCTCACTGGGAGTCGGTGAGCCCGACTTTATCACGCCCGCAGGCATCCGCGCCGCCGGCCAGCGCTCGATCAATCAGTCCACATCCTACACCTCGAACTCCGGGCTTAAGGAACTGCGGGTGGCCCTGTCCGCCCACCTCAACATGCGCTACGGCATCGACTATGACGCCGATGACGAGCTGCTGATGACCGTGGGTGTGAGCGAGGCCATGCTCGCTGCGACCCTGGCGGTGCTCAATCCTGGCGACGAGGTACTTGTCCCCGAGCCATGCTATGTGGCCTACCCCGCCAGCATCATCTTTGCCGACGCCACGCCCGTGTATGTGCCCACCAGCGCCGCCGACGGTTTCCAGGTCAGCGGCGCGGCCCTTGAGGCGGCGATCACCCCGCGCACGCGGGCCATCCTGACCGGCTACCCGAACAACCCCACCGGCGCAGTGATGAGCCGCGCGCGCATGCTTGAGATGGCGGATGTGGCCACGCGCCACGACCTGCTGGTGATCTCGGATGAGATCTACGACCGGCTGGTCTATGGGGTGGAGCATATCTGTTTCGCCACCCTGCCCGGCATGCGTGATCGGACGATCCTGCTCGGCGGTTTCTCGAAGGCCTACGCGATGACCGGCTGGCGCCTGGGCTGGCTCGCCGCGCCAGAAGATATCACCGTTGCGGTGCGCAAGGTTCACCAGTACGCGATCATGTCGGCACCGACTATGAGCCAGCACGCCGGCCTGGAGGCGCTGCGCTCTGGCGAGGAGAGCGTGCAGGCCATGGTGGCCGAGTACGACCGCCGCCGCAAGGTGATCGTGGCTGGGCTGAACCGCATCGGCCTGCCGACCTTCGAACCCCAGGGTGCATTCTACGCCTTCCCGTCGATCGCCCACCTTGGCCTCACCAGCGACCAGTTCTGCGACCGGCTGCTGATGGAGGAGCAGGTGGCGGTGGTGCCCGGCGATGCCTTCGGGCCGAGCGGGGCCGGCCACGTGCGCGCCTGCTACGCTACGTCAATGGACAAGATCGAGGAGGCGCTGGAGCGGATCGACCGCTTCGTGCGCCGCATCTCGTAGCGTTTGGGATGCGCCAAGGCCGTAGGAAATAGTCTCATATCGCGTGCAAAAGGAGGTTCCGCTATGCCAGTTGATCTGAGTCGCATGGCGACGCGCCCAGGCGAGGAGGGCGGCGCCGTGCAGATCGACAGCGAGATCCGCTGCGCCCTCACCGGGCGCGCCCTTCGGCCCGATGAGGCGTATTGGGCACCGCCTTTGGTGACGGTGCGCGAGCTGGTGGCGACGATCTGGAAGACGCTGACCACGAATCCGGGCAACCTGGGCCAGGCGCTCATGAGCGAGCAGCCGAATGTGCCCTACGCCCCCGAGTCCCGCCAGGAGCTGGCCCGCCGTCGCTCGACCGAGCAGGTCAAGCTCCTTGGCCTGCTGCTGCTGATCGCCGCCGCCCTGATTATCCCGATCATGCTGCTGATGCGCTGACCGCGCAGGGGATAGGCGACAGGACAAACCGAGGGCAGATCCGTAACGTTACGGATCTGCCCTTGGTTTGTCCTGTGTAATACGAACGTGAGTTTGATTGCGGTGAGGGGAGAATCAGAAAGGCTCGCATTGCTGCGAGCCTTTCTGTCGCCTTATGGCGGACCCGACGGGATTCGAACCCGCGATCTCGGCCTTGACAGGGCCACATGTTAACCGCTACACCACGGGTCCAATAAACTGGTGACCCCAGCGGGATTCGAACCCGCGATCTTCACCTTGAGAGGGTGACGTCCTAGGCCGCTAGACGATGGGGCCGCCCTTAACAACCTGGCGGAGTATAGCATACCTCTTTGGATTGTGCAAATTAGCCCGATGGATCGCCAGGGCATGAGCAAAGTTGCTGGGGCGGCACCCCAGATCTTTGGTAGGTTAATTTTTGGTGACCGCAGCTCCCGGCGAGGTCTACGCAGGCCGCTGAATCGGCCTGCGTAGACCTCGCCCACCCATGTACGGGCCGGGCGCTCAAAGAGATGACGGGGAGGGCAGCCATAGCTGTCCTCCCCGTTGGTTTGTCTGATACGTTTTTCACCTTGCTCGCTCCTCTGGTGTGAGGTCGCTTACGCGGCCAGCCCACACAAGAGGAGGTGATGGCAAGTGCGGCAGAGTCTGAGACGCATCCTGGGCGTGGCCCTGCTTGGCCTGGGGATTCAGCAGGCGCAGCAGCCGATCCCGGTGCAGCTCGCCGACCCCGGCAGCGGAATCAGCGGTACGTAGCAGGTCACTGGTGGCGGATCACGTCCGTGGGCGTGGTACCACCCGCTGGCACGAGCGCCCAGACCCCTGCCCCGAGTGCGCACAGACTCGCCCAGATCATTGGTGACGACAAAGGAAGATCGCCATCGCGTATCTCGGCAGAAATGCATGCGCGCTGAGCCTGCGCGAGCGCCGACGGCGCATCCAGGCCCGCCGCCAGCGCCGCGTAGAGCGGATCCAGCAGCGGCAGCACCAGCAGGTCGTAGAGCTGCCAGAGGCTCGCGATCACGTCGTGCGCCCCCGCCGCCAGCAGCGCCCGGTTCAGGCTGAGTAACTCCTCGCCCGGCATCGTCTCACCGGCGGCTCCCTCGCAGGCGACCAGCACCACCAGCGCGCCGCCCAGCCGCAGGTCGGCCACCTCGTCCACCAGCAGGTCGTCGTCGGCCAGCTTCAGGTGCGCCAGCATCCCGTGCCCCGTCACCAGTTGCCCGTGGGTCGCCAGATGCACCAGTCCGTAGCCCGCCAGTTTGCTCTCCTCCGCCGCCACCCGCAGGCTCTCGCGCGTCACCGTCCGTTCCTCCATGCGGGTCACGCCCCCCGGCCAGTGCCGCTGCACGAGGTCGAGCGAGGGGATGGCGCTCGGTAGCGCCGCTGCCCGCTCCCCGAACTGGCTCACCGCGATCAGCAGCGCATCACTCCCCGCCGGCGTGCGCCGCGCCAGTTCCGGCCAGATCTGGAGGCTGGGCAGCAACTGGATGATCGTCCGCTCGACCAGCCAGCGATCATCCACACGCAGCGCCGCCCAGGGCAGGCTGTGCAGCGGGCCCCCAGGGACAATCAGCAGCCGATGGGTCGGGTGGAGCCGGTCACGGACACCTGGCGGAATCAGCCGCTCGCCAAGCGTCGCGAGATCGGCCCACGGTGCCGCATGTCGGCCCGTCTGGAAAGGGATATCTTGGTAGGTATAGGCCCGGTACTTCGGCAGACATGCCCGGTCAAGCATCCGGCGCAGGCTGCGGTCGAGCGGGATGCGGGTGAGATCGAGCCGATCTGCATCGAGGCTGAGCGCGAGTAGGTCGTCGCCGCAGCTGACGTAGATCAGTGCCGTCCAGCGCTTCCCATAGTGCATCGCCAGCGCAGATCGTAGGGCTTCCAGATCAAACGCCTGGTCGTGCGCCTCGATGAGCGTTAGGCCATAGTGCCGCCCGTGGAGCAGGATCTCGATATAGTCCGCCACCGCCGAGTCAAGGGCCGGGCCGCCATCCCCCTTGGCCGCGAGGCTACGCAGGCGCGCCCGCCGGGCCTCGTAGTCGGCCCGCCGGGCCTCGTAGTCGGCCCGCAGCGCCGCTGGGATGATCACCGGCTCGCGCTGGATCTGCTGCTGGAGCGCCAGCGCGCGCTGCTGCTCGGCGAGGTGCAGGATGGTCATGGGCGAATCCCGCGCAGCGGCCAGCCGGATCGCGTCGGCGAAGAGCTGCGCGGCCTCGCGGAAGAGCGCGCTCGACGCGTGCATCTCCGCCACCGTCTGACGCAGCTGGGCCACGATAGCGCAGGCGTGCTGATAGTGCGCTAGCGCCTCGTCCGGGGAGGCCAGCGCCTCGGCCACGAGGCCCAGGCCATAGATAGCCCGCCAATGATAGATCGGGCGGCCAACCAGATCCCGCTCTGCCTCCTGGAAGCATCCCAGCGCCGCAGGCAGATCACCGCCATCAAGGTGCAGCCAGCCCTGGGCCAGCCGCGCCCGTGCGGCGGCGGGGCGGTTGGGCAGCGCAGCGAATCGTGCCTCCGCTTCCTGAAGGTAGCCCATCGCGCGCGTGGTTTCGCCCCGCGCATGGAATACCTCACCAAGACCTTGGAGGATCTCGGGCAGATCGTGGTGGGCACCAATCTGGGTAGCCTCGGCGACGAGCGCGGTGAGCAGGGACTCGGCGGTATCGAGCTGCCCAAGCCGGATGTATGCCTCGGCCTGGTTGCGCCGACTGATCAGGGCCATACCTTGGGCACCGAGCTGCATATAGGTCGCTTCCGTCTGTTGCCAAGCGCCCAAGGCCAGATCATACAGCCCGCTATGGTAGGCGGCGTTGCCGAGATTAAGATCACAGTCGGCCACCTGGTAGGGTTGCCTGATCGTAGTCATCGTATCCCGCGTTGCGAGCAAGGTGGCAATTGCCCGGTCAGCCTGCCCCAGCTTGACGAAGATCATACCGATGACCTTACCGCAGAGGGCCGCGCGGAATGGCATGCCCAGCTGCGTGAAGGCGGCCTGTGCGCGTGTATAGCGGGTCAGGGCAGTCGGAAAGTCATCCTGAAGGAACGCCACAGCAGCCTGCTCAACCCAAGTCTTAGCCAACTCAGCGGGATGGCGCAGCTGCTGGAAGCTCGCCTCAGCCCCGGCGAGGAGCGGGGAGGCGATCGAGAAATCGCTCGCCTGCCACCGGGACGCCCCGGTGAAGCGCGCCAGCGTTGCCTGATCGGCATGGTTGCCCGACCGAGTGATCAGCGGCGTGATCGTTGCCGCGAGGGCCAGCGCCTCGTGTGGACGACCGAGGGTGTTGAGGTGGCGCATCTGACTGATGCGCACGCGGGCGGCCTCGATTGGCCAGCCAGCGGACTCCCAATCGGACGCAAGCTGATCCCACGCACCCAGCAGATCCGCCCCGCCGCGCTGGAGCAGATCGGCGAGCAGGAGCGCGGTGCGCGCCGTGAGCGCGCCCCAGCGTGCGCCGCGCGCGGCCAGGGCCACCTGCGCCTGCTGGAGCAGATCCACCGGCGCGGGCAGATCTTCCCAGCGCACCAGACACCAGCCGAGAGTGAGTTGTGCCCAGGGATAATCGGCGTGATCGGGAGGCAGTGCGGCAAGCATGCGACGGGCGAGGATGACAGCGCGGCGCGGACGGCGATCACTCAGGGCAAACACGCGGGCACAGCGCGGGGGAAGCAAGACATCGGCATCCATAGGGTAACGCTATCTCCGTGACGGCCCGCGCTCACTGGCGGTGTATCGTATGATACCGCATTCTACGGGTGTGGGGGGTAAAGTATTGCCAGTGGGTATGTTTGGAAGTTCCAAACATATCCACTGGCAATGCTCCACGCCTATGGGTGTAGTTGTAAGGACTGCTATAGCAATCCTACCGGGGTTGTGAAGCCACTTGATTGACTACCGCTTCCCAATGCGGCACCGCTGGAGCTTGGCGCAAAGGACTTCACGACCGGTGTAGGACTGCTATATATCAGCAGATAGGAAACCCTATCGGAAGGGTGGAGAACTCAACACCCCTCCCACGCCTTTATTCCAGGCTTTATTCGGTCCACGATCAAGGTTGTAAAGTGTGCTGGGGCCGAGGTTGCGATGGTAAATCTCCTCGTAATTGCCCACTTCTTGAATAAAGGCTATTCCGATTTGCAGAACGACCGCATCACAAAGCCGTAAAGTCGGAACCGCACATAATTTCGCTCATACCGCGTTTAGCTCTCTCTAAAGCGTTAAATCGCAACTTGACAAAACAAATCGGAATAACCTTT
>CAISPW010000353.1 GCA_903887465.1 uncultured Oscillochloris sp. | reverse complement strand
GGCCTGTCTGAGGCCGCTTCAGCGGCCTTCGTAGACCTCGCCGGGGGCTTCAGCCCCCCGGCGGGCGGTGCCGGACCGCGTGCCTTTTGCGGTAGTGCAACGATAGGCAAGATTTTTAGGACGGCAGCCCTACAGGCGTGCCTCGGCCTACTCTAGGCCGAGGTACGCCTTCTGCACCATCTCGTTCTCGCTCAGCGCCTGGGCGCTATCCTCAAGCACGATCTGACCCGTCTGGAGTACATAGCCACGGGTGGCCACGCCAAGGGCCATCAGGGCGTTCTGCTCGACCAGCAGGATCGTCGTACCCTGCTTGTTGATGTCCTTGATGATCTCGAAGATCTGCTCGACCAGCACCGGGGCCAGGCCCATGCTCGGCTCATCGAGCAGCAGCACCGAGGGCCGGGCCATCAGCGCCCGACCGATTGCCAGCATCTGCTGCTCGCCGCCCGAGAGCGTGCCGCCCTTCTGTACCAGCCGCTCGCGCAGGCGCGGGAAGAGCGCGTAGACCCGCTCGACATCCTCGGCGATCCCGGCCTTGTCGCTGCGCCCGAAGGCACCCATCTCCAGATTCTCTTGCACGGTCATGCGCGGGAAGATCCGCCGGCCCTCGGGCGACTGGCTCACCCCCAGCTTCACAATATCGTGGGCCGGCACGCGGTCGATCCGCCGCCCGCCAAGCGAGATCTCGCCCTGGCGCGGGGCCAGCAGCCCCGAGATCGTGCGCAGCGTCGTGGTCTTCCCGGCTCCGTTTGAGCCGATCAGCGTCACCACCTCGCCCTGCTCAACGTGGAGCGAGATGCCCTTGAGGGCGTGGATGTTCCCGTAGTAGGTGTGGACATCCTTGAGTTCAAGCAGTGAAGGCATATGCTCTGTTTCAGGTTAGTGGCGGCCAGACTACGCCGAGGGAGAGGAGGCAGAAGACTTCCGCCCGCTCTTGCCGTGGGCGGCGGCCCCCTTGCCTAGGTACGCCTCGATCACCTGCTCGTCGCTCGCCACCTGGTACGGCAGGCCCTCGCTGATCTTCGCCCCGTGGTCGAGGACCGTCACCTTCTCCGAGATGCCCATGACCACCTTCATGTCGTGTTCGATCAGCAGGATGGTAATCTTGCGCTCGTCGCGGATGCGGCGGATGAGCTTGGTCAGATCATCCGTCTCCTGCGGGTTCATGCCGGCGGTCGGCTCATCGAGCAGCAGCAGTTGCGGGTCGGTGGCTAGGGCGCGCGCGATCTCCAGGCGGCGCTGGTCGCCGTAGGGCAGGTTCTTGGCCGAGTCGCTGGAGCGCTGGCGGCTCAAGCCCACGTAGTCGAGCAGGTCGTTGGCCTTCGTCACCGCCGCCGCCTCCTCGTCGCGCACCCGCTTCGGGCGCAGCAGCGCGCCGATCAGCCCGGTGCGCAGCCGGGTGTGCTGGCCGACCAGTACATTCTCGCGGGCGCTCATGTGGGCGAAGAGGCGGATGTTCTGAAACGTACGCCCGATGCCCGCCCGCGTCACCTCGTGCGGCCGCAGGCCGTTGATCTTCTGGCCGGCAAAGATGAAGCTGCCGGATGTCGGCACGTAGAGCCCGGTGATCATGTTGAAGAAGGTGGTCTTCCCGGCCCCGTTCGGGCCGATCAGGCTGCTGATGCTGCCTGCTTCTAGCTCGAAGTCTACCTTGTTCACGGCGGTGAGGCCGCCGAATTGCTTGACGATCCCCTGCGCGACCAGAATTGGTGCCATAGTGCCGTGCCCTCTGTGTTTGTAGGTAGGGGCGAACCTGCGGCCCTGGATGAGATCATGATCCGAGTCCGCTGCTGCGCCCCTACGTATTCATTCACACCGTCTGCTTCACCCCGGTCGCCACCACCGCATCATCATCATCACCGCTGTGTAGCTCGGCGCGCACATCGGCGCTGGGCAGCAGACCCTCGGGGCGAATATTCATCATAATCACCAGGGTCAGCCCGAAGAGCAGCACGCGGAAATCGCTGGCGAAGTTCAGCTCCTTGAGCACCGCGATATCCGACTTCTCGAAGAGCTTCTGCACCAACTGCGAGAGCTGCGGCAGGAACAGCCGGTCGGCGAGTTGGATGATCAGGCCACCGACGATCACGCCGGTGATGTTGCCCATGCCGCCGAGGATGACCATGCAGAGCAGCATGACCGAGACATCGAAGGCGAAGCTGCTGGGGAAGATCGCGCTGATGTAGGAGCCGTAGAAGGCTCCGGCGAAGCCGCTGAAGGTCGCGCCCATCGAGAAGGCCATCAGCTTGGTACGCACGATGTCGATGCCCATGGACGAGGCGGCCAGTTCGTCCTCGCGCATGGCCATCCAGGCCCGCCCGATCCGCGAGTCGCGCAGACGCATAATAAAGAAGATCGAGAAGGCCATGATGATCAAAATGAGGTAGTACCAGGGGATGGGACTGTCGGCGCGGAACTCGCCGATGAAGGGCAGCCAGGGCCGACCGATCGGGTTGAGTCCCTTCGATCCGCCGGTCAAGTCGAAGTCTTTGACGACGTTATAGCCCAAAATATTGATGTTGAGCTTGTCGAGGTTGTTCACCGCGATCGGCACAATCTCGCCGAAACCGAGGGTCACAATTGCCAGATAATCGCCGCGCAGCGGCAGGGTCGGCGCGCCAAGGATCAGGCCGAAGATCGCGGCCACGGCGGCGGAGATCCAGATCGCGATCCAGATGCTCATGTTCACGCCCAGGTGCGGCGAGGCCAGCAGGCCGGTGGTGTAGGCTCCAATCGCGAAGAACGCGGCGTAGCCCAGGTCGAGCAGACCGGCATAGCCGACCACAATATTCAGGCCCAGGGCCATGAGCACAAAGACGATCACCGGGATGATCTCGTTCATGAAGCGCAGCTCAAGCAGCTGATCGAGCCAGGGGTAGGCCAGCACCAGCAGCACGATCAGCCCCACGCTCCAGGCCCGGTTGCGCGGGGCGGGCAGGGTGTTGACGGCACCAAACAGCCCGGCCACCAGCCCCGACAGCACCAGGCCGCCCAGGGCGGCGGTGTACACCGCATGGAGCCCGGCGTGGTGCGGGTCGATGATCGGGTTGATCAGCAGGCCGCGCAGGAGTTGGCCGACCAAGACAAACATACCGGCGATCAGGCCGTTCTGCGCCCCACGGCGAAAGCCCTCCATCGGCGTGCGCTGGACGACATGTTTGGCCACCAGCAGGCCCGTCACCATGCCGGCGATGATCCCGGCCAGAAACCCAACCAGCCCGCCGCTGATCAGCGCGATCAGGCCGCCGAAGATCCCGCCCGTGAGCCATGCGCGCGTTGTCTTGTTCATACTATGCCTTCTGCCCGCCTTCTTCGCCAAGCAAGCCCATCGGTCGGAAGACGAGGATGATCACCAGGATGCCGAAGACAACCGCGTTGGTCCACTTGGCGCTCAGGTACTGGTCGGAGAGCGCCGAGATCAGGCCGATCAGCAGCCCGCCCAGCATCGCGCCGGCGATGTTGCCGATGCCGCCCAGCACCGCCGCCGTGAACGAGCGCAGGCCGGCGGTGAAGCCCATGGTAAAGACGGCTGTGCCGTTGTAGAGGCCGACCAGCAGCCCCGCCGCTCCCGCCATGGCCCCGCCGAGCAGGAAGGCCAGCGAGATCGTGCGGTTCACGTCGATACCCATCAACTCGGCCGCTGAGCGATCTTGGGCGGTCGCCCGCATGGCCTTGCCCAGCTTGGTGCGCTGAATGAACAGGTACAGCGCAATCAGCAGCGACACCGAGACGATCACGACGATCAGGTCCTTGCCGGCGAGGCGAATCTTGAAGTTCTCGCCAAAGACCGCTGTCAGACCCTCAAGGATATTATCGTTGGGCAGCAGGCTCGGGAAGCTCTTGGGGGCCACGGCGTTGTTGCCCATAATGCCGTGCATCGCCGGGAAGCGTAGATAGCCCCAGAGCAGGCCCGCATTCTGGAGTACAAACGAGACCCCGATCGCGCTGATCAGCGGGGCCAGCTTCGAGGCGTTGCGCAGCCGCCGGTAGGCTAGGCGCTCAATCGCCACATTCAGCATGGCCGTGCAGAACATAGTGATCACCAAGATCAGCAGCAGCATGGGGACACGAATGGAGTAGGGGGTCTTCTCAGTCAGGTCAAAGATACCGACCAGCGTTAGGGCGAGGAACGCGCCGATCATATACACCTCGCCGTGAGCGAAGTTGATCATCTCGACGATACCATAGACCAAGGTGTAGCCCATCGCGATCAGCGCGATGTAGGCTCCGTTGGTTAGCCCGATGATAAGCTGCCGCGCCAGGAGTTGCGGGTTGGCGATCATCTCTTGCACGACGCCGATCAGGGGTACCAGCAGAAAAAGGACGAAGAAGATGACAATCCCAATCCGTGATATCCATACCCAAGGGATAGTGCGCTGGCCCGCCGATGTGCGAGCAGACTGTGTCGCCATGCATCTACCTCGCTCAAGCTACCGTGCTGTATACGCGGATGGTACACAGCATCGCGCTGTGTACCATCGTTGCCAACTGTCGTTCATCGACTCTAAAACTAAGGAAGGGTGTGACCCGTCCCCCTGCCCCAGGGCGGGTGCAATGTCGCCTCCGGCGGGGGGGTGGGGGTGGCAAAGCTATCCCCAAAAGATCTTTTTTGGTTAGTTTTTGGCGGTGAAGCCGCCAAAAACTAACCAAAAGCGCGGTCTGGGGTGTAGCCCCAAGGACGTTGCCTCAGCCCGTCCCCCTGCCTCTCCCCGCAGCGGGGCGAGGCAGCCGCGTCAGCGGCGGGGTAGGACTACGGCGTGGGTGCGGAGAGGGTCGAGACAAACTTGAACTCGCTGCCAGTAACCTGGTAGCCGCTCATGGTGGTTAGGCTGGTGTCGCCGTTTGCGTCGAAGCTCCACTTGCCGAGCACGCCATCGAAGTCCTTGGTGGCGAACACTGCGTCGCGGACTGCGGTGCGATCAACCTTGCAGGTCTTCTCGATCGCGGCGACGATCACATTGGCCGACTCGTAGCCGTACACGGCGTATGCCTCAGGCTCAGAGTTGTACTTGGCCTTGTACGCCTGGTACCACGCCTTGCCAGCGCCGGCCAGTTCGGTGACGGGCAGGCCGCCGAGGGTCGAGTAGACACCCTCCGCCACATCCTTGCCAGCGGCGTCGATGAACGCCTTCTCCTGGATGCCGTCTGGCCCCATGAACTTACCCTTGTAACCCTCGGCCCGCAGGTCTTTGAGCAGCTGGCCGGCGTTGTTCTGGGTGATCCCGCCGAAGTAGACCAGGTCAGGCTTCAGATCGAGTACCTTGGCGGCCAGGGCGCGGTAGTCTGCGGCCTTGCCATCGATGCTCTCCTGGCCCAGCACCTTCAGCCCAAGCGCGGCGGCGGTCTTGTTGAACACATCGGCGACGCCCTTGCCGTAGAGCTCAGCGTCGTCAAGGACGTAGACCGAGGTCACGCCCATGCTCTTGGCCCAATTGGCCGCTGCCGAACCCTGGATGTCGTCGGCGGGCACTACGCGGGTGTAGTTGCGCTTGCCGTTCGGGTAGTAGACGTCCGGCTCGCCCTTATCGCCCTTGCCGGGCTTGGTCAGGCCGGGGTAGGTGTTGGCCGGGCTGACCATCACCAGGTTGGCCGCGTTGAGGATCGGGATGGAGATCTTGGCCGCGCCGGAGTTGAACGTGCCGATGTAGGCGACCACGTCGGGGTCGGCTACGGCCTTGTTGGCGTTAGCCGCTTCCTGACCGGCGTCCCACTTACCGGCCGCCGCAGTGGCGTCGTCCATGTCCATGTACTCAAGGGTGAACTTGCCGCCACATGCCTGGTACTTGGCCTCCTCAAGCCGCTGCTTGATCGCGTTGACCAGGGTGTCGCTCTGGCCCCTCGAAGAGCCGGTGCGGGGTAGCGAGGAGGCGATCACGATGCGCGTGCCGGTACCACCGGCGGGGGCGGTGCCGGTAGCGGGGGCGGTGGCCACCGGAGCCTCCGTACCCTCCGGGGCAGCGGTGCCAGCAGCGGCGGTGCCCGCCGGGGCGGCGGTGCCAGCAGCGGCGGTGCCCGCCGGGGCCGTACCCTCAGGCCCCTCGGTCGCCCCGGTCTGGGTAACCTCAGCCGCCTCGGTGGCGACCGCCTCGGTGGCGGCCGGCTTGGCGGTGGCGACCGGGACGGTCGGCTTAGCAGTGGCGGTGGGCTGCGCAGCGGGGCTACCGCAGGCGGCCAGCAGACCCAGCAGCATCGCCGCCAGGATGATCAGACTAGACACTCGCTTCATGTGCGGTCATCTCCTAGATGATCAAAGGAATCTGTCAGTAACCAATAGCTACGATCCACCGTGGGTTGCTAGCCCGCCATACGCTAGACACGACGCGCACGGCCTGATAGCATCAAACACCCCCTCTCCGAGCCGCGTCCGCTGGCCAAGGGGCACACGCCCCATCACCAAACGCGAGGTTTGTTAGAGGATGCCTGTGAGCTGCGTCGCATCACAGAGCGACTTGTGTATTGAGGTTACAGACTCTGAAGGGTATACGAAAGCGGAGTCTACCCGAAGCTAAAATGTTTGTCAAGCCTATGCGGCGGCGTAGCTGCGTTGACGGGGGTATGGGCCTCTGTTATGCTGCGGTATGTGCTTTGAGACGAATCATTCATGAGGATCGCTATGGTCACCGAAAAACCGCGCGGGCTGCCGATCTGGGCCTGGGGTGCCCTGGTGGGCCTGGCCCTGATCATCCTCAGCAGCCGGGGCCACCTGTTCGAGAACCCGAACCTCAGGCAGCACTTCGCGCTCCAGCCCACGCCGGCGGGTGGCGTCCCCATCCCCGACCTGGGCATCGGCAGCCTGCCCCCCGATCTGCAGGATGCGGCGCGCAAGCTCTGGCACCAAATCGGCACGGGCGGCAGCGGTGCGCCGATCGAGCCGGTGGCCATCACGCCCCGTGTGCGTGTGGAGGTGCGCGAACTCCGTCCCTCCAGCGGTAGCCTGAGGGTGATCGGCAACGTCACCAACATCGGCACCGCCGATGTGCAGGTGCCGATCAGTGCTTTCGAGCTGCGCGACAGCGCGGGGGCCTCCTACATCGCCGGCGGCGGGGCCAGCGCCACCCTTCGCCCCGGCGAGAGCAGCCCCCTGGAGCTGACGATGACCTTGCCAACGGGTCGTGGCCTAATGCTGATCACCCGCCTCCCGCCGGATCTCCCGGCCCAGCAGAAGCTGCTGGTCGCCGATTCATAGGGGCAAGGCGAAGCAGCGGCCCCGGAAGAGTCCAGGCACACGCAAACCTTCCAGGGGCCGCTGTTTCGCGTCGACAATGCCATGGAAACTTTTATGGAAGACATCGCCGCACGGATCGCCCAGATCCACGTGCGGATCGCCGCCGCCGCCCGCCGCGCCGGTCGCCGCCCCGAGGCGATCACCCTGGTCGCGGTGAGCAAGACCCACGGCCCCGCGCTGGCCCGCGCCGCCCTCGCCGCTGGGGCCACAGATCTCGGCGAGAACCGAGTGCAGGAGGCCGCCCCCAAGATCGCCGCCCTCGCCGCTGCCGCCCCCCGGCCGCGCTGGCACCTGATCGGCCACCTCCAGCGCAACAAGGCCCGCGCCGCCGCCGAGCTGTTCGACATGGTACAGTCGGTGGACAGCCTGCGCCTCGCCGAGACCCTCGACCGCTACGCCGCCGAGCTTGACCGCCGCATGCCCGTCCTGCTCCAGATCAATGTGAGCGGCGAGGCCAGCAAAGAGGGTTTCGCCCTGGCCGGTGGGGTCGCCAACCGCGCCGCCTATGCGCGGCTGATCGCAGATCTGGAGCGCGTGGTGGCCCTGCCGCAGCTTGAGGTACGTGGCCTGATGACCATCGCCCCGCTCGTGGGCGACGCCGAGGCGGCCCGGCCAACCTTCCGCCTGCTGCGCGAGCTGCGCGACGACCTGGCCCGCCGTCTGCCGCAGGCGCGTTGGGACGAGCTCTCGATGGGGATGACCGACGACTTCGAGGCGGCGATCACCGAGGGCGCGACGATCGTGCGGGTGGGGCGGGCGATCTTCGGGGATCGTTTGGATCACGAATGACGCGAAATTGGGCGAATGACGTGAACGCGGAGTGCGCAAATGGAAATGCGCGAAGGGCGGGGCACTGGTTGAGTGCCCCGCCCTTCGCGTTTGCGTCATTCGCGATCCAAACGCTTCGCGTCATTCGTGATCCAAATGCTACCCTTCGCGATCCCTGGGATCCAGCGCGTCGCGCAGGCCGTCGCCGACGAAGGTGAAGGCCAGCACCAGCGACGAGATCATGGCCACCGGGAAGAGCAGCATCCAGGGGCCAGAACTCAGGTTCGAGAAGCCCTCCTGCATCATCTGGCCGAGGCTGGTCGGCAGCGGGTTGGCCAGATCCACCGAGGGCCGCATGCCCACGCCCAGGAAGGTCAGGATGGCCTCGGAGATGATCAGGCCGGGGATGCTGAACGAGACCGAGACGATGATCGGGGCCATCGTGTTGGGCAGGATGTGCCTAGCCAGGATCTGCCCGGTGGGGATGCCCAGCGCCCGCGCCGCCTCGACGAACTCCTTCTCCTTGAGCGAGAGGACCTGCCCGCGCACCAGCCGAGCCATGCCCGTCCAGCTCACCGCCGCCAGAGCGGTGAAGATCAGCAGCAGGCCGCCGAGCGCCTTGCCGAAGAGCGTGTCGCGGAAGGCTACCGTCAGCGTGATGATGAACAGCAGGTCGGGGAACGCGGCCACGATCTCGGTGATCCGCATCAGCAGGTTGTCGATCCAGCCGCCGTTGAAGCCCGAGACCAACCCGACCGTGACGCCGAGGCCCAGGATAATCAGCTGCGGCACCACGCCGACGATCAGCGAGACCCGCGTGCCAAAGATCAGCCGCGAGAGGATATCGCGCCCGTTGCTGTCGGTGCCCAGGAGGTTGGCCGGGTTCGGCATGCGGTTGGGGTTATCGGTGACCCACACGGGGGGGCGCAGGCTATTCCGCGCCGTCTGCTCCACCGGGTTTTTCGGCGCGAGCAGCGGGGCGAAGAGGGCGATCAGGATGTAGATCAGCACCACGCACACCCCGGCCACGGCGGCGCGGTTGCGCAGCAGCCGGTGCATGGCATCAGCCCACAGGCTACGCGGCTGCTGGGCGCTCAGTTCGGGCGCGGCGGCTCCCGCCGTCGGTGCGGATGTGGCCATGCCTCGCTCCCTACTTGTAGCTAATACGCGGATCGATCACGCCGTAGGCAATATCGACGATCAGGTTGGCCACGCCCAGAAAGAAGACAAAGATCAGCGCGCCGGCCGTGATCATCGAGTAGTCGCGCTTGCCGATCGCCTCGATCAGCAGGCTGCCCATGCCCGGCACCTGGAAGATAATCTCAATGTAGAGCGTGCCGGTGATCAGGCCGGCGGCGGCGGGGCCGAGGATCGTCACCACCGGCAGCAGCGCGTTCTTGAGCATATGCCGCCAGATCACCACCTGGGTGGCTAGGCCCTTGGACTGCGCGGTGCGGATGTAGTCCTGGCGCTTTACCTCCAGCACGCTGGAGCGGGTCAGCCGGGTGATGAAGCCGAGCTGCACTGCGCCAAGGGCCAGGGTTGGTAAGATCCAAGGCTGGATCGCGTCGCTCCAGTCGGGGATCACGGTGAACCAGTTCAGGCTCACGGCGAAGATGATCACCAGCAGGAATCCGACGATCAGGTTTGAGAGTGAAGCGAAGAGAGTCGAGACAAAGAGGATGCTGTAGTCGATCCAGGAATTCTGCTTGAGGGCGGCCAGCACACCCATCGGGATGCCAAAGATCACCGCGAAGAGCAACGCCTGGAGGCCCAGCCGGGCCGAGTAGTAGAAGCGTGAGGGCTTGCCCGAGCGGTCGCCGAACAGCTCCTGCTGCACCGTGCGCGACCCGCGCGAGGTGTAGGTCGGCCCGAAGTTCCCGCCAATTGCGCCCCACTGAAACTCCTGCGCGCCGGTCTTCGGGTTGCCCACAAGGTCGAAGAACATATAGCGGGTGAACTGGTGCCAGAAGGGCAGATCCATACCGAACTTCTGGCGCATGATCTTCTCGACCGCCGGCGCGAGCTGGCGGTGGTTCGGATCCGTGTCGAAGGGGCTGCCTGGGGTGATCTTGGCGATCCCGAAGGTCATCAGGCCGACGGTCAGCAGCACCGGGATCTGCCACAGGATGCGACGAATAATATACGCGGTCATACGATGCTCGCTTTAGACAAGGTTCAGTTCAGCTTTACCGTTGGGCGATGACGCGATGAGGCGATGACGCGCTCCTATCGCCTCATCGCCTCATCGCCTCATCCCTCAACGGTCACGTGCGTTTGAAACATGCCTTAGGGCTGCACGTCCACATTGGGCATGTTGAAGAAGCCCTCCCAGTAGTCGATCGGCGTGATGTTCTCCTGGGCCACGCCCTTCACGTAGGGCTTGATCAGCCACGGGCCGCCGTCATTCTGGAGGAAGGCGACCGGCGCGGCCTCGACCAGGATCTTCTGGGCCTGGGCGTAGAGGTCGGCGCGCTTGGCAGCATCCTGCTCAGCGTCGGCCTGCTTGATCAGCTTGTCGAGCGCGGGGTTCGAGAAGCCGATGCGGTCGGCCAGTTGGCCGGTGGTCTGGAACAGCGAGATCCAGTTCTGCGGGTCGGGGTAGTCCGCGCACCAGCCGAGGTAGTACATCTGCGGCGAGGTCGTCTTATCCTTGGTCAGCGCCGAGTAGGCGGTCGGGTCAATCGGGTCGAGCACGGCGCTGATGCCCAGGTTCATCTTGAGCTGGTTGGCCACCCACTCGAAGCGGGCGTTGTTGCGCACACTGGCCGAGTACGTCAGCTTGATCTCCGGCAGCTTGTCGACACTGCCGTAGGTTGACGCGGCGATGCTCGCCTTGGCGGCGGCGGGGTCGAACGACCAGAGCTTCAGGTCGGGCTGGTAGCCAGGGAAGCCCGGCGGGATGAAGCTCTGGGTCGGGTTGCCCAGGCCGTTGAAGATATCACGCACCCAAGCCTCGCGATCAAATGCCTGCGCAAATGCCTGGCGCACCTTGATGTCGTTGAAGGGCGGCTTCGTATTGTTGAAGCCGAAGTAGAAGGTGCATGTGCCCACCGCGTTCACGATCTGCTTGCTCAACACCGGGTCGCTCTGCACGGCGGACAGATCCTCCGCCGCCACGTTGAGCATATCCAGCTCATCGTTCTGGTATGCCTGGAAGGCCACCTGGCTCTCGGTGATCATGTAGTACTCGACCCGCTTGAGCTTGATCGGGCCGAGCGGCCCGACGTAGTTCGGGTTGACCTCCCAGACCGCCTTGCTGCCGTGGTCCCACTCCTTGAGCACGAAGGGGCCGTTGCCGATGTAGTTCTCGGGGGTGTACCACCAGTCGGAGCCCTTGGCGGCGTCCTGCTCGCGCACCGGCGCGCCGATCCAGAGGGCGGCCATGCTCAGGAAGTAGGGTGCCGGGGCGGTCAACTCGATCTGCAGGGTGCGGTCGTCGATTGCCTTGACGCCGTAGTCGGCCTCAAGCTTCTTCAGATCCAGCGCCAGAGTCTCGGTCATGGTCTTGCCCTGGCAGGCGGCGACCGACCACTCGCTATAGCCCTTGATGATGCCGCAGGCGAGACCCTGATACTGGCCGGCGGTCTCCGGGTTGGCCAGGCGGTGCCAGGCGTACTCGAAGTTCTTCGCCGTCAGGGGGGTGCCATCGGAGTATTTGCTGTCGGGACGAATTTTGAAGGTGTACGTCAGGCCATCAGTCGAGACCTTGACGCTCTCGGCGGCGCCGGGGATGGGCTTCATGTTCTTATCGAAGGTCATCAGACCCTGGTAGCCCATCATGATGAACGCGATCTCGCTGACGAAGCTGGCCTGCTGTGGGTCAACATTGTCGGGCTCGGCACCGGAGCCGCCGGGCATCCTGATGCGCAGCACGCCGGACTGGGCGGGGCCAAGGATCGCGGTGGCGGCGGGCGCGGTGGCGGCGGGCGCGGTGGCGACGGGCGCGGTGGCGGCGGGCGCGGTGGCAGCCGGCGCGGCGGAGGGCTTGGGGGCCACCGTCGGCGCGGCGGCGGCGGTGGTGGGCTTGGCAGTCTGGGTGGCGGCCGGCGCGGCGGGGGCACCGCCACATGCGGTAAGAATCGGTACGGCAAGCACAAGCATCAATACCAGGGTTGCGGTGTTGCGCAGGTTGCGGATCTGCATTACGAGCTCCTTGAACACACAAACGCGGTGATCACGATCCGAGGAAGTTTGTCGTCTTGGGGTTCAGCATCGTCGCTACGCATGTCTGCCGATAGTGCCTCCTTTCGTGTGCTGCACCGGACGACACATGATGCCACCCCAACACCTGGCGGTGTGTGAGCTGACCGACAGAGAAACGATACGTCGGGCATGTGGATATGGGGCTACTCGCGCGGTGGATTGATCGTACCATGGGCCTCTGGCAGTGTCAAAGCACGATCGTCAGGATGGCCACAGCGAAGAGGATCTGGGCGAGGGCCGAGGCAATCTGGAGCAAGCGGGCACCGGCGGGGGTGCGGCTATAGAGGCTGAGGCCGAATCCGGTGTTGATCAGCAGGATGGCGACGGCGGCCAGGGGCAGAAAGATCATCTGGTGGCGCGGGCGCAGGGCCAAGGCTACGCCCTCCGCATCGGTGCGCAAATCGATCATCGCCGGCATGCCGGGGTAGATCGCTGCCAGCCAACCCATCAGCAGCAGGCTCAGGCCCACGGCGGTCAGCAGGGCCACCCGCACCACCCGATCTTCCCAAAAAGCGTAGAAGAAGGCCCGCCCCACCTCGATGCCCGAAGAGAGTTGCAGGATGACGCCGATCCGGCGGCGCTGCTCAAGCTCCTGCACAAAGGTCTCGGCGTCTGCCGGCGAAATCGCGAACGAGTCGCCGGGGGTGTGCAGGATCAGGGACTGGGCCAGGGGTACGCTGGTGAAGCGCTGGACGACCTTGCCCTCGGGCAGGCGGACGCTCCCGTGGTAGTAGCCGATGCTGCGGGCCAGGCTGCCCGCGCCCTCGCGCATGCCCACCCCGACCTCGACGCTCTCGATCTGCGCCAGGGGTACCACGGCCCGGTTGCCCAGCCAGAAGATGTAGAAGCCGTTGCGGTCAACCCCGTAGGCCAGAGTCAGGGCGGCGGCAACGCGGTAGGCGAAGATCCCCGCCGCCAGGAGCATGGCTAGGCCGATCAGGATCTGGCCATACAGGCCCAGGTTGATCTCCCAGTCTGCGGGGGGCCGGGCTAGGGCTATGCCGATCTGAGCGAACATTGTGATCGTACCTGCCAACGCGAGGGTGAGCAGGGCGACGGCCACCCAGAGGCGGCTAGAGGGTTGTGGTTTCCATCGTCGCATATGGATGGGTGCTGTGAGCGGGGGCGCAGCAGCGCGGCGCTGCTACGCCCTTACGGCGTCGGGGTGGACGAGACCGCCGCCCCCGCCGTCGGGGTGGACGAGACCGCCGCCCCCGCCGTCGGGGTGGACGAGACTGCATCCCCCGCCGTCGGGGTGGGCGAGACCGCCGCCCCCGCCGTCGGGGTGGACGAGACTGCATCCCCCGCCGTCGGGGTGGGCGGGGCCGTCGTCCCGCCGACGGTCGGGGCCAGGGTTGGCAGCGGCGTCGGCACCTGGGTTGGCGGGCCGGGCTGGTAGGTCGACACGACCGTAGGCGTCTCCGTGACGCCGGGGGTGAGCGTGGGCGTCTGCGGCGGGAAGCGCTGCGTGGAACTGGCGGCGCGCTGGTCGGCGAGCCATGTGTCGAGCGCCTTGGTACGCGCATCGCGCAACTGCGCATCCTTGGTCGGAACCTGGCGCTCCGTCACCTCGATGATATGCCAGCCAAACTGCGTGCGGATCGGCTCGCTCACCGTGTTCTGGGCCAGGCTGAAGGCGGCTTTGGCCAACTCGGGCGGGTAGGTGGCCCCGTTGTCGGCAGTGCCATCCTTATCAAACAGGCCGATGTCGCCGCCGACATTGGACGATCCGGGGTCGGAGGATGTAGCCGTGGCCACATCGGCGAAGCTCGCGCCCTTGCGCAGGTCGGCCACCAGCGCGTCGGCGCGGGCCTTGGCGTCCTGAAAGAGCGTGTCGATTTGCGCCTGCGTAGCATCGGCGGGCGGGCTAACGGCGATCAGGATCTGGCGGGCCTTAACCTTCTTCGGCTCGCTGCTCACCTCAAAGGTCGACTCGGGCACCAGGCGCGTCTCAACCTTCGTGTTGAGTACCTGATCGCGGTACTGCACGATCAGCGCGGCGCGGAAGTCGTCCTTGGTGAGGGCGGGCTTCAGTTGGGCGCTGGCCAGTTCGATCTCGTAGCGCCGGTAGATCTCATCGACGATCTGGCCGAGCTGGATGGCCGCCTCAGCCGCCTGGGGGGTAGGATTCGGCGTGCTGGTTGGGGCGGTGGTACTCGTCGGCTCAGGAGTGGCGGTGGGGCCGCCCGGCGTGGGCGAGGCGGCGACCGTCGGGATCGGAGTGGCGGTTGGCACCAGGGTAGCGGTGGCCAACACGGCGGCGGTCGCGCCGGTGGCCGGAGCGGTCGTACCGCTGATCGCCGCTGTACTCGTGATCGGCGGAGCCTGCGGCGGGATAAAGAACTGGCCCATGTCATTCGCCAGCGCCTGGGTAATCTCATCATCGCTGACGCTGACACCCAGCGCCGCGACGCCCTGCAGCTTGATCTGGAGCGTCTCCCACTGGGCGACCACGCCGTCATCGACCGGGCTGGTGCGGATCGTCTGCGCCTGGCGGTTGATCGTCGGACTCTGGTTCGCGAACTGCTGGGTGAACTGCTGATTCCCGCCGAAGCGGGCGACCAGATAGAAGTTCTGGGCGATCTGGCGGGCGTAGGCGAGCCGCTGCTCCTGCCAGTAGTCGCGACGGCTTAGGGAGACGGCACCCACCTGGGCCACCGGCCGGCTTGGCACCCAGATCTGGTCATAGCTGAGGCCGATGATCACCGCCAGGATGGCCAGGCCAATGGCGGTAGCGGTCAGGATCACCACCCGGCGCTGGTTGCGCACCTCACGCTCGTGGCGTGCCAGGCGCCTGCGCGGCATCGGGGGTGAGACGGCGGGGGCTGCGGCCTGCGCCTTGCGGCGCTCCTGCGGGGGAATCTTCGGTGTGTCAGCCATGGGTGTGTGGAGGCACAAAATGATGCGCGGACGCGGGGATCGTGCCGGAGCGCCGGGGGGCGCGGGCGACGCACAACGTCTCACGCATCATCGCTGATCGCGTATTAAAAGGGAATATCCTCATCGCCAATCGCGGGCGGTGCGGGGTTCGCCTGGCCACGTGGCGACCGGGGGGCATCGCGCGGTGGGCCGCCATCATCGTCACGGGCGGAGTGGCCATCGAGGATGATCACGTCGTTGGCGATCACCTCGATCTTATAGCGCGTCTGCCCGCTCTGCGGATCCTCCCAGGCCCGCGTCTGGAGGCGTCCCTCAACATAGACGCGCGCGCCTTTGGACAGGTACTGGTTGCAGATCTCAGCGAGCTTGTTCCAGGCGACGACGCTGAACCACTCCGTCTCCTCGTGCGTCTCGCCGCCGCCATCGCGCCACTGGCGGCCCGACGCGACGCGGAGCGTCGCCACCGGGCTGCCCGAGGGCGTGTAGCGGATCTCAGGGTCGGTACCGAGGCACCCGATGATCATGACTTTATTCAAATCACGCGCCATCGCCCCTTGCCTTTCTGGCATCAGCGGGAGCTACTCAGCCTTCTCGGCAACCGCCTCGCCGCCCTCGGCAGTTACCCCCGCAACGCGCTTTTGCTCGATGACGATCATCAGGTGCCGCATGATCGCATCGGTCAGCTTGATGGTGCGCTCGACCTCCACCACCTTCGCGGCCGAGAGGCTGAATGTGATCAGCGCGTAGAAACCTTCGGTGAAGTTGCGGCGGCTGGCCTCGCCGCTGGCATACTCGCGGATCGGGTAGGCGAGCTTGCGGCGGCCCCACGGCGATGTCTGGTTGACCCCGGACACCTCGCCGCCACTGACGACGATTGAGTGGGACACCCGCTCGATTGCGGCGGCGATGCCCTCTTCACTGGCGTGCAGCGGGCTGATGACGATCATCAGCTCGTAATTACGACGTCGTTCGCGCACGTATTCCTCCTCTGGTGTAATCCCGCTCGTCGAACCGGGCCGACTGCGCGTGTCGGACGGTGCGGCGGGACAGAAAGACATCGACTGCACACGAATGCGCAGCGACGTACTTATGCGATCGCGGGATTATACCACGGAATCACAGTCTACTGCGTTTTTTTAATTTCAGCCCAGGTATGGTGGCCCCCACAGGGCTGGTGCAAAGTTGCCGGGGCTGCGCCCCAGACCTCGCTTTTTGGTAATTTTTGGCGGCTTTGCCGCCAAAAATTACCAAAAAAAGATCTTTCGAGGGTGGCAAAGCCACCCTCAAACCTCCGCCGGAGGCGACGTTGCAACCGCCCTGGTGGCCCCCAGCTTACCCGCCGAGTTGCGACATGCTACGCAGGGTGGGCCGCACGCCCTCGGGCAGCCCGTGGCCCCACGGCTTCACGTCCACGGCGTGGCGGATGAGCTGTGCAATCTCGCCCTCGCCGGCCCCGGCGCGCACCGCAGCCCGCAGATCCAGCTCGTCGTCGCGCAGCAGGCAGAGATGCAGGCGGCCCTCGGCGGTCAGGCGCATGCGGTTGCAGGTGGCGCAGAAGGGGTCGGTGACGGCGCTGATGAAGCCGAGCTTGCCGGGCGCGCCGGGGATGCGATAGCACCGCGCCGGGTCGGACGGATCCTGCCCGTAGGTCTCCAGCGGGCCAAAGTGGGCCGCGATGCGGGCGAGCAACTCGGCGCTGCTGATCACGCCATCCTCGGCCAGGCCGGCCACCCCGGTCAGGGGCATCACCTCGATGAAGCGAAACTCCCACGGGTACTGCGTGGTCAGGGCGGCCAGGCGAATCACCTCGTCGTCGTTCATGCCGCGCACCACCACCGCGTTCAGCTTGATCGGGCGCAGCCCAGCCTCATCAGCGGCGCGCACCCCCGCCCAAACCTCATCCAGGCTGCCGCCACGAGTCATCTGGCGAAACTTCTGGGGGTCAAGGCTATCGATGCTGACGTTCACCCGATCAAGTCCGGCCTCGCGCAGCGGCCCGGCCAGTTGGCGCAGGCGCAGGGCGTTGGTGGTCATGGCGACATGCGCGATGCCGGGGATGGCTTTGATCGCACGCACCAGCGCGACGATCTCGTGGCGCAGGGTTGGCTCGCCGCCGGTGAGCCGGATCTTGCGGAAGCCGACCCCGGCGGCGGCGCGCAGCACCAGGATGAGCTCATCGTTGCTGAGTAGCTCGGGGCGCGGCAGGAACTGCATGCCCACGGCGGGCATACAGTAGACACAGCGCATATTGCAGCGGTCGGTGAGCGAGACGCGCAGGTAGTCGATCCGCCGCCCGTAGCGGTCGCGGGCCGGCGCATCACTGGCGTACGTCAGGTCGTGGCGGGGCTCGATAACGTCGCTGGGAACCGCACCCGTCGTTGGGTGGTCAAGCCGCATTGCTTTGCTCCAAGAGAGGGGTTCAGGGAAGGTTTCGCCCTCCCTGAACCCCTCGCCTACGTTTTACGCGCCCGCGTACTTCATGACCGAGATCCGTGCGGCGATCTGGCGGGCCACGCTCCGAAAGACCTCGGCGTAGGCGTCGGGCTCCGCGCTAATCACCGCCGGGTGGCCGCTGTCGCCGCCGGCACCTATGGCCATGCCCAGCGGGATCTGGCCGAGCAGGGGCAGATCCTGCTGGGCGGCGATCCGGGCGGCCCCGCCCGTGCCGAAGATGTCATAGCGCGTGCCGGTATCCGGGGCGATGAAGTAGGCCATGTTCTCCACCACGCCAATCAGCGGCACGTTCACCTTCTTGAACATCTCCATCGCCTTGACCACATCGATGGTGGCCACCTGCTGCGGCGTGGTGACGATCAGGGCACCGGTGAGCGGTAGGCTTTGGGCCAGGGTCAGGGCGACGTCGCCGGTGCCGGGGGGCATGTCGATGATCAGATAGTCGAGCGGCGCCCACGCCACCTGGTAGAGGAACTGGCGCAACAACTGGCTGACCATCGGGCCGCGCCAGATCACCGGCTGGCCATCCTCAATCAGGAAGCCCACCGAGATCAGCTTGATGCCGTGGCCCTCAAGCGGGATCATCATCGCCTGGCCATGTTCGTCACTGACCGCCTCGGGCTGGCCACGCACGCCGAACATCAACGGCAGGCTCGGCCCGAATACGTCGGCGTCGAGCAGGCCCACGCTGGCACCCTCCTGGGCCAGGGCCACCGCCAAGTTCGCGGCCACGGTGCTCTTGCCCACGCCGCCCTTGCCAGCGGCCACCGCGATCACGTTGGACACGCCGGGGATGGCGGCCTGCTCGGGATTGCCGGCGTGGCGGCGCACGTTGGCCGTGAACTCGACCAAAACCTCGCGCACCCCCGGCACCCCGCGCACCGCCGCCTCGGCCTCGGCGCGGATCTGGTCCTTCAGCGGGCAGGCCGGCGTGGTCAGTTCCACGCTGAAGCTCACCGTGCCGCCGTCGATCTTCACGTTCTTGATCATCCGGCGCGAGACGAGGTCGCCGCCGAGTTCCGGCTCCTGCACCTTGCTCAAGGCGGCGAGTACCTGCGGCTCGCTCACCTGCTGGCCCGCGTCGCCTGGGAAGAGGCCCATAAAAAGACTCCTAAACGGGTTCGGTCTGAGACCTGAAACCTAGCACATGAAACCTTCTCTGATCCGCATTATAGCAGGTTTTAGAAAGCAGAAGCTATCGTAACCCAGGGCGGATGCCACGTCGCTGGGGCTGCGCCCCAGACCGCGCTTTTGGTTGGGTTTTGGTGGCTTCGCCGCCAAAACCCAACCAAAAAAGACGCACTATCGCAAAAGACGTTCATGCGCGGGGCGCACACCGCCGCGATGAACATGGTCGCTGATGCCCGGCTATCGGCTATCGGCTATCGGCTATTTTCACATCAGGCACGCGGTCCGGCACCGCCCGCCGTGGGGCTGAAGCCCCCGGCGAGGTTTACAACGGCCGCTG
>CAISPW010000352.1 GCA_903887465.1 uncultured Oscillochloris sp. | reverse complement strand
TTCAGGTGCAAGTGACCTTCTAGGCTCCCGGAATTGCTATACATTGTGCGTGAAATTGCCTGCTTCGCTGGCAATTTCACGCACAATGTATAGAGACTAACCGACGCTCGGCAGGCCCGCGAGGGCCATGGCCACCTCCTCGTCGGAGTACTCGAAGTCCTTCAGCACACCGGCCTGGTAGTCCATATACGCCTGCATATCAAAGTGGCCGTGGCCGCTGAGGTTGAACAAGATCGTCTCGCTCTTGCCCTCCTCCTTGCAGCGCAGCGCCTCGCGGATGGCCCCGGCCACGGCGTGGTTCGACTCGGGGGCGGGCAGGATGCCCTCGGTGCGGGCGAACTGTAGCCCGGCCGCGAAGGTCTCAAGCTGCTGGATGGCCGTCGCCTCGATCTTGCCCAGATCGAGCAGGTGGCTGACCATCGGCCCCATACCGTGGTAGCGCAGGCCACCGGCATGGATGCCCGAGGGCATGAAGGAACTGCCCAGGGTGTGCATCTTGGTGATTGGCGCGAGGTGGGCGGTGTCGCCAAAATCGTAGGCGAACTTGCCCTTGGTGAGCGAGGGACATGCGGCCGGCTCAACCGCCAGCACGCGCACATTGCGCTCGCCGCGCAGCTTGGCACCGATGAACGGGAAGGCGATCCCGGCGAAGTTCGAGCCGCCGCCGGTGCAGGCCACGATCACATCCGGGTAGTCGCCGGCCATCTCCATCTGGGCCATGGCCTCCTGGCCGATCACCGTCTGGTGCAGCATCACGTGGTTGAGCACGCTGCCGAGGGCGTACTTGGTATCCTCGCGCTGGGCGGCCATCTCCACCGCCTCGCTGATCGCGATGCCCAGGCTGCCGGTGCTGTCGGGGTGCGCGGCCAGGATCGCCCGCCCGCAGACCGTCTCGGTGCTGGGGCTGGCCACCACACTCGCACCGTAGACCTCCATCAGGGCGCGGCGGTAGGGCTTCTGGTGGTAGCTCACCTTGACCATGTAGACCTTGACCTCAAGGCCGAAGAGAGCACCGGCGAAGGCCAGGGACGAACCCCACTGGCCGGCCCCGGTCTCGGTGACGAGGCGCTTCACGCCCTCCTGCTTGTTATAGTATGCCTGGGCCACGGCGGTGTTGGGCTTGTGGCTACCGGCCGGGCTGACGCCCTCGTTTTTGTAGTAGATCTTGGCCGGGGTGTCGAGGGCCGCCTCCAGACGCCGGGCGCGGTAGAGCGGAGAGGGCCGCCACTGCCGGTAGATCTGCTGCACCTCCTCGGGGATGTCGATCGTGCGATTGGTGCTGACCTCCTGCATGATCAGGGCTATGGGGAAGATCGGCGCGAGGTCGGCGAGGCCGAGCGGCAGGCCGGTGCCGGGGTGCAGCGGCGGGGCCAGCGGCGTCGGCAGGTCGGCGGCGATGTTGTACCACGAGGTGGGCATGTCTTGCTCGGCCAGTACGTACTTGACGGTGGACATCTTCGGCTCCTTTTCGATGAGGGGCGAAGCGTTCGCTTCACGTGTTCATCATCTGCGAGACGTAAGCGAATGCTTCGCCCCTACGTTGTCCGACAACAAAAAACCCCCCGACCCGATATGGGCCGAGAGGCGAGAAAACTCGTGGTGCCACTCTCGTTCGCCAGCCCTCGCGGGGCGGCGCACTCTGCGGGTACTGTCGGCGATGCCGCTCCATACCCATCGCCCTGATAACGGTGGCGTCTCCGGCGGAGGCTACTGAAGAAGGCAAAAGGTAAAAATCAAAAGGTAAAAGCGGCAATACGCGCAGATTTTTTACCTTTTACCTTTTTACTTTTACCTTAACGCTGTTCGCCCCCGCGACTCCCAGGGCCATTCCGCGCCGCCGTGTGCGCCGACCTTTCACCATTTGTCGGCTCGCTGGGCACCGTGTTGCGCGTACTTGTCCTGATCAACGTCGCTGCTCTGAAGTTGCGCGGAGTATAGCAGGCCCGTCGCGGCGTGTCAACCGCCCTGGCGGGGTGGAACCGGGCTGATGCAACGTCGCTGGGGCTGCGCCCCAGACCTCGCTTTTGGTTGGTTTTTGGCGGCTTCACCGCCAAAAACCAACCAAAAAAGATCGTTCGGGGGTGGCAAAGCCACCCCCAAACCCCCGCCAGAGGCGACGTTGCAACCGCCCTGGCGGGGTGGAACGTCGGCACTCTGGCGCGCATCGCTATATCTGCTATACTGCCGCCGCAGATAGTAGCCCGCAGATATGCGATATATATGCCTTTACGAACCTTCACGCCCGCGCAGATCCGTTCCCACCTCGGCAGCCTGCTCGGCTGCCTCTGCCTGACCCTAGCCTTCGGCGTCCTGGCTTTTCAGCTTGCCCCGCCGCTCTCGCTGGGGGTCAGCCCGTACGACCGGAACTTTCTGAGCGGGGTCAATGCGATCGAGCGGATCGCCGATGTCCCCAGCCGTTGGACGCACGGCGCGTCCACGCTCCATATGCCAAGCCTCGGCGTGCGCGCGACCATCCTCAGCCTGGATCTGCTCAACTCGCGACCGGCCGGGATGCCCGACCCGGTCGTCAATCTGTCTGTTGGCGACCAGCACCTAGCCGTCTTTAACGTCGCCCGCAACGCCAGCCGCCCCGGTCGCTTCAGGCTGCTGCTGCCGCCCACGCTGGGCGCGTCGATCGACATCCACATCGACAGCACCTGGATCCGCCCCGCCAACGACCCGCGTGAACTCGGCGTCGTGTTCCTGACCGCGCAGCTTGCGCCGGTGGCTGGCGGGCCGCGCCTCCCGCCGCCGCTAAGCCTGGCCGCCCTCGCCGGTATGGCCCTACTTGGCTACGTCGCCCTGCGCGGGGCTGGCCTGGGCACCGGCGTGGCCCTCGGCCTGGCCGCCATGGCCGCCGCCGGTGTATCCGCCGGGATCGCCCTGCGCCCGCTCGACGTGCTGCCGTTCCTCAATCGGCTCGCCGCCCTCGCCGGGTTGGCCTGCGCCGCGATCTGGCTTGCGCGGCTGATTGCCCCGCCGCAGCGCGAGGCCGGGCGGCTCGTGTTGAGCCGCGCCGACCTGCCGATTTACCTTGGGCTGGCCTGGTGGACCATGCCGCTCTTCCAGATCATCCTCACGCTAGACGGTGCGCGTAACGTGGGGCCGAACTGGATCACGATTATGATCGGCGCGGTCACGGCCCTGGCCGCCCTGGCCGCCCTGGCCTTGCGCGGCGCGGCGGCGCGGCGCGGCTGGACGTATCGGCAACTGCTCACCGCCGTGCTGCTGGGCGGGTCGCTGGCCCACACCGTCTTCCTGATCGGGTTTGCCTTCACCCGCAGCGCCCCAGATTTCTGGATCCACTTCCGGGCCATCCGTAGCTTCGTGCGCGACGGGTTGCCGCTCTATAATCTGGACGGCATCAGGGCCAACCACTTCGGCTTCTCCTACAAGTGGCCGCCGCTCTACGCCGCGATCCTCCGCCCGTTTGCTGGTCTCGACGGCACCAGCGTGATGACCGGCCACCGCATCGTCAATACGCTGTTTCTGGGCAGCACCGCCGCTCTGCTGGTGCGCCGCGCGCCGAGTTGGCCGGTCGCCGTGGCCGTCCTCATGCTGTTCAACTTTCGCCCCGCCGCCGACACGATCGCCTTCGGCCAGGTCGATATCGCCATGCTGCTGGGGGCCACCCTGGTGCTGCTGGCCGCCCTGCGCGGCCGCGACGGCCTAGCCGGGGCGCTGATCGCCTTCTTCACCCTGATCAAGCTTTTCCCGGCCCTGCTCTTCGGATTCTTTCTAGTCCAGCGCCGCTGGCGCGTCATCGGCGGCGCGATCCTGGCCGGGCTGGCCTGCACCGCCCTGACCCTGGCGGTCTTCGGCTGGGCCACCCACTGGATCTTCCTGACCGAGGTGCTGCCGATTATGGGCAGCGGCGGCGGCAGCTCGCCCTGGATCGAGAACCAGACCTTCAGCGGATTCTTCAGCCGCTTCTTCGCCCCGCAGATCACCGCCGAGCCGTTCGGCACCCCGCTGATCTCGCTGGCAACCTACGCTTTCTTCGGGGGCGCGCTGCTGTTGGCCTTCGCCCTGGCCGCCTCACGCACGCCGTCGGATCGCGCTGCCGGGGCCAGTTGGGGCGTGGCGACGCCGCTCCAGTTTAGCCTGTTCCTGATGCTCACAGTCCTCGCGGTGCCTGCGGCCTGGATGCACTACGAGGCGGTGGTCATCCTGGTCTTTGCGGCGATCCTGCTCCACGGCGCGGCCCCGCTGTCGCTGGGTAGCGCGTCTGCCCTCGCTGCGGCCTACGCCCTGATCGCCTACGGCAACCAGTGGAGCTTCACCGATAGCGCGATTAGCGGCGGGATCGGCGTGCTGGGCTACTCCTACAAGTTCTACGGGCTGCTGCTCCTGTTTGGCGTCATCGTGGCTGAGATCTGGCGTGACCGGGCCGCACCGCACGCGATCAGCGCACGGGCAACCTGAGGCGCAGAACCTCCACCGCGTGCGGGCCGTCCACCTGTGCGGGGACGGCCTGGCCGATGCTAAGCGGCAGGCGCTGGCCGTCCTCGGGCGTGTAGAGACCAATCAGCACCCGGTACACGCCAGCCGGCAGGTCGCCGGGCAGGCCGATTGGCATTGGCGTGCCGAACTGCTGCCCGGCCTGCCAGTTGGCGAACATGCCATCGTCGATCACCGTATCGAGCTGCCCAACCAGCGTCCCCGCCGAGTTCAGCACGTGGACAAAGCTGCGCACCCCGCCGGGCCGACCCAGCTGGATGTCCCACGAGGGCGTGATCACCAAGGTCGCGCCGATGATCTGGTGCGAGATGCCGCGCAGGTGAACCCCGCTGAAGACGGCGTCGACGGTGAGGCTGTAGGGGCGCGGCAGCTGGTGGATGCTGGCGTAGGTGACGCCCTGGGCGCGCAGGGTGAAGAGCGGCGGCGTCTGCGAGGCGAACGCCTCGGCGACCGTCCGGCTATCGCGCTCGGCGACGCTGCGATAGACCACGGCGTAGTTGGCCGCCCGGCTGAAGGCGTCGCTGTCGAGGTCGTAGACCGCCACCGTGGGCCGCACGAAGGGCGTCAGCGTCTCGGGGATCCACGCGAGCACCGGACCGCGAGCAACGTCGGGGCGGGCGTTCAGCCAGGCACCGGCCTGCTCCATACCCTCGCCCCAGCCGGCCAGCAGCACCTGCTGGCCGGTGGTGCCGCCGCCGAGCAGCGGCGTGTAGTAGGCCAAATAGTAGGGTGCGTAGGTGATCAGCGGGGCGGCCAGCGATGCCATCGCCGCCACGGCGAGCAGCGGGCGAGCGAATCGCCAGCGCAGGGCCACGCGGCCCCACGCCCCGCGCGCGGCCCAGTCGAGCGCGGCGGCAATGCCGATGGCCGCGAGAATCTCCAGGCATGGCCAGAGCGGCAGCAGGTAGCGGTCGAACTTCTTGGCCATCTGGGTCAGGGCAAGCAGGAAGAGCAGACTGAAGGCGACCATGGCCATGATCACTTGGCGCTGGCGCAGTTCATCCGGCCCCCGCCCGCCGCGCTCCCCGTCCGCCGTAGGCGTCCAGCGGCTGCGCAGACCGCTGGCGGCGTAGATTGCCAGGGCCAGCAGGCCGAGCGTCAGCGGCGGCTCGCCGCGCCAGAGTACCACCGCCAGGTAGAAGGACCAGCCGGGGTCGGCCAGCGCCTGGCCCATAAAGTAGTTGCCCGCGCTGTGGGCCGTGCCCCCGTTGCCGATCACCTCGCCAATAATGGCACTCAGCGCGCCGAGCGGGCTGACCCACATGGCCGGCCAGAGGGCCACAAAGACGAGGCCCGCCACCGTCAGCCAGGCCAGAAAGGCCCCGAGCGCACGGGGGATGCTGCCGAGCGCTGCGCGCCAGAGCGTCGCCCCGGCGGGCCGACCGCCAAGCTCAACCGCGAACAGCAGCAGCCCGGCGAAGGGCAACAGCAGCAGCGCCGGCGACTTGGTGAGCAGGGCCAGGCCGGCGAGCGCGCCCGAGAGCAGCAGGGCCGGACGCCGCCAGAGCGGTCGGGTCGGGCCGAGGGCGGCCACCAGCAGGGCCAGCAGACTCAGGCAGATCAGCGAGGTGAGCAGCGCGTCCAGGTGCAGCAGCCGTCCGTGGGCGATCAGAAAGGGCGAGGTGGCCCAGAGCAGGGCGGCGATGATGGCCGTGTAAGGGCGCAGCAGCCGCCGCAGCAGCAGGTAGCCCATGCTGACGGCCAGGGCGTTTGCCGCCGCCAGGGGCAGGCGCAGGTAGGCGAGATAGCCCGCCCCGGCACCGGGGCCAGGCGCGGGCATGCCCGCCCGGTCGGCGAGCAGCTTGCCCAGCGCGCCCAGCCACATCGTCGTCACGCCGGGGTGGCCGGTCTGATTGGTGTTGCGCCAGTCGCCCATGATAATGGCGGCGCTGAAGCGGGCCACTCGGCCCTGCCAGAAGTACGCCTCATCGGTGGTGTAGAAGTCGCCCAGGCCGATCACGCGCGGCAGGAGCGCGGCGACCAGCAACGCGATAGCAAGCAGGAAGGTTGTTCGAGCGCGCAGATCGGCGCGAGCATCACCAGACATGGGCGATCCTTCATATCCTTGGCGAGGGTTTGGGGGCCGCAGGCCCCCGAAAAGAAATCTACGGCACGACCGCAAACGTCACGCGGTCGCGGCACCGCCCGCCGTGGGGCTGAAGCCCCCGGCGAGATCCACGACGGCCGCTGAAGCGGCCTGTCTGAGGCCGCTTCAG
>CAISPW010000351.1 GCA_903887465.1 uncultured Oscillochloris sp. | reverse complement strand
CTGAAGCGGCCTGTCTGAGGCCGCTTCAGCGGCCGTCGCAGACCTCGCCCGCCCGTTTACGGGCCGGGCGCTTGGGCTGGCAGCGTGACTTTTGCGGTAGTGCTTTTTTTCTGTTGATATTTGGCAACAAAGCTACCAGACCCCAACAGAAAGCTGAGTCTGAGATGCAGTCTTACTCAACACTCACACCCCGTGCCTCACCCGCTCGTACCAGTCAATCGTCTTGCGCAGGCCGTCCTCGAAGGGGGTACTGGCCTCAAAGCCGAACCAGTCACGGGCGCGGCTGACGTCGAGCTTGCGGCGGGGTTGGCCGTTGGGTTGGCTGGTGTCCCAGGTGATCTGGCCCTGGAATCCGGTAAGTCGGGCGATGAGTTCGGTGAGCTCACGGATGCTGATCTCGGAATTGCTGCCGAGGTTGACTGGCTCGCTACCGTTGTAGCGCTCAGCGGCGAGGACGATCCCGGCGGCGGTGTCCTCGGCGTAGACGAACTCGCGGGTGGGTGATCCGTCGCCCCAGGCAATGATCTCGTCAGCCCCGGCATCGCGAGCTTCAAGACACTTGCGGATGATGGCCGGGATGACATGCGAACTGCTGGGATCGAAGTTGTCGCCTGGGCCGTAGAGGTTGACTGGGAGCAGGAAGATGGAGTTAAATCCGTACTGCTCACGGTAAGTCTGCCCTTGCACGAGCAGAGCCTTCTTGGCGATCCCGTAGGGCGCGTTAGTCTCCTCGGGGTAACCGTTCCAGAGATCCTCCTCTTTAAATGGCACCGGGGTAAACTTGGGATAGGAGCAGACCGTACCGATGGTAACAAATTTCTCGACCCCGGCCCGCCACGCCTCGTGGAGCAACTGGACACCCATCATCAGGTTGGCGTAGAAGAAGTCGGCGGGGTGTTCGCGGTTAGCCCCGATGCCACCGACGCGCGCAGCCAGGTGCAGAATAATATCCGGGCGGGCGTCGGCGACGAGCCGCCGGGCCGCCGCATTGTCCACAAGGTTGTATTCGTGGCTGCGTGGGACGATGATCTCTTCAGCCCCACGCGCCCGCAGCCGATCAACAACAAAGGAACCCAAAAAGCCCGCGCCACCTGTGACGACGACGCGCTTGCCACGCCAGAACGCCCCCGAATCGGTCTGATCCGTATGTGATAGTGTGGTCATATGCCTTCTGTTAGAGGTTATGGTGCCTATGTACGTTGGCACGATGGCTTGATTATAGCATCGGAAGGCAAGGTTTCAGGTGCCAGGTTTCAGATTTCAGATCGAACGCATCAGGAAGCCACATTCTGGCCTGCGGCATGGTTCAGAAGCGGGCATTTCAGGGTGACCGTTCATGGTGTGGGCTTCAGCCTACGGTGGTACTCCTGACCGCCTGGAAGGCGGTGCTACGTTCACTGCAAACGGTCAAGATGATCTGAACCTTAGTCATACCGCAAAAGGCACGCGGTCCGGCATCGCCCGCCGTCGGGCTGAAGCCCTCGGCCACAATGTACGAAGCCCGCTGAAGTGGGCTCATGCAGCCTACTTCAGCGGGCTTCGTACATTGTAGCCCGCCCGTTTACGGGCCGGGCGCTTGGGATGGCAGGGTGACTGATGTGAAAATAGCCGATAGCCGATAGCCGATAGCCGGGCATCAGCGACCATGTTCATCGCGGCGGTGTGCGCCCCGCGCATGAACGTCTTCTGCGGTATTGCGGTTTTTGGCTTCCTCATTATTGAGGCTGATGCCGAATCCTCGATCTACTGCTAGGCGCGGATCACCGTCACCTGGCGACCATTTGGCGAGGTGATGGTTTCGGCCGTGGTACGCTCGGCGATTGGTGGCAGGTTGCGCCGCTGGTCGAAGATCACCAGCCAGCCGGTGGCCTCCCCCAGCCCCTGCAGGTACCCGTCAAGCTGGGTAATCCCGTCGCTCAATGGGTCGGATGCACCGTCGCGCCAGACCTTCACCTCGATCGGCAGCACCACGCTCCCATACTCCAGCCGCAGGTCGAGCCGCCCACGCCCCACCGCGAGCTCACGCTCCACACGCCCGCCGCCATTGACCACTCGGTCGAGGAAGGCCATTAGCACCAAGTGCGGCGCAATCTCGTGATAGGCGGTCGTGCCCAGCAATGGCTGGCCGTGCTGGCGCCAGAAGGTGAGGAATGCCTCGCGCAGGCGCTCTGGATTGAGCTGTCCCTGGGCATCGATCCAGGTCGGCAGCATTGCTGGCATGAATGCACGAGTGGTGGTGGCCAAGCTGCGGAGGATGATCGCGGCATAGATTGGATTGGCGATCACCAGCCCCGCCTGCGGATCCAGCCGGACCAGCCCCAGATCCTGCACAAATTGGAGATCATCAACCGGCACATTCGCCGGAACCGTCCCGGCGAGCAGCGGCTCCAGCACCGCACAAATCCGCGACTCCTCCAACCGATCCACGAAGCTATCAAGGTGGGTGTCCTGGCGCTGGATCAGCCGTGTTTTCGCCGCATCAATGATCGCCGCATCAATCGGCTGGGCAGGATCCGGTGCCAGCACCTCCACGGCTTGACGGGCGAGCGCATTGATCAGCCACGGCTGCCCGCTGGTCAGCGTATAGGCCAGATCAATCGCATCCGTCGTGAAGATTTGTCCCGTTGCGTCCGTATGCTGCTGATAAAGCGCGGCAACGTCCGCTGCGGTAAAGTTGCCCATGGTGAGCGATTCGGCCTTGATATTGAAGGGGCTGGCCGTGGTCAGGCGATCCCGTCCACCCGACGCGATCTTATAGTCGCGCACATCGCGCAGGCCGATCAGGGCGAGTGCCCAGGGAAAGACCGTCGGTCGGCGGGGAAAGCCCGCGCGCAGTTGCCGCAGCACCGAAATCAGTGCGGCGTCTTGGAGCGCATCAATCTCATCGAGGAAGACCACCAAGGGTCGCGAGGAGGCGAGCGCCCACGCGCGCAGCGCCGCACCGATACGCGCCCCTGGCGTCGCGTCGGGCCAGGTCGGCGGATGCAACGCCGCCGGGAGTTGCCAGGTCGCCGCGTCAGACCAATCATCGAGGATCGCCCGCTCAGCCGCGCCAGGATCGTCATTAAAGGCCGCCCCAACCTCCATGGTGAGCACCACCGTCGTATAGGTTCCCGCAGCGGTCAACGACTGCGCGAGGGCCAGCATCGCGGTGGTTTTTCCCGTCTGGCGGGGGGCGTGCAAGACAAAGTACTGCTGCTGATCAATCAGCCGGGTGAGATCCGGCAGCCTAGCCGTGGGGGAGAGCATGTAATGCAACTCTGGGCGGCACGGTCCGGTTGTGTTAAACCAGCGGGGCATGGCGGCACCTCACACCCATGAGCGGATTGCGCCCCAGTATAGCACGTTTGGCGCATTAGGAACGGGCAAACGTTGACTTTCTCAGGGCTGATGCAATGTCGCTGGGGCTGCGCCCCAGACCTCGCTTTTTGTTGGTTTTTGGCGGCTTCGCCGCCAAAAACCAACAAAAAAAGATCTTTCG
>CAISPW010000350.1 GCA_903887465.1 uncultured Oscillochloris sp. | reverse complement strand
GTGGCAAGCAGGTGCGCGTGTCGATCGCCAAGCCCAAGCGGTAGATCTGTCTAAACCCCGTATCAGACAGCCTAAAACTGCCAGCTTAGCTGGCAGTTTTATGCTGTCTGATACGGGGTTTAGACAGATCTACCGCTTGGGCTTGGCGATCGACACGCGCACCTGCTTGCCACGCAGCGAGGTGCCGCCCAGCACATGCAGCACCTTCTGAGAATGCTCGTTGGGCACCTCCACGAAGGAGAAGCGGTCGTAGATATCGATGCTGCCGATACTCTTGCCGGGCAGGCCCACCTCGTTGGCAATCGCGCCAACGATATCTGCCGGGCGGATGTGGTCGAAGCGACCGACATCGAGGAAGAGCCGCACCATGCCCGGCTCGGCCCCCACGGCGTCGCCCGCCACGCTGCTGATCGTCTCGTCCTGATCCACCTCGTTCAGCAGCAGCTTGAAGGCGGCGGCGGCCAGGTCAACCGCATCGTGCTCCTCGGCCATCTCCTCAACCATCAGCAGGTAGGGATCGAGGTCGCCCTGCTCAAGCACCCCGCGCAGCGCATCGCGGAACGCCTCGCGGCGGCGCGAGGCCACATCGGCCAGGGTCGGCAGCTTCTCGCGCTGGATGCGCGCGCGCCCGGTGCGCTCGATGATCTGGAGCATGCGCCGCTCGCGCGGGGTGATCAGCGTGATCGCCAGACCCTTGCGCCCGGCCCGCCCGGTGCGCCCGATCCGGTGGATGTAGGCGTCGGGGTCGTTGGGCACGTCATAGTTGATCACGTGAGTCACATCGGGGATGTCCAGCCCACGGGCGGCGACATCGGTGGCCACCAGCAGTTCGGCGGCCCCCTCGCGGAAGCGCTTCATCACCCGGTCGCGCTGGATCTGGCTCAGATCACCGTGGAGTACGTCAGAGAGGTAGCCTCGACCCTGGAGGCTCTCGCCGAGATTGTCGGCCTCACTGCGGGTGCGGCAGAAGATGATCGCCGAGGTGGGTGTCTCGACATCGAGGATGCGGCAGAGGGCGTCGAGCTTCTCGCGCGGCATCACCTCGTAGTAGGTCTGGCGGGTGAGCGTGGCGGTGTGCTGCTCGGAGACAATGCTGATGCGCTTGGCGTTCTTGGTGTAGCGCTGGGCCAGGCCGAGTACCGCCTCGGGCATTGTGGCCGAGAAGAGGGCCGTCTGGCGAGTCTGCGGGGTCTGCTGAAGGATAAACTCAATGTCCTCGGCAAAGCCCATGTCGAGCATCTCATCGGCCTCATCGAGTACCACGGTGCTGATCTGGTCGAGGGCCAGGGTGCCGCGACGCATATGATCCATGATCCGGCCAGGGGTACCGACCACCACCTGCACGCCCTTCTCCAGGGCGCGCAACTGGCGGTAGATCGGCTGGCCGCCGTAGACCGGGGCCACGCTGATCCGCCGGCCCTTGCCGTACTTGTAGATCGCCTCGGCCACCTGCATGGCCAGCTCGCGGGTGGGGGCCAGGATCAGCGCCTGGGGCACCTGGTCGTCGCGCAGGCGCTGGACAATCGGCAGGGCGAAGGCCGCCGTCTTGCCGGTGCCCGTCTGGGCCTGGGCGATCACATCGCTATTCGAGAGCATCAGCGGGATGGCCTGCTCTTGCACCGGGGTTGGTTCGTCGTACCCGAGTTCGGTGAGTACCTTGAGGATCGGCTCGCTGAACCCAAGATCGGCAAAGGTTGGCATAGAAGACTGTCTCGTTTCTCATATGTTGGCGGCTCACGCCGCAGCGCTGTTCATAATCCGGATACCTTCCGAAAGCTGCGCTATGCTAACAGGCCATTATACCACTCTAGCCGAGCGCCACCTGACGGCGGGGCCACGTCCCCCCAGGGCTGTTGCAACGTCGCTGGGGCTGCGCCCCAGACCGCGCTTTTGGTGGATGTTTGGCGGCTTCGCGGCCAAACATCCACCAAAAAAGATCTTCCGGGGGTGGCGAAACCACCCCCAAATCTCCTAAAACAGCGTATTTGCCAGCTTGCGCCGGTAGGCCGGCACGAGCGGGTTCTCGTCGCCGAGGGCGGCGAAGAGCCCGATCATGGCCTTGCGCGCCCCGTCATCATAAAAGGCCCGGTCGCGGGCGATGATGGCGAGCAGTTCGTCCATCGCCCCGGCGTAGCTGCCGCTGCGGGCGAGGGTGGCGGCCCGGCAGTAGCGGGCCGCCGAGTCCCCATCGGCGGGCTGGTCGGCGGCGGCGAAGAAGTCGGCTAGGGGCAGCAGCGCCTGGGCGCGGGAGAAGAGCGGCGTGCCGGGTGGCACCTGCTGCAGCGTCTCGACGCCCTCGGCCTCGCCCTGCATCAGCAGCAGGTGCCCGAGGTTGAACATGGCGACTGCGTTTTGCGGCTCATCGCCGAGGATCAGCCGGTAGCGCGCGGCGGCCCCCTGCGGGTCGCTTGCCTCCATGGCCTGGGCCGCCTCCAACAGCGAGGTGCCCGGCTCGGGGACGAAGCCCTTGAGCCAGGCGCGCACCTGCGCCTCGGACTGCACGCCGACAAACTCGTCGACGATCTTGGCGTCGTATACCGCCTTGACGGCGGGGATGCTCTGGATGTGGAACGTGGTGGCAAGGTTCGGGTTCTCGTCCACGTTCACCTTCGCCAGCACCCACGCGCCCTTGGCCGCGCTGGCGAGCCGCTCTAGGGTGGGGCCAAGGGTGCGGCACGGCGCACACCACGGTGCCCAAAAGTCGATCACCACCGGGACGTCCTTCGACCGGGCGATCACCTCGCGCTCGAAGCTCGTCTCGTCCACCTCGATCACCACAGGCTGCCGCTGGGTTGTCGGCGTTTGTTTCGCTCCGCTTAACATAGGGATCTTCTCTCCGTGGAGGTCTGGGGGCGGCTTTCCCGCCTTTGGATTCGCTTTCTTTGTGGGATGTAAGGCGCAAGCCCCGGCGTTTGGTCTTAGCCTCGGTGTCGTTCCTGGCGCATCAGGGCGGCGTAGACGATGGCCAGGATCAGCGCGAAGGCGAACCACTGTAGGGCGTAGCTCAGGTGCGACCCATCGCCGAGCAGGCGCGGGTCGGTCGGCTGCGGCAGGCGCGGGCCGTCGGCGGCGGGCAGCAACTCGATGTAGATCGGCAGGAGCGGGGCGTCGACCTGGGCCTGCATCTTCCCGATGTCCACGCGCAGCCATGCGTCGATGCGTGTCTCGCCGGGCATGGGCAGATCCATGCCGGCCAGCGGCGTGGCGGGCCGAGACTGCCCCGGCAGAGCCAGTCCCTCGACCGTTACCTCGCGGTCGACTGCGAAGGCCGCACGCGCCGCAGGCCGGGCCTGCTCGGTCGGCAGCCAGCCGCGATCCACGATCACCGCCACGTTGCTGCCGCTGATCCGCAGCGGGGTGAGCAGATGGACTCCCTCCACCCCGTCGCCGGATGGCTGGCCGCGCAGGAGGGTACTCTGGCCATTCAGGTAGATTCCGCTCACGCGCACCCTGCGCCCGAGCAGGGGCCGCGCCGCGTCGGCGTCGCCCGCGAGGGTGGCCGGGTTCTGATCGAGGACGGCCAGCCGCTCGGCGTTGGCGGCGCGGCGCTGGGCCAGCCGGTCGAGTTGCCAGATGCCGAGCCCGATCATGGTCACGAAGATGGTCAGCGCGAAGGCGTGCCGGACGAGCCAGCTGCCGCGCAGCAATGGGTGGGTCATAAATAGCCGCTAGCCGATAGCCGATAATGGGACGCCACCAGCCCTCCTGGGTTTCTACGATATCGCGTTTTGTGGGGTAATGCCCGCGCTTGCCAATTGCGTGCAAGAGGACTATTCTTAGCTGTGGTTGTTAGCTATCGGATATTACTACCGTTGTAGTTGCCAACATCGCCATTCCTAGCGGGGGTTTGGGGGCCGCAGGCCCCCGAAAAAAATCCTTTTCTTTTCTTTCGGAGGGGCGAAGCCCCTCCGAGCCTCCCCGCCGGGAAGACGACAACGGTAGTACTATCGGATATCGGCGATTAGCACAGAGTACACACCATGCCCGACGCTCGTACACATGACATGATTACCATTGCCACGGCGGTGGCCTTGGCCCCCCTGGCCCAGATCGTCCAGGTGAGCGCCCTCGGCCTCACCTCGTTCGACGCCCGACCGAACAGCGCGTGGGTGGTGATCGCCCACCTGATCTCGGGGGTATTGTTCTCGCCCGACCTGGATCTCGACTCGGCGATTGACAACCGCTGGGGAATTTTCTTCTGGATCTGGCGGCCCTACATGTGGGCGGTGCCGCACCGCAGCGGCTGGAGCCATAGCCTGATCTTCGCCCCGCTGCTGCGCCTGGCCTACTTCTACTTCGTGTCAATCGGCCTGATCCTGGGCGCGAGTTGGGCGCTCGGCCAAGTCGGCATCGTCGTGCCGGACTATCCCCGGCAGTTGAGCGCCGCCATCAGCGGCGTTACCACCGATCACCCCGACGCCTCCCTGGCCTTCCTGGTCGGATTCTGCACCGGCAGCGCCGCCCACAGCATCGCCGACTGGCTGGTGACGAGTGGCAAACATATCCTGCGCGGCATGGGGCTGCGCGTCACCCGCGACTACCGCAACCACGATACGTACATGCCGAGGCAGCGCCGGACGAGCCGATAGGCGCGAGTCATCGTGAGGTATCTGTCTTCGCTACGATTCGCCCCGTAGGTTGCGGGTGTGGTCGAGGTAGTCCTGGAGGATGATCGAGGCGGCGACCTGGTCGATCTGCTGCTTGCGCTTCTCGGGCTTCACCCCAAGGTCGCGCAGCATTTGCTCGGCGGCGGCGGTGGTAAGGCGCTCGTCGAAGAGGGCCACGGGCAGGCCGAGGGCGGGCGCGATCTCGCGGACGAAGGCGTGGATAATCTCGGCCTGGGGGCCGATCTCGCCGCGCAGGGTCAGGGGCAGGCCGACCACCACCTCCACCACCTCGTTCTCGCGGGCGAGCCGCACAATTTCGGCGATGGCGCGCTCGCGGGGGACGGCGCCGACCGTGGTGAGCGGGCTGGACAGGAAGCCCGAGGCATCGCTCAGGGCCACGCCGATCCGCCGTGCGCCGACATCTAGCCCGAGGACTCGTCGGTCTTCCATTATTGCGCCTCGATGCGCAGTTGGAAGTCCCAGTCGGGCAGTTTCTGCCCGTCGGGCAGGACATAGGTGCCGATCACGCCCTGCTGCTGAAGCGTCTGGAGGGCCGCCTCGGCCTGAGCGCGCGTCTTGCCGCGCACGGCATCGCGCACCTGCTGGAGGGTGGCGTCGCTCAGGCCGGGGCCGCAGGCCGCGCTCTGGGTGTTCGGGGCGATCTGGCCATTCACCGTGAGCCGGGTGCCGTCCCAGGCCCAACTGGTGATCACGGGAGCCCTACAGTCGCCGGGCTGGAGCAGGCCAGCCTGGCGCAGTTGCTCGGTGAGGGCCGCGCCCAGTTGTCCCGTCAGCGGCGTGCTGGGCGGGGTGGCCAGAGCGCTGTAGCGCGCCTGGATCGTCAGCGTGAAGGCTGGGTTCGCCGGGTCAACCGTCTCGCCAACCGCCGGGGAGACCGTGTACTCAAAGCCCTGGCGCTGCGTGAGGTCGGCGTGACGGGGGGAGATCGTCGTTGCCTCCACCTGCAGGCTGCGCGTGTGGGCGAGGGCCTGGAGCTGCTCGCGGGCCTGCGAGTCGAGCTTTGTCAGCCCCTCGCCGAGCATGCGCTGCACATCGCTATCCTTCACGATCCGCACCTCATCCTCGCTGCCCCCGGAGATCGGGTCGTGACGCACGACCAGGGCACCGGTCTCTACGTTAAAGGTCTGGCCGCCGGGGATAACGATCCGGCGGATGCTGTTGGCGTCCACATTCGAGGCGCTACCCGCCGAGCGGGCCACCACCTCGATCCGCGCCGTGCCCTTCGTGGTGACGATCTGGGCACCCTGGTCGCTGGTGATGGACGGGGGCACCACGACATCGCCGCCGCTGACGAAGGGCACCGTCTGGCCATCGGCCTTCACCGCGATAAACTCGCTGCCAGCGGGTAGGGTGATCGGCTGCGGGCTTAGGCTGATGATCGCAATCGTGCCACGGGCGGTGCCGGACGGGGATATGGTACGCTCGGCAACCTGGCCGCTCACGGTCACCGCCACATCGCTATTGATCGCCTCGGCCTGAGCCGCCGTACCGGCGCTGCTACCGGGTGCCGCCAGCGGGATGGGCATGGCGCTGATCGGCTTGACCTGGTCGGGGCGCGCCGGTGGGGCCACGATCACCGCCGCCCTGCCGCCCAAAACGAGGCTCGCGGCGGCGGCGAGGATAAGCAGCACGACGATAGTGATCGCCACAGGAACGAGCCAACTCCGGCGGTGCGGGGTGGCCTGCCGCTCCGCGTTGCGCGGGGATCGCTCGTGCGCGGGAGTGTCGTGCGCCGACATCGAACCGGTCATCGTGCGGACTGGACGCGATGGCACGGAGGTCTGCCGCCCGGTCTGTTTAGCGCGGGCCTTCTCCGCATCCGAGAGTTCGATATCCTCCGGGCGGATGCGTGGCGGCGCGGCGGGGGGGGCGTCGGCACGGCGGGGCGCGGGCCGGCGCAGTTCCTCCTCATCCACATCCAGGCTGTCGAGGGCGGCGAGGAAATCGTCATCGGCCGTGGATGCCCGGTGGGGCGGTCGGTCGTCGCGATCTGCGGAGATACTCTCCAGGGCGGCAAAAAAATCCTCGTCGCTGGCGGCGGGGCCGCTGGCGCGAACTGGCGGCAGCGCATCGAAGTCGTCGAGGGCATCGAGAAATGCGGCATCGCTGGCGCTCAGGTCGACCGCCTGACGGCTCGCCCTACTGTCATCGGCCTCCTCGCGGCCAAGTACGCGGGTGGCGTAGGGGCTGGCGGGCGGCGGGGCGGCGGGCACCTGCGGCGGTGCCATGACGTGGGCGTCGCGCACCTGCATGGTCTCGAACTGGCAGAGCCGGGCCGCCCGCAGGGTCTGGGGATCCGAGCTAATCAGCGTCAACTCAATCCCGTCGTGATCGGCGAGGGCGCGCAGGCGTTCAAGCTGCGCCTGCTGCTGCAGGCCCGGCACACCTTCGGGCACGAGCAGTTGCACCCGCCGTGCCCCCGCCTGCTCGGCCTTGCGCAGCAGCGACTCGACCGTATCGTCCGGCAGCGCGAGGATTAGGGCGGTATTGTCGGCGACCATAAGACCTCCAGGCAGGAGAGGGGTCTAGGGAGGGTTACACCATCCTCAAGCCTCTCGATTATGTCCTCTGCTCCGCCACCAACTCGGGTGCGCGGGCGATTGCGTCGGCCAGCTTCAAGGCATCGCGGCCGCCGGCCTGGGCCATCTCGGGGCGTCCGCCGCCGCCGCCGCCCACGATCTGGGCCAGGGATTTGACGAGGTTCCCGGCGTGGTAGCCCTTGCTTACGAGATCGGGCGTAACCATGGTGAGGATCTGAGGCTTCTCGCCAATCACCGCGCCGAGTACGAGAACGCCGCTGCCCAGCTTATCGCGCAGCCAGTCGCCCATCTCACGCAGACGGTTGGCATCCTCGGCGGCGACCTGGGCGGCGAGCACGGGCACCGGGCCATCGCGGCGCACGCCGTCGAGCAGACCCTCAATCGAGGCGCGGGCCAGCTTGGCGCGCAGGGCGTCGAGTTCCTGCTGGCGCTGGCGGCCCTCGCCAATGAGCAACTCGACTCGCTCGGCCACCTGGGATGGCGGGACACCCAGACGCGCGGCGAGGTCGCGCAGGGTGTCGGCTTGCTGTTCGGCCCACTGCTCGGCACCGCGCCCGGTCAGCGCCTCGATACGGCGGATGCCGCTGCCGACGCTGCTCTCGCCGACCACGCGCACGTAGCCAATCTCGCCGGTGCGATCCACGTGGGTGCCGCCGCAGAGCTCGCGTGAGTCGCGGCTGGCATGTAAGGGCGCAGCAGCGGCCCCATTCGATGCCACACTGCTTACTGGTTCACTCGCGGCGGCGCTGCGGCGCTCGATCGTCACCAGGCGCACCTGGTCGCCATACTTCTCGCCGAAGAGGGCAATCGCACCGGCGTCAATCGCCGCCGGGTAGTCCATCACGGCCCAGGAGACCGCGCCGTCGGCGCGCACCCAGGCGTTGAGCCGGGCCTCGATCTCGCGCAGTTGGGCGGACTCGACGGCGCGGTTGTGGGTGAAATCGAAGCGCAGCCGGTCAGGAGCCACCAGCGATCCCGCCTGGGCCGCGTGCTCGCCGACCACATCGCGCAGGGCGCGCTGGAGCATATGGGTGGCGGTGTGGTTGCGCTCGATGTCGGCGCGGCGGACGGCGTCCACCTCGGCGTGTACCAACTCGCCGACCGCGAGCATGCCGGACTCGACCACGCCGTAGTGGACGGTCAGGCCGGGCGCGGGGCGCTGGGTATCCTCCACGCGCACTGTGCCGGTGGGGCCGACCAGCAGCCCGGCGTCGCCGACCTGCCCGCCGCTCTCGGCGTAGAAGGGCGTGCGGTCGAGGACGACCTGCACCTGCGCGCCGGTCGCCGCGCTGCTCACATCGTCGCCGTTGGCCACCATGGCCAGGATCGTCGCCTGGCCTGCGACCGCCGTATAGCCGCTGAACTCGGTGGGGGGCAGGCTCTTGTCGGCCCAGAGGTCGGCGTCGCCGCCGCGCTTAAACAGGGCGGCCGCCCGCGAGCGCCCGCGCTGCTCGGCCATGGCTACGTCGTAGCCGGTCTCGTCCACGCCCAAGCCCGCCTCTGCAGCGATACGCTGGGTCAGGTCGAGCGGGAAACCGTAGGTATCCTTGAGCACAAAGGCGTCGGCACCGGGGACAACCGCGCCGTCGGCGGACTGCACCTGGGCGACAATCGCGTGGAGCCGGGCGATCCCGCCAGCGAGCGTACGTAGGAACTGCTGTTCCTCGGCATCGGCGCACTCGAGGATAAACCCGCGCCGATCCACTAGTTGCGGGTAGGCCGCGCCCATCTCAGCGATCACCGTGGCGATCACCTCAGCCAGGAAGGGCCGGGTGAAGCCGATGCGGCGGCCCTGGTAGGCCGCCCGCCGCAGGATGCGCCGCAGTACGTAGGAGCGGCCATTGTTGCCGGGCAAGACGCCGTCGGCGATCAGGAAGGCGATGGCCCGGCTGTGGTCGGCGATGGCCCGGTACTCGGCGAAGTGCGCCCGGTAGTGCGCCGCGTCGCTGCCCAGGGCCGCGATCACCGCGCCGATGATCGGCAGAAACAGGTCGGTATCGTAGTTGCTCTGCACCCCCTGCAGCACCATGGTCATGCGTTCAAGGCCCATGCCGGTGTCCACCGACTGACGGGGCAGCGGCTTCATAGTCGAGCGCTCGTACTGCATGAACACGTTGTTCCAGATCTCGACGTAGTCCGGGTCGTCGCTGTTCACGCCATCGGCGCGCATCTTCGACAGATCATCCCCGATATACATAGTGATCTCGGAGCAGGGGCCACAGGGGCCGGTGTCGCCCATCACCCAGAAGTTATCCTTGCGCCCGAAGCGTAGGATGCGCGCAGGATCCGCACCCTGGGCGGCCCAGAGTTGCGCGGCCTCATCGTCGGCGGGCACCTCGTCGTCGCCCGCGAAGACGGTGAACCAGAGCCGCTCGACCGGGAGCTGGAACTCCTCGGTGAGCAACTTCCATGACAGCGCAATCGCCTCGGCCTTGAAGTAGTCGCCAAAGGAGAAGTTGCCGAGCATCTCGAAGAAGGTCTGGTGGCGCGGCGAGGGGCCGACCTCCTCCAGGTCGTTATGTTTGCCCGAGACGCGCAGACACTTCTGGGCGGTGGTGGCCCGCGTGTAGGGCCGCTTCTCGTGGCCGAGAAAGACATCCTTAAATGGCACCATGCCCGAGTTGACGAACAGCAGGGTCGGGTCGTCGGCGACTACCAGTGCGGTGCTGGGCACGATTGTGTGGCCGTGGCGCTCAAAGAATTTCAGGTAGCGCGCGCGGATTTGCGCCGAAGTCAGCTTCTGCATCGTCATTGGATGGGGAGCCTTTAACACAAGGGTGCAGGAAACAGGTGAATGCGGGGTGGATCATAGCACAGCAGGAGTAGGCACGTCAAACCTTTAGGCATGGCTCAAAATGGGTACATTCAGCGTGACCGTCCTGCGACAAGGCGACGACGCGATGATGCGCTCCTATCGCCTCATCGCCTCATCGCGTCATCGTCTCGTCGCAAGACGGTCACGCGGGTTTGAATCATGCCTTTGTTCATCATCAGACAACCATGCGGCTCCGCCGCACAACACCCGATGAACATGGCCGCTGATGCCCGACTATCGGCTATCGGGTATTGGCTATCGGCTATTTTCACGTGAGACAACCATGCGCCTCCGCCGCACAACACCCGATGAACATGGCCGCTGATGCCCGACTATCGGCTATCGGGTATTGGCTATCGGCTATTTTCACATTAGTCATGTTCTGTGTGCCTGTTCCTGTGACGCAAGACCCTGATAAGCGACTCGCCAACAGAGTCAAAATAACTACAGCCGATTGCGCAACGGCAACACACAGTCTGTGCGTATCCTGGTAGACTTTGGTGTGCAGCGAAACCTAGCCGTCCGGTATGCCCCGAGGCAGTCCGTCTGCATCCCCCTCACCTTCCCTCTCTGACTCACCTGTCTCTGTTGGCATCCCCGCAGCGCGCCGCATAATCCCGGCTGGCCCTCCCGCCAGCGGGAGGTGTTGGCGTCGCCGGGGGTATCTGGCATCCCGAACCTCCGCTCCAGCATCTGGCTGCATAGGGCACCCGGCGTATCGCGATGATAGCGAGAGGAGCCAGCCATGAGCGAGAGTGTGTACAAGGTGATCGAGGTCGTTGGCGCGAGTCCGGAATCGTGGGAGAAGGCCGCCGCGATTGCAATAGCGACTGCGGCAAAGTCTCTGCAGGACATCAGGGTCGGCGAGGTGACAAGCATGGATGTCCACCTTGATGGGACGACAATCATCTACCGCACGAAGATCAAGCTCTCCTTCAAGTATCACACTGACGAGTAGCGGGTCGGGGACAGTATTTAGTACTACAGTTGTAAATATCTTCGCAGAATGGCTCCCGCCGATTACCCCCCTCAATCCCCCCGCAAGCGGGGGGAGGTTGGCACCGTATGTTCCCCCCCGCTTGCGGGGGGGCTAGGGGGGGTAATCCAAACAAACTACAACTGTAGTATTTAGGCGGGCGCGCCAACCGGCGCGCCCGTCCGTATACCTACAGGAAGCTGCGGCGCGATCCACTATGGCACAACGCGGTCGCTCGGCGCTGCGATGAGAATGGGCGGCTCTTTTTGCAGCAAGCGGCGAGGTGAACCATGCCTCAGGCGCTGCTTCAAGCGACCATATCGAGGCATATTATGACTGAGCGACAGTCGGAAACTACCCAGGCATGGAACACCCGGGCGCTGCTCGACCAAGCTCCGGTCGGCGTTGTCCGTGGGACGGTCGGCGGCGAGTTGCTGTATGCCAACGCTGCGATAGCCCGGCTGCTTGAGTTCGACTCCCCCGCCGCGATGCTACGCGAAAACGCCATCTTCCGGTACAAGTATGCTGCAGATCGGGCCGCGCTGATCGACGAACTGTGCCAGACGGGCACCGTGCAGAATCGGGAACTCACACTGCTCACCCACACCGGCGCAGAGCGGATCGTGATCACGAATGCCGTGATGGAGGGCGAATTTCTCTCGGCCATGCTGATGGACATCACCGACCGCAAGGCGTCCGAGTTAGCACTTCGCCGCTTTGCGGATCGCCTCCAGGTGCTGGCTGACGCCTCGCGGGCCTTTGCCGAGATGGGCGCGGAGTATCCGACCGTCCTCGACCGAGTCGCGCAGACGACCGCCACAGGGCTGGATGCGGAGTGTATGATCTACCTGATCTCTGAGGATGGCGTGTGGCTGCAGCTCGCGGCGGTATACGATCTTGACCCTTCGAAGGCTGCGCTGACCCGCATGGTTGTGAGCGCAGATCCGCTGCATGTGGATGAACCCTCGTTCGCCACGCGGATCTTTCAAACCAGCCAGCCGATCTTTTTTCCGGTCGTCGATCTAGAGCAGATGCATGCCGTATCGAAACCAACCTACAGGGCGTCGCTCGATCTTCTGGAGATCTGCAGCATCATTGGTGTGCCGATGTGCGCGCAAGGGCGGACGATCGGAGTCTTGGTCTTGTTTCGGCACGATCTCACGCAGCCGCCATTCGATCAAGACGACTTCATCCTGGCGCAGGATCTGGCCGACCGGGCGACGCTGGCGATCAGCAACGCAAGTCTGTTCCGGCAGGCGCAGCGCGAGTTGGCCGAGCGGCAGCAGGCGGAACAGGCGCTTGCCGCCGAGCGTGCGCTGCTGGCCCGGCGGGTGGATGATCGCACCGCCGACCTCAGCCTCGCCAACGCCGAACTCTCCCGCGCCGTCCGCATCAAGGACGAGTTCCTTGCCACCATGAGCCACGAACTACGCACGCCGCTTAGCGTTATCCTCGGTTGCAGCGAGGCCATACAGGAAGAGATCTACGGCCCGATTACCCAGCCGCAGGCCGAGGCATTGCGCGGCATCACCGAGAGCGGCATGCATCTGCTCACCCTGATCAACGACATCCTCGACTTCGCGAGGATCGAGTCCGGCCAGCTTGATCTGGAGTACGCGCCGCTTGATATTGGTCTGCTTTGTCACACAAGCCTGCGTATGGTCACCCAGCTCGCCCTGATGAAACGAATCAGCATCAACTTGAGCTTCGACGGCATCGTTGAGAGCATCCAGGGTGACGAGCGCCGCCTCAAGCAGATCCTGGTCAACCTGCTCGCAAACGCGGTCAAATTTACGCCGGAGGGCGGCAAGGTCGGCCTGGAGGTATGCGGCGATATAGCACAGCAGAAGGTGACGTTCCGCGTGTGGGACACCGGCATCGGCATCGCGGCAGACGATCTGCCAAAGCTATTCCAGCCCTTTGTGCAGATCGACAGCAGCCTGAGCCGCCAATATACTGGCACCGGGCTGGGGCTTTCGCTGGTTCTGCGGCTCGCCAAGGCTCACGGCGGCGGCGTCTCTGTGGAGAGCGCGCCTGGGCAGGGCAGTTGCTTCAGCGTGACGTTGCCGTGGGAACCCGCGCCGCCGTCCGCCAATCTTGCCGCAGCCAGCAGAGCCGTTGACGCGCCCATGTCAGTCATCGGCCAGGCCGAGCCAGCGGAGGAAACTCCCTTTGTGGCCGTTGTGCAAGGGCGACGCTCCCGCATCTTGCTGGCCGAAGATAACCTCGCGAGTAGCACCATGTTGTACGAGTACCTGCAGGCCAAGGGCTACACGGTGACCGTGGCGCGCAACGGGGGCGAGGCATTGGCCCGCGCGCAGGAGGAGTCGCCAGACATCATTCTCATGGATATTCAGATGCCGGACATAGACGGCCTAGAGGCGATCCGGCTCCTGCGCGCAACGCCGGGGCTGGGCACGATCTCGATTATCGCCGTAACCGCCCTGGTTATGCCCGGCGACCGCGAGCGCTGCCTCGCAGCCGGTGCCGATAACTATCTGGCCAAGCCGGTCGACTTGCACACCCTCGTGGCGATGATCGAGTCCTACCGGCGCGTGTACGCATAGGCCGTCAGGACTGCCGCACAGAGAACGCCTGCGTTGAGGACGCCGCCCCGGAGCATAACGCGCTATGCTCACGCGGGCTTGACGGCTGGCGAAGGGCAGAGTATAGTTCTTCCGCCCCGAACCAGTTTTTTTCTCACTAAGGACAGACTCTATGCACAGGCACCCCTGGATGCGCATGCTGAGCATGCTGCTGCTCACCGTCGGCGTGCTGGCTGGCTGCGGCTCCGCACCGGCCGCAGTGCCCTCTACCGGCACCACCGTCTCGCTTACCGCTGCGGCCATCGCCCCCACAACGTCCGCCGTCGGTACCGCCGCTGTCGCCACCCACGCCGCCGGTGATGTCGCCATGACTACGGTCGCCGTCGTCTCGACCGCCGTTGCCGTGGTGGCTGAGGCGTCTGGCACCCCCGTCACCCCGACCGCCGCAGTGACCACGACGCCCAGCGTCGCCGTCACCGTCGCCGACCTCAAGGGCCGCAAGGTGCTGATCGGCACCGAGGCCGCCTACCCGCCCTTCGAGTCGGTTGACGCCACCACGAACCAGATCGTCGGCTTCGACATCGACTTGATGAATGCGGTCGCCAAGCTGATCAATATCCAGCCCGAGTTCCAGAACGCCGCCTTCGACACGATCTTCGCCGCCCTACAAAAGAAGCAGTTCGACGCGGTGATGTCGGCCGCTACGATCACGGCGGAGCGGACCAAGATCATCGCCTTCTCCAACCCCTACATCGAGATCGGCCAGATCGTGGTCACGCTCAAGAGCAACACGGCGATTAAGAGCTACACCGACCTGGCGACCGCCTCTGCCGTGGGTGTGCAGACCGGCACCACGGGTGAGACCGCCGCCCTTAAAGAGGGCAAGGTTCCCGACGCCAATCTCAAGCGCTACCAGGCGATTGACCTAGCGTTTGCCGACCTGGCCAACAACGCCATCGATGCCGTGGTGGCCGATAGCCCCACCGTTGGCAACTATATCTCGCAGCCCCAGTACGTCGATAAGCTCCAGGTGATCGGCGCGCCGTTCACCACCGAGAGCTACGGGATCGCGGTGCAGCAGGACGACAGCGAGCTGCTGAACGCGATCAACGCGGCCCTCGTCAAGCTCAAGGCTGACGGATTCATCGACCAGCTCAAGGCGAAGTATAAGATCAAGTAGGGGTGTGACCGGGCACGGGTGGTTGCAAAGTCGCCTCCGGCGGGGGTTTGGGGGTGGCAAAGCCACCCCCGAAAGATCTTTTTTTGTTGGTTTTTGGTGGCTTCGCCGCCAAAAACCAACAAAAAGCGAGGTCTGGGGCGCAGCCCCAGCAACTTTGCATCAGCCCTGGTGACCGGGCACGGGTGGCCTGGGGGGGCTTGCCGTAGGCGGCATGCCCCCCCAGGCTATCTGCGCGCATGGCGATGTGCGCGACACCGCGCCGGATGAAAAAGGCAGCCGCAGAAGCCGCTATGTTTACGTTAGGAGCCTGTGGTGGGAGAGGTAGGTGGCAGTGAGATCGACCCAATAGGGAGCCGCCCGATCTGGCGCACGTCCCTACGCCAAGCACCGTGGTGGCTGATCATCTTGGGCATCGGGATTATCTTCGTCCTGCTGGCCATGTTACGGGATGAGGCCTACGCCAAGACCCTCAGCTATGTGCTGGGTGGCGTCGGCCTGAGCGTCTTCATCACGGTCGTCGCCTACGTGATCGCGCTGGTGATCGGCCTGATCGCCGGGCTGGGGCGGGTTGCCGCAAACCCGGTCGCCTACCACATCGCCACGCTCTACGTCGAGGTGATGCGCGGCCTGCCGATGCTGGTGATCATCCTCTACACGCAGTTCGTGATCGCCCCGATGATCGGGGCCCAGCGCAACCCGGCCCTCTCAGGTATTCTCGCCCTCGCGCTCGGCTACGGTGCCTACTTGGCCGAGGTCTACCGCGCCGGGATCGAGTCGATTGAGCGCGGCCAGGCCGAGGCTGCCCGCTCGCTGGGCATGAGCGCCGGGCAGACCATGCGCCACATCATCTTGCCCCAGGCCCTGCGCCGCGTGCTGCCACCCCTCGGCAATGACTTTATCGCCATGCTCAAAGACTCGTCGCTGCTCTCGGCAATTGGCGTCAACGAGTTGACCCAACTGGCGCGAATCGAGGGCTCGCGCACCTTCGACTACTTTCGCGCCTTCAACTCTGCCGCAATCTTGTACCTCATGCTGACGCTGCTGCTCTCGCTCGGCGTTCGTCTGCTTGAGCGGAGGACCAGCAGTGGACGACGCTAAGCCAATCCCGCACCAGATCGGCGCGCCGATCATCACCATGAAGGGCATCGCCCGACGCTTCGGCCACACCCTGGCCCTCGACAACGTGAGCCTCGATGTGCGCCGTGGCGAAGTGCTGATGATCGTCGGCCCCAGCGGCTCGGGCAAGTCCACCTTGCTGCGCTGCATCAACTACCTTGAGGTGCCCGACGCCGGCACGGTCGAGATCGACGGCGTCAAGCTAAGTCGCCACGGCATGGACCTCAACCATATCCGCGAGCACGTAGGCATGGTCTTCCAGCGCTTTGAGCTGTTCCCCCACCTCAGCGTGCTGCAGAACATCGTGCTCGCCCAGCGCATCGTGGCCAAGCGCTCGCCTGCGGCCAGCGAGAAGATCGCCCGCGACCTGCTATCCAAGGTGGGTATCGCCGAGAAGGCCGACAGCTACCCTGTGCAGCTCTCAGGCGGCCAGCAGCAGCGCGTCGCGATTGCCCGCTCGCTCGCCATGCAGCCCAAGGTGATGCTCTTCGATGAGCCGACCTCGGCCCTCGACCCTGAGATGATCAAAGAAGTACTCGACGTGATGCTCGACCTGGCCCGCGAGGGCATGACCATGGTCATCGTCTCGCACGAGATGGGCTTCGCCCGCGCCGCCGCCAACCGGGTGGTTTTTATGGATCAGGGCCGGATCGTCGAGACGGGCGCGCCCGAGCAGATCTTCGATAACCCGCACCACGACCGCACGCGCCTGTTTCTGAGCAAGGTGCTGCAGCACTAGTCGGGGCGAAGCTGCGGCCCTTCGGCAGCGGGGGTTTGGGGGCCGCAGGCCCCCGAAAAAAATCCTTTTCTTTGCAATGCCGCAAAAGGCACGCTGTCGCGGCAACGTTCGCCGGGGGCTGAAGCCCCCGTCTAGGTCTACGACGGCCGCTGAAGCGGCCTCAGACAGGCCGCTTCAG
>CAISPW010000349.1 GCA_903887465.1 uncultured Oscillochloris sp. | reverse complement strand
GTGGGTGTTTTGCGGGATGTGGGGTAGGGGCGAAGCATTGGCCCGGTCGCTCTACGACCGGGCCAATGCTTCGCCCCTACCGGGTACGGGGTACGGGGGCACGATGATCGCGGATACCGCCAAAGACATCCTCGCCCACGCGCTGCCCGGCACCCACCTGGGCGGGGCGGCATCGCTGGGCCAGCGCACGTTGCTGCTCGCCCTGGATGGGCGGCGACGGGTGGTGCTGCGCTTGGGTGCCGATGCCGACGCCTGGGCGGGCGATCCGCTGGCGGCTGAGGCGGTGGCGCTGACGGCCCTGCACGCTGAGATTGACCAGCCTCTGCCTGAATTGCTGGCCTATGACGACGGCGCAGGCGTCGGCACGCCCTACCTGCTCTGCTCGCACCTGGAAGGCGTGCCGCTGCCCGATGCCCTAGCTGAGATTGATGAGGATGGGCGCTACGGGCTTGGCCGCGAGCTTGGCGCGCTGATCGCCCGCGTCCACAGCTACCTCGCCACCAGTTACGGCCCGCTGAACCCGGCGATGCCGCCAAACTCGCGCCGCATCCCGGCACCGCCCGAGTCCCGCAGCGATGATCTGGAGTACCTGACCGCCCGCGTCGAGCGGGGCATCGCCGTCGCCCTGGCGGCAGGCGACCTCGATGGCGCAGCAGCCGATGGGCTGCGCGGCTGGCTGGCCGCGAACCTGGCCGGGAGCGGCCAATCGGCCAGTTTGGTTCACGGCGACCTGCGGCCCGAGCGGGTGCTGCTGCGTCGCCGCGAGCGTGGCTGGCGCATCGCGGGCCTGGTCGGCTGGGGCTACGCCCAGGGCTGGCGGCCCGCATGGGATCACGCCACCCTCATGGAACACTTTGCTGGCCCCGACTACTTCGGCCTGCGTGTTGGTTACGGCAACGCCTACGACGGAACCACCGAGCGCCGCTACGACCAACTGCGCGAGTTCGCTCTGCTGCCCTTTCGTCTGGCCCTCTTTCTGGAGACAGGCCGCGCCGACTTGGCCGTAGGGCTGATCGGACAAGGAGAATCGCTATGAGCACTGCGGTCCACCTGCTCACCGCCGAGGAGTTCTTCGCCCTGCCCGGCTCACGCCACCAGGAACTTATCTATGGGGAGGTCATTGACGTTATGCCGCCTGGAGGAATACACGGGAAAGTAGCCGTAACCGTTGGTATGTTTCTTATGCTCTGGGCAAAACAGGGTTCAAGGGGTGTTGTCGGTGTCGAGTCCGGCTTCATCCTCAAGCGCGATCCCGATCTCGTGCGCGGCCCCGATGCCTACTATGTGCGGGCCGAACGTCTCCCGTCAGAAGGCGTGCCAGACGGTTTTTGGACTATCGCCCCCGATCTCGCGGTTGAGGTCGTCTCGCCCTCTGAAACGGCAGACGATGTGCAATCCAAGGTGTCAGAGTACCTTGCCTCTGGCACATCCGCCGTTTGGGTGGTCTACCCACGTTTGCACAGACTCGTCGCCCACACGCCCGACGGACTGGCCCGCACCTACGGCCCCGGCTCCACCCTGGAGATGCCCGATCTGCTGCCGGGGTTCGCTCTGGAGATCAACGAGCTGTTTGGGTAACACGCAATATCGCAGAAGTCGCCCGGTGCGGCGACGCCCGCCGGGGGGCTGAAGGCCCCCGGCTAGGTTTACGAAGGCCGCTGAAGCGGCCTCAGACAGGCCGCTTCAG
>CAISPW010000348.1 GCA_903887465.1 uncultured Oscillochloris sp. | reverse complement strand
TAGCCAGGATAGACCTTGCCGCCGGGATAGTTCGGAAACCCCGTGAGAACCTGAACCGTATGGCCGCGGGCCTGAAGGGCAAGCGCAAATTGGAGTCCCTTGAAGCTGGGCTCCGGGTCGAACCACTGCGTGAGCATCAAGATGCGCATTGAAGCGAGAAGCGGGGAGTCAGAAGTCAGAAGTCAGAAGTCAGAGGTCATCCAACGTCGAACTTGCAACATCGAAGCACCGTTCACTTCACTCTTTGGCTTCCCACTTCCCAATTCTTGCTCCTCTTTTGCGTCCCGTCGTCCTGTAATCCGTCGGTCTCTATTTCTGCCAGACCACGCGATTTACGTAGTCAGTATAGCTAAGAATGATGCGAACCACTTTCTCGGACACATTGGGCACGTTGTAATCGTCAACCATCCGGAGGCTACGCTGCTCGCCACGGCCCTGGTTGGCCAAAATCTTCAATGCTTGGCACACCTTGTCCAGGCTCATCCCCGTCATCATCACCGCCCCCTCCTCCATGCCTTCCGGGCGCTCATGGGCATCGCGAATGTTCAATGCCGGGAAGTTCAGTGCGGACGATTCCTCCGTGATCGTTCCGCTGTCAGACAACACGGCGTAAGCATGTTTCTGCAGCTTTACGTAATCGCAAAAGCCCAGCGGCTTGAGCAACTCGATGCGTTGATCCAGCACGACCTTCTCCGCTTCGAAGCGTTTGCGAGTTCGCGGATGAGTAGAGACAATCACCCGGCGGTCGTACTCCCGCGCCACACCATTGAGCACCTCGACGAGACCGGCAAAGTGCGTTGGGGAGTCCACATTCTCCTCGCGATGCGAGCTGACGAGGAAGTAGTCGCTGGTGGATTGAGGGTTGAGGGTTGAAGGTTGAGGGTTCAAGCGCACAACCCTCAACCTCATACTGGGCTTGCTCGTCAGTCTAGGGATCATCGGGTGGCTGCGCGGGGTGCCGCCCACCGGACGCCCCGGCATCGCCCGCCCCGCCCGTGCGCGATGTCCTGGCTGCGGCAACCGCCCTCGATGCCGGTATGATCGTGGTTGATCCGGCGCGTCAAGTGCGCTTCGTCAACCGCCATATCGGCGGCACCGGGCTCGGCATTTCCTCACTTCTTCCGACAGACCGCCACGCCGTCGCGCAACGGGATGATCACCGACTCGAGCTGCGGGTGGTTCATCAGCGCCTTGTTGAACTCCTGGATACCGCGAACCACGGGCGGCGCATCCTCCTCAAGCACCTGGGCGCTACAGAGTACGTTATCAGCGATCAGCACGCCGCCCTGGCGCAGCAGGGGCACGCACAGATCCAGCGACTCGGTGGCCTGGCCCGAGTTGGCCGCGCTGCGCAGCACATCGAGGAAGATCAAGTCGTAGTTATGCTCCAGGGTCGGCAGCAGCAGCGTCCATTCGCCGTGCAGCAGCGTGATGTTGTCGCCCAGCCCGGCCTGTCCGATCACGCCGGTGGCGATCTCGATGCGATCCGAGTGGCGCTCGATGGCCGTCAGGTGCCCGCCGGTCTGCTTAAGCGCGCGCAGCAGGTACAGGGCCGCGTAGCCTGTGGTGATGCCAACCTCAAGCGCCTTCTTGGCGCTCATGGACAGAGCCTGCAGGTAGAGGAACTGGCCCTGAACCGGGCCAACCAGCGAGAGACCCTGCTGGCGCGCCCGCTCCTCAAGCTGCGCGAGTACCGGCTCACGCGGCGGCATCAGCGCGGTTAGGTAATCTTCGATCTCGATGTTGGTAATGTCGTAGCGCAAGGTGGTAGCCTCCTGAACACTATGGTGAGAGTTCGACAACCAGAAACCGGCGGTCGGGCACACAGCCGCAACCTCCGGTCTTGACTCCCGGCATCCTGCTTTATCCAGGCTGATTGTATCATAATGCTGACGCGGCATTTCACCCGCAGGGCGGGTGCAACGTCCCTGAGGCGGCACCTTAGTCTCGCCGTTTGTTGGGCTTGGGCCGCGAATCCGCCTAAGCCCAACAAAAAGAAACCATGGAGTGGCGAGGTCGCCCCCCGTCCCCGCCGCGAGGTGACGCTGCAACCGCCCTAGATTTCAGCTGGCGTAACCTAGGCAGCCCTTGTGAAATATGGTATCATCCACCCCGAGTACCCACCATCCGCGCCTTACTTCGAGGGAAAGAACTGTGGCAGCAATCAGAATTCTGATCGCCGAGGATAACGACCTGGTCTCCCTCACCCTTGAGGAGCAGCTGAAGGGTCTCGGCTATGATGTGATTGGGATCGCCCGCAACGGCACCGAGGCGATCACCTTGGCCAATCGGCTAAAGCCCGACCTGATCATGATGGACATTCGCATGCCTGAGATGGAGGGCACCGAGGCGGCCGCCCGCATCCACGATCAGATGCAGGTGCCGATCATTATGCTCACTGCCTACGCTGACAAGGAGACGGTGCGCAAGGCCGAGGCGGCCGGTGCGCTGGCCTACCTCGTCAAGCCGGTGAGCGAGGTCGAACTGCCCCCGGCGATTAATATCGCCATGGCCCGTTTCAGGGAGATCCAGAGCCTGCGCACCCAGGTCAACGAGTTGGAGGACTCGCTGGAGGCGCGCAAGCTGATCGAGCGCGCCAAAGGCATCCTCATGCAACGCCTCGGTCTGAATGAGCGCGACGCTTACGAACGGCTGCGCCAGCGCGCCCGCGATAAGCGCGCCAAGATGAAGGATATCGCCCAGGCAATCATTGAGGCGGAGGAACTGCTTGGCTCGTAGTTACGTGCAGATGGGCAATGAAGAATCTGCCATTGCTTGACGCTCCGCAGGCCGTATGTTATAGTCAGCCGATAGTGGTCACCCCCCGTAAATCACGTAATCTGATGCCGAATCTGGACAACAGCTTCTCCTTTTATTATTTTACCAGCCCACATACGGCTGGGCCGTTTCGCGCTGTCTAGCAACTCCTGTCGATAGACAACTCTTCAGAGGGCGTGAGGCGACTGGGCCTCACGTCCTCTCTGTGTTTTTTTCCACACCTAAAGAGAGGGCCATATGAGCATCTGGTGCCGAGGTATTCGCGGCGCGACCACCTGTGACGAGAACAGCCGCGAGGCCATCCTCGCCGCCACCCGCGAGATGCTTCAGCTCATGATCGCGGCCAACGGGCTGCGGCCCGAGGATCTCGCCAGCGCGATCTTCACCACCACGCCCGACCTCAACGCCGAGTTTCCCGCCGTGGCCGCCCGCGAGTTGGGTTGGCTCGACACCGCCCTCATGTGCGGCCACGAGATGGGCGTGCCCGGCAGCCTGCCGCGCTGCATCCGTGTACTTGTCCATTGGAACACCGAGCGCCAGGCCAGCGAGGTGATCCACATTTACGCCCGTGGGGCCAGCAACCTGCGCCCCGAGCGCGCCGCCAAGATGTCGGTCGTACAGACGCCGTCAGAGTCCCTCCCGGAGAGCGCAGATGCGCCCAATCGTCACTGAGGCCGCCCTGCGCGGCACGCTGAACCTGATGCCCGCGCCCGCCATCGCCTGTAGCAGCCATGATAAGGAGGAAGATCGCGCCATGATTATTGTAATGCAGACCGGATCGACCCAGGCGGATATCCAGGCCGTGCTTGATCGCCTCAAGGAGTACGATCTCCAGGGCCACCTGACCGTCGGGGCCGAGCGCACTGTGGTGGCCGTGGTCGGTGCCACCATCCCGCCCACCCTGCGCGAGGAGATGGAACACTTCCGTGGGGTGAAGGAGACGGTGCGGATCACCCAGCCCTACAAGCTCGTCTCCCGCGAGGTGCGGCCCCACGACACGATTGTCGATGTGCGCGGGGTGAAGATCGGTGGCGGCAGCGTGGTGGTGATCGCTGGCCCATGCTCGGTCGAGAGCGAGGAGCAGATCATGGAGTCGGCCCGCGTGGTGCGCGCGGCCGGGGCCACGATGCTGCGCGGCGGGGCCTTCAAGCCGCGATCCTCGCCGTACACCTTTCGCGGGCTTGGCGAGTTGGGGCTTAAGCTGCTGGCCCAGGCCCGCGATGCGACCGGCCTGCCGGTCGTCACCGAGGTGATGACGCCCGGCGACGTGGATCTGGTGGCCCGTTACGCCGATGTATTCCAGATCGGCGCGCGCAATATGCAGAACTACCAACTGCTTGAGGAGGTGGGCCGCACCAACCTACCCGTCCTGCTCAAGCGTGGCCTCTCGGCCACAATCGAGGAGTGGCTGCTCAGCGCGGAGTACGTGATCGCCCAGGGCAACCCTAACGTGATCCTCTGCGAGCGCGGTATCCGCACCTTTGAGACGGCCACCCGCAATACGATGGATCTGAACGCGGTGGCAGTGGCCAAGCGGCGCACCCACCTGCCGGTGATTGCCGACCCGAGCCACGGCACGGGCAAGTGGTACCTGGTGGCCCCGCTGGCCCTGGCCAGCATCGCCGCCGGTGCCGATGGGGTGATCCTGGAGGTTCACCCTGACCCGGATCGCGCCAAGTCCGACGGTGGCCAGTCGCTGAACCCAGAGAATTTCGCCGCCCTGATGCCACGGATCGCCGCCGTGGCCGAGGCGGTTGGGCGGGGCCGCTAGGCAACAGGCGACCGGCGCAGGGCTGGTGTATCGTTCCCGAGGCTGCGCCCCAGATCTGGATCTTCGTTGGTTTTTGGTGGCAAATTCGCCAAAAACCAACGAAAAAAGATCTTTTGGGGATGGCTTTACCACCCACAAAACCCCACCGGAGGCGACGTTGCAATCGCCATGCCCTATGCCCACATAGCCTTGACACCCGCCGCATCCGAAAGCTATAATGCGGCAGGTTCTGCGCAACTCTGCAACGACCGGGAGCGTTGTGTTCCGATGAATAGATCTATACAGCTCCGTAATGTCGGATTCGCCACGCTCACCGTGCTTATGCTCATCCTCGGCTCCCAGTGGTGGAGCGCACCCGTACAGGCACAGGCCACGACGATCACGTTACTCTCAGCGTCTGCCTCGATTCTCCCAGGCCAGACCGGCGACTTTAACTTTAGAATAACCAACAACAGCGGTATCTCCCGCACCTTCTCGCTGACGACGTCGACCACGGGCGGGGTGACGATTACCTTCCCGAGCGGCTCGCAAGTGACGGTGGCGAACGCCAGCACCGTCGATTTCTCGATTAAAGCTTTTGTGCCGGCGAGCGCGGTTTCGGGCAATACCCTCGTCCAGACAATCTTTGCGAACTCAAGCGACACGACAAATCTCCAGCTCTCAACTTTTTTTAGCGTGATTGTCGGTGGGGCGACTCCCACGCCCACCTCGACCTTGACCCCCACCACCGGCGTGCCTACGGTTACGCCAACCGCTGGTCCAGTGTGTAAGGACGGCTTTGAGCCAGATAACAGCCCGGCTGCGGCGCGCACGCTTGATGTCAACACGGCGCAGCAGCATGCGATTTGCCCCGCCAATGATGAGGACTGGCTGGTGTTCGGCGGCGTGGCCGGCAAGGTTTACACGATTGATATCTCGCGGCAGGATCCGGGGATCGACCTGAGCCTGGAGCTGTTCGATAAAGACCTGAACAGTATCGCGTTCAATGACGACTACTACAACCGCGACCCCAACAACCCCAACCCAGGTGACACCAAGCCACGGATCACCATCCGTATCCCGGCCAACGGGTCGTTCTATGTGAAGGTACGCGATGCGGCCGGGCGCGGCGGGGTAAACTATATCTACGATATCGCCCTGCTCGACCAGAGCTATGGCCCAACCCCGACCATGGTGCGCGAGATCTGCCAGGATCTCTTTGAACCCGACGGCCTGCCCGAGCAGGCGCGCCTGATCACTTCAAATGAGATCCAGGAGGAGCGTCGGCTCTGCCCCGCCGGTGATGCCGACTGGGTGACGTTCTTCGGCAAGGTCGGCAAGCGCTACATTATCTACACCGACACTCGGCGCTACGTCGGCACCAATAAGGTGAATGGGCAGGCCCAGGCCGGTGCCGACACCGTGATCGTACTCACCGACCGTGATGGGGTGAGCCTGCTTGATGTGAACGACGACATCCCCGGCGGCAGCACGCTGGACTCGCAGATCGAGTTCACCCCCGAAGTGGACGGGTTCTACTTCGTGCAGATCAAGAACGTGGGCGACATCGGCAACCAGTTTATCCGCTACGACCTGACACTCCTGCTCTGTCTGCCGGGCCAGACGGACTGCGGACGAGGCGAGGCGACCACCATCGCGCCGGTGAGGCCGATCACGCCGCAGCCGACGGGCACGCCAGCAGATGAGTTTATCCTCGATCCGACGAACACGCCGAGGCCGACGGCGACGGCCACAGTGGCACCGTAGCGGCGAACATTGCGGCGCGCCCACAGCCGCAATCTCACCTGGGGCATCAATTGAGCATGAGCCTGCACGATGAGGCCCTGACGATCTTCCGCCACCTGGCCGAGATCGGCCCCCGTCGTGCGGGATCGCCGCAGGAGGCGACGGCGGCGGCCTTTGTCAACGGGCGGCTCCGCCACGCGGGCATGGGCGTCACCACTCACCCGCTGCTTGTCTCGCCACGGCGTCGCCGCCTCTATGCTGCTGCCGCCGCCGCTGGGATCTTCGGTGCCCTCACCGCACTCTTTCTGCCCCTGCCTTCCCTCGTGCTTGCCCTTGTGGCGATCATGGCCCTGGCCCTCGACGCCACCGTTGGCCCGCTGGCCCCGATCGGGCCGCGCCGCGCAAGCCAGTCGATCATCGGCACCCAGGCCATCGCCGGAGGGGCGGGCCTGGCCCCGCGCTCACCGCGCTGGCGGGTTGTCATCCTAGCACCGCTTGACTCGCCCACCGTGACGAGCGGCCTGTCCGCACTCGCGGATCCCAGCCTCGCGGCGGCCCTGGCGCGTGTGATCGCGCTCGCGCTGGTGGGGCTGGCGGCATTGGCAGAGCTTGTGATCCCAAATCGGGGGTGGGTGCTTCTGGTGGCACCGGCGGCCACTCTGCTGGCCTTACAACTGGCGGCCGCGCTGCGCGGCCCGCGCCCCACCCCACACGACCGCAACCTCGGCGCGCTGACTGCAATGGTGCTGGCGACACAGCATCTGCTGGCCCTAGAGCATGTCGAAGTCTGGGCGGCAGCGGTCGGCGCGAGTTCCATCGACCCCGGCGGCATCGAGGATCTGCTCAAGATCTACCCCTTTGAGCCGGAGCGCACCCTGATCATCGCGCTAGAGCAACTTGGCTGCGGACAGCTCTGCTACAACGTCGACACACGCCGGGCGCACCAGGAGATCGCGAGCATGATCGCCCTGGCGGCGACGGCATGCCAGATCGTCGCCGTCGAGCGCCCCCACGCCGGTGGCGCATGGTTGACCGAGCCACTGCGCCGCAGGGGTTTGCGAGCTATCTCGGTGTATGGTCACAGCGACTCGCACGAACCCGCAGCCGCATGCCAGGCCGCAGCGCCGTTGAGCGAGGACGCCGCCCGGCTGGTCGCGGCGATCATCGAGCAGCTTGAGGATGGGGGCTAGGCGTCCTTACTCCACCCGCCTGGGCCGGTACTGGATGGCCTCAGCCAGATGCGCCGCGCCGATTGAGTCATTGCCGGCCAGGTCAGCAATCGAGCGGGCCAGCTTCAGCACGCGGTGGTAGCCACGGGCCGAGAGGTTGAGTTGGCGCACGGCGGCCTTCATCAAGCTCTGGCCAGCCCCGTCGAGCTGGCAGTACTCGCGGATCTCACTGGCGCCCATGTCGGCATTGCTCAGACAGCGTGGGTGGCTGCGGAAGCGCCGAAGTTGCCGCTCGCGGGCGGACAGCACCCGCGCCCGGATGGCCACACTCGGCTCGCCTAGCCGGTCGCTGCTCAACTTCTCGTAGTTCACCCTGGGCACCTCGACGTGGATGTCGATCCGGTCGAGCAGCGGCCCGCTAATCCTTTTCTGGTAGCGGCTAACCAGGGCCGGCGAGCATGTACACTGGCGCTCGGAGTCGCCGTGCCAGCCGCAAGGGCAGGGGTTCATCGCTGCGATCAGCATAAAGTTGGCCGGGAAGGTGACGCTGCCGATTGCCCGGCTCAATGTGACGACGCGATCCTCCATTGGCTGGCGCAGTACCTCCAGCTTTTGCCCGAACTCGGGCAGTTCATCGAGGAAGAGGACGCCGCGATGGGCCATCGAGACCATGCCCGGCTTGACGCGGCCGGCCCCGCCACCCACCAACCCCGGCTGCGAGGTGGTGTAGTGCGGCGCGCAGAAGGGCCGCCGCCGAATCAGCGGCGTGTCGCGCGGGAGTTGGCCGCTCACGCTGTAGATTTTGGTGACCTCCAGCGCCTCCTCCAGAGCCAGGGGCGGCAGGATGGAGAGCAGCGCGCGCGCCATCATGGTTTTGCCGGAGCCGGGTGTGCCGTTAAGCAATGCGTTATGCCCGCCGGCGGCGGCCACCTCCAGCGAGCGTTTGACGTGTTCCTGGCCGCGCACGTCCTGGAAGTCCACCGGGTAGGTCAGTTCGATATCCTCAAAGCGGGTACTCGCCAGATGCGGGGCGATCAGTTGCGACCCCGCCAGATGGTCGGCCAGTTCGATTAGGGTCCGCACCGGGATGATCATCGGCCCCTCGATTAGCGCGGCCTCGGGGGCGTCCTCGGCGGGCAGATAGATCGTCTTGACGCCACGCGAGCGGGCCACGGCCGCCATCGAGAGTACGCCGTCGGTGTGGCGCAGGCCACCGTCGAGGCCCAGTTCGCCGATGAAGACCGCCTGGCTGGCGTCGCCCTCGACCTGCTGGGCGGCCAGCAGCAGGCCCACAGCGATTGGCAGGTCGTAAGATGGCCCAACCTTGCGCAGGTCTGCCGGGGCCAGATTGACGGTCAGCCGCTTGAGCGGGAAGTTCATGCCCGAGTTGCGGATGGCCGAGCGCACTCGTTCGCGGCTCTCCTGCACCGCCGCGTCGCCCAGGCCGACCACGGTGAAGGCGGGCAACCCGCCAGCGATATCGACCTCCACCTCAACGAGTATGCCTTCCAGGCCGATCAAGGCGCAGCTGAACACTTTTGCGAGCATATCCGACTCCTCCTCGGCTTTGCGAACGCGACTCGCATATGTACCGCAGGAGGAGGGAGAGAGGATACGGACGGAGATGCTGCGACGATCAGGGGTATTTCATCGGCCCTGGACACGAGAACGGCTCAGGACGGTCGTCTCGGCGCGTGTCGATTCGTACGATGGCGCTTGCCCCGGACGGCCAAACCCTCGCCGCCGGGGGCGACACGGTGGCGCGGTGGGGCGTGCGCAGAGGTACGCTCTACGTCCCGCCCGCTTTGAGCATATACGTCACCAGCGCGTTGAGCTCGGCGGGGCTGAGGGTCTGGCCGTAGAAGAGCGGCATCAGGCCGGGCTGGTAGCCGGGGGAGGTCTCGGCAGCCGGGTTGGTGATTGCCCGACGCAGCCAGGCAGTCGGGTCGGAGCTAGCCTTGGCTCGGGCGACAATCGCGTCGAGGCGCGGGCCAAGCGAGTTGGGGCCGGCATCGGAGATCGCGTGGCAGCCGCCGCACTGGATGAGATAGGTGCGGCCTCCGGCAGCCACCGGGTCGGCCGCAGCGGCGGAGGCACTGCAGGCGGCGAGGGTCAGCAGCATCAGGATAAAGATAACCGGGCGCATTGCCCACCTCGTTACATTGCAGATTGCAGATTTTGGATTTTGGATTGTAAGGCGGGGGACCTGGCCAAATCCAAAACCCAAAATCTAAAATCTGCAATCTAAAAATCCGGCACGTTCGCCCGCAGTTCCGCAAGCCACACCGTAGCCTGCGAGTCGCTGGGGGCACGCCAGTCGCCGCGCGGTGAGAGCGATCCGCCCGAGCCGACCTTGGGGCCGTTGGGCACCGCCGAGCGCTTGAACTGGCTGATCTGAAAGAAGCGGAATAGGAAGACACCCAGCCACGCTTTGATGGTCGCTAGGTCGTACTGAGCGTGCTTGGCCGTAGGCAGACCCTCGGGCCAACTGCCGCGTATCGCGTCGCCCCAGGCGTGTTCGCTCAGGAAGGCCACCTTGCTCGGGCGGAAGCCGTAGCGCGTGATGTAGTAGAGGTTGAAGTCCTGCAGCGCGTAAGGGCCGATCTTGGCCTCGGTACTCTGGGCCGGCTCGCCCTGGTCGCCCGACGTTGCGGGCACCAACTCGGGCGAGATCTCGGTGTCGAGGATCGACTGGAGGGTCAGGTTGGCCTCTGCGCTAAACTGGCCGTCGCGGATCACCCAGCGGATCAGATGCTGGATGAGCGTCTTCGGCACCGAGGCGTTGACATTGTAGTGCGACATGTGGTCACCCACGCCGTAGGTGGCCCAGCCCAGCGCCAGCTCGCTCAGGTCGCCGGTGCCAAGGACCAGGGCGGCGTGGTGGTTGGCCAGGCGGAAGAGGTGTGAGGTGCGCTCGCCGGCCTGCACGTTCTCGAAGGTCACGTCGTAAACCAGCTCGCCGTCGGCGAAGGGGTGGCCGATGTCGCGCAGCATCTGGGTGGCCGAGGGGCGGATGTCGATCTCGGCGGCGCTCACGCCGAGGGCGGTCATCAGGGCGTGGGCGTTGGTGCGGGTGCGGTCGCTGGTGGCGAAGCCGGGCATAGTGTAGGCCAGGATATTGGTGCGCGGCAGGCCGATCCGATCCATGGCCCTGGCGGCCACGATCAGCGCCTGGGTGCTATCGAGGCCGCCGGAGACGCCGATCACCAGCTTGGTGATCCCGGCGGACGTGAGCCGCTTGATCAGGCCGTGAACCTGGATGTTGTATGCCTCGTAGCAGCGCTCGTCGCGGGTGGCCGGGTTATCCGGCACATATGGGAAGCGCTCGACATTCCGCAGCAGGCGGATCTCGCCTGCGGGCACCTGGAAGGCGAAGGGCACGTGGCGCATGGCCCGCAGGCGCTCGCGCTGGTCGGCCACGCTGTCGGTGAAGCTGCCCAGGCGCATGCGATCCTGAAGCAGCCGCTCCAGGTCGATGTCGGCCAGGATCACCTGCTCATCGTCGGCGAAGCGCTGCGACTCGGCCAGGCGCTCGTTATTCTCGTAGATCAGGGCGTGGCCATCCCAGGCTAGGTCGGTGGTACTCTCGCCGGGGCCAGCAGCCGAGTAGAGATAGGCGGCCAGGCACTTGGCCGACTGGGCGGCGCACAGGTTGCGCCGGTAGTCGGCCTTACCGATGGTGATGTTGGAGGCCGAGAGGTTGCAGAGTACGGTGGCCCCGGCCAGGGCGGCCATGGTGCTGGGCGGCAGCGGCGTCCAGACATCCTCGCAGATCTCACTATGGACGAGCAGGCTGGGCAGGCTTTCGGCCACGTAGATCAGGTCGTTGCCGAAGGGTACCGTCTGGCCGAGCAGGCGCACCTCGCGGGCGAGGGCGTCGCGGGCGGCGGCGAACTGGCGCTTCTCGTAGAACTCGCGGTAGTTTGGCAGGTAGCTTTTGGGGGCCACGCCGAGGATCTGGCCTCGGTAGATCGCCACCGCACAGTTGAACAGCCGGCCCTCGAAGCGCAGCGGCGCACCCACCAGCAGCAGCGGGCTCAATTCGGCGCTGGCCGCTCGCACCTGGCCTAGCGCGGCGAGCGTCGCGTCGAGCAGTGCGTCCTGGTGGAACAGGTCGTCGTTGCTGTAGGCCGAGAGACCCAACTCGGGGAAGAGAGCCAGGGCGGCATGGGCCTGCGAGGCACGGCGGGCCAGGGCGATGGTGCGCTCGGCGTTGAAGGCGGGGTCGGCCACGCGCAGGGTCGGCACGCACACGGCGGCGCGGGCGAAGCCATGGGCGTAGATCGAGTGGAAATTCATCGACGTCCTGTAGGGGTGCCGCAATCACGCCGCTTTACGGCGCGACTGCGGCACCCCGCCTACACATCCAGCACACACAGGCTGCGGCGATAGTCGAGGGTCATGCGGGCGAAGCGCGAGAGCAGGCGGTTGCCGATATTCGCCCGCCCGGCCTGGCCGAGGTCGCCGGGGCCGCCGAAGGGCGCGTCGATCTCGATGTCGCGCAGGGCGAAGGGGCCGACGTGCAGGTCAACCAGGGCACCAGTGAGGACGGCGGTGTCGCTGGTGAAGCCCTTGCCCTGATCGGCGCTGGCCCGGTCGGCGTCGCGGTAGAGGCCAACCCGGTCGGCCAAGTCGCGTCCGAGGGTCAGGCCGCCGTTCGATCCGGTGTCGATGGTGGCGAGAGGCAGCTCCAGGTCGTCCCCCACGTGGGCCACCCGCAGGTCGGCCAGGGCCGGGAAGTGTGCGACGAAGCGCAAGGGCAGGGCCACGCCGGAGGGGCCGGGCGGCGGGGGTTCGATGTCGGGGTGGCGCAGGTGCAGGCAGCGGCTGGTATAGCTGACGCTTAGGGTCAGGCTGGAGAGTACATTGTAGCCCAGGACGAGATCGACCTTAAAGGGCGCCCGGCTGAGATCCACTGCAACCGTGTAGAGGTCGCGCAGGATCAGGTCGCCCAGGTGCAGCCAGGGCAGCACCGTCTCGGTGAAGGGCACGCTATCGCTGGCGGCATCGGAGCCGAGGGCGAAGTCGCCGATGCGCAGGCCGAGGCGGCGGGCCAGGCCGAGGTCGATTGCCGACGGGTCGGTGCCCGTATCGAGCAGCACCGTCAGCGGGTGGCCGCCGGGGCCAGCGGCCACGCAGCGCAGCACCTGGGGCGCAAAGAGCAGCGGCAGCATGGCCTCGCCGCTGGCCGGGAAGATCATTCTGGTGCGGTCATCCAGCATAGGGGCATGATACCATACCGAGTCGGTGGCGGGTATAGGGCTTTGGATCGCGGGTGGCGCGAAGTTGGGCGAAGGACGTAGGGCTTTGGATCGCGGAGGTAGGGCTTTGGATCGCGGGTGTAGGGCTTTGGATCGCGGACGTAGGGCTTTGGATCGCGGAGGTAGGGCTTTGGATCGCGGGTGTAGGGCTTTGGATCGCGGACGTAGGGCTTTGGATCGCGGAGGTAGGGCTTTGGATCGCGGATGGCGCGAAGTTGGGCGAAGGACGCGAACGCGGAGGGCGCGAAGTTGGGCGAAGGACGTAGGGCTTTGGATCGCGGAGGTAGGGCTTTGGATCGCGGATGGCGCGAAGTTGGGCGAAGGACGCGAACGTGGAGGGCGCGAAGTTGGGCGAAGGACGTAGGGCTTTGGATCGCGGAGGGCGCGTCGCCCATGCGCGTACCGCTGGCATTCTTGCGTGTCTTTTGCGATCATAGATTATTGCTTGAAACGGTTGGGGCCGCATGCTAGGATATGGCGGGGTACTCCTGTGCGCTAAAATCGTCCAAAGGAGCTTCTTGTATGAGCGATGACGCCGTAGATCTGGAGAGGGTCGGGGAGCCGGAGAAGGTCGGCGGAGCCCGTGAGGGTAAGGCGGTTGAGCTGATCGTGCTCGCCGATACCCGCAGCGCCGGGGATGATCTCGTCCAGGGGCTACCGAACTATCACGTCGACCAGCTTGGAACCATCCGCCAGTTTGTCGCTGAAGATCGCGCCGGTGAGGTGCTTGGTATCGCGATCTACACTAAGCGCAGGCAGAACATGGATCGCATCGGTATCAGCGTGCAGCTCCATCGGCCTGACACAGGCGATTACAGCGATGACCAACTCGCGGCCCTGAGTCGGCTGCTGGCTAACATCAGTGCCCGCCGTGGCCTGGGCGACTCGGCCCTGGCTCGGATCTTCCCCGACGCTGATGGCAAGCGGCGGGTGAAGCCCTCGCTCCCGCCGGCCCCTCCGCTGACATCCCTGGTGGTGCGCGACGGCGGCGTGCTCGGCGCGGCTCTGCTCAGCCCGGCGCAGGAGTTGTGGCTCTTTCTCTACGGCGAGATGTTTAGGCCGCGCGGCGGGGCGCTGAAGATCAGCCAGGCTTTGCCGTTGCATGCCGCGAAGTTTGGTCTGGGCGCGCCGCTTGGCCCCAATGACGCGACGACGACGGTTGTGGCAGAGGGCCATACCTACAGCGTGCAACCCTTCGCCACCGACATGATCTTCTATGAGGGCAGGCAGTACGCCGCTGTGCGCAGCCTCAACGCTATCTACGATGATGCCGCCGCCGAGATCCCGGCCGTTGGCACGGGCCGTGCCCTGCTGGAGGCCAGCTACCGCCTCTCGATTGCCACCACCGAGAGGCGTACCGGTGTCCTGACCCACACCAAGGTGCTGCGGCCCGACTGGCGTTTCCACTTGGTGGCTAAAAACGGCCACCTCGGCCCGGCGGTCAGCGATAACTATGTCTTCAGCGCCGACCAGCGGTATTCCTTCCAGATCTTTGGCGCGGACACGCTCTATACCCCAGCGAGCGACCCGGCTGGCTGCGTGCGCCTCAACCTGACCGATCCGGCCTTCCCAGGGGTGAACGCGCTCTGGGGCGAGACCTACCGGTTCATGGGGGTGCCCTTCGATCCAAACTCGCCCTGGCACAGGAAGGCCGTCGAGCTGCGCATCGGTGTGCCGCTCACCAATATCTACACGGTGGCGTGCGGCGCGACGACCTATGCGGTGCAGGTGTGGACATTGGACACGCTCTACGCCGGGCCGGACGGCCAGATCAGGCGGATGCGAGATCTGCCGATGACGGCGGAGGCTCAGGCGTGGACGCCCGCCCAGCCCACGCCTATCCCGCCCACGCCACCAAACCCGCTGCCTCCGGTGGTGCCTAACCCCGGCACCCCGCGACCGAATGACATGAACTGGCCGCCGCGCCCCGGCTTCGATTTCCTCAAAGATACGGGTGGCGCGCGCGAGCGGGCGCTTGGCCACATCGCGTGGGAGCGCACCACCGGCGACAATATCCGCATCACGAACGACTTCGCCAACAACATTATCAAGATCAATCTGCCGCAACTGGCCAAGGTCAAGGGCGGCGGCAACGGCGACATCATGTTCCACCGCGTCGCGGCCGACCAGATGAAGCGGCTGTGGGCGGCCTGGGAGGCGGCCGGGCTGCTGGGCAAGGTGCTGATGTGGTCCGGCTCATTTGTGCCGCGCACTATCCGCAATAGCCCGCGCGTGCTGAGCAACCACGCCTACGGCACGGCCTTCGACATCAACGTGCCCTGGAACGGCCTGCTGAAGATCGCCGCCCTGGTGGGTCAGCAGGGTTCGGTACGCGAACTGGTGCCCCTGGCGAACGCCCACGGCTTCTACTGGGGCGGCCACTGGGATTACGACGGCAAGGGTGCCTCGGACGGGATGCACTTCGAGTGGGCGGTGGCGCGGTAGGTCGCGGAAGACGCCGGAGCGAAGCGTATGACACGCGGGGGGGAGACATCGGTGATGTCTCCCCCCCCGCGTGTCGCGCAGACCGCACAGCCGGCAGCTAGAGGAACCGCACCGCGCCGGTGTCGAGGTCGTAGATCGCGCCCGCGATCTTCACCTGGCCCCCCTTGATCAGATCAGCGAGCACGGGCGACGCGCTCAGGGTGGTGATGATGTGGTTGACGTTTATCTCCACGGCGTTATCCAGCAGATCGCCGGGCCGGGCGCGGGCCTCCTCGACCGCAGGGGTGAGCGACTCGACCAGCATGGCGATGTCGCCGGGCGCCTCACCGCTGCCGTTCAGCGCATCGATCGTCGCCTTGACGGCGCCACAGCGCTCGTGGCCAAGGATCAGGAGCAGCGGGATCTTCAGCTCTGCGGCGCCAAACTCGATGCTGCCGGTCACGGCGCGGTCGAGCGTCTGGCCGGCAGTGCGGATGACAAACAGGTCGCCGAGCCCGCGATCAAAGATCATCTCGGGCGGCACCCGCGAGTCGACGCAGCCGAGGACGGTAGCGAAGGGATGCTGGGCGGTGGCCACCGTCGCGCGGCGGGCGGGGCTGCTGTTGGGGTGGCCCTCTTTGTCGGCCACATAGCGCAGGTTCCCCTCGCGCAGGCGGGCCAGGGCGTCATCGGGGCCGGCGACGGCGGGCTCAGTGGGCTCAACGGGTGTGGCGGGGGCGGTGGGGGCGGACGCAGGGGCAGACTGCCCGCAGGCGGCGAGCCCGATGCCCAGGGCGCCCAGTCCGGCAAGACGGAGAAGCTCACGGCGGGGAAGACGTTGGGTATCCAAGTTGTGTACTCCGCACTGAGATCAAAACAACGGTAGATCGACACGCGACGGCATGATATCATACGCCTCGTATTATAACGACACCACGAACATAGGCGCGGGCGCGCCTATGTTCGTGGTGCGGACGCTTTTGTGCTACCATACGCCGTGGAGATGATCTGTCTGCACGGAGGCGAGGATGAGCGATCTGGTCATTCAAGATGTTAACGTGCCGGGTGCCGCCGGCGACAGCCGGGGCGGCGCGCAGGTTGCGCTGGTGGTGATCGGCGACGGCATGCCCGGCCCTGATACGCTGCCGCACTATGCTATCGACCGGCTGGGGGCGGTCAGCCGCCTGGTGGCCGAGGGCCGCGCCGGGCGCGGCCTGGGCATGGCTGACTACCAGGGTTTCGCCCAGAGCATCGACGCCATCGCGGTGAGCGTGCTGCTACAGAAGCGGGCTACGGCGGGCTACGACGGCCCGCTGCTGCGCGCGCTCCACGCGCTGCTCGCGGATCTGCTGGCCCGTTACGGCCTCGGTGCCGCAGATGTCGCTCGTGTGACCCGCGACTCGCGTGGGGCGGCGCAGGTGTCGCCCTATGTGACTCCGCCCGCCCCGCAGCTCGTGGCTGCTGGTGCGCCCGAGACCGCCCTGCCCCTCGGCGGGGCCGCGCCCGCCGCCGACCCCGGCATGCTGCTCCTTGGCGGGGCCGCGCTCGCAGTGATCCCGAGCGACCTCTGGCGCTTCCTCTACGCCGAGACGTTCAAGCCGCGCGGCGGGGCGCTGCATTTCGAGTGGTCGTTCACCATCTTTGCGGCGGCGAAGGGGCTGGGCGCGCCCGTGGGGCCGAACCCGCCGCCGATCACGGCGGCTGATGGCACGCGCTATAATTATCAGCCCTTCGCCCGCGACACCGTCTATAACCTTGGTACGGACTACGGCAACGTGCGCCGCCTGGGCGACCTGCTCGGCCCCGGGTCGATCATCCCGGCCAGCGGCCCGGCCCGCGACCTGCTGGCGGCCAGCTTCCGCGCCGCCCTCGACGCCAGCGCGGCCCACGGCGTGACTCTCACCGGCAACCAAAACCTCAACCCCGGCTGGAAGTTCCACCAGTTGGCCCGCAGCGTCGGCCTCGGCCCCGCGCTCGGCGGCAACTACCTCACCGCCGATAAGCGCTATATCGTCCAGGTCTTCGCGGGCGACACGCTGTTCACCCCGGCCTCGCAGCAGACCGGCTGCTCGCGGCTCAGCCAGATTGGCGCGGATAACCCGGCCTATGGGCCGATCTGGGCGGAGACCTACAAGGTGGCCCCGGCCTCCTACGACCCGGCCTCGCCCTTCCAGCAACTGGCGGCGCAGCTGCACCTGGGCGCGCCGCTCAGCGCGGCCTACGATACGAGCTACGGCGGGGTCGCGTACCGGCTACAGATCTTCGCCCTGGACACGCTCTACCGGGGGGGCGACGGGGTGATCAGACGGATGGGCGAACTGCCGCTGCCTGGCGCGATCCGCTGGCCGCCTAGCCCGCCGCCGCACCACCTGGACATCAACGTCGGCCCGCCGCGCGCGGGCGACCCGAGCTGGCCGCCGCCGCCGCCGTTCAGCTTTCTGGCCGCGCGGGCCGGCGCAGTTGAGGCAGCCCTCGGCCATATCGCTTGGGCGCGCGACCCGGCCTCGGCGGATAAAGACGCAATCAGGATCACCAATGGCTGGGACGCCTTGAACCTGGTGGTCGTGGACATCCCGCAGCTGCGCGCATTTCGCGCCGCAGGCTACGGGAAGTTGCGCTTCCACAAGAAGGTCGCCGCCCAGTTCCAGCAACTCTTCATCGACTGGGAGGCAGCCGGGCTGCTGCGGCTGATCCTCAGCTTCGACGGAGCCTACACCCCGCGCACCATCCGCTCGACGCTGCCCGGCCAGGTGACGGACACCCTGAGCAACCACGCCTACGGCACGGCCTTCGATCTCAACGCCACGCAGAACCCCTTTACGGGCCAGCCGGCCCTGGTCGGCCAGCCCGGCTCGCTGCGCGAGCTGGTGCCGATCGCCTACGCCAACGGGTTCTACTGGGGCGGCCACTTCACCTACAGCGGCGGCGGCCACGACGGGATGCACTTTGAGTGGGCGGTGGCGGTGTAGGTGCGCAGCCTCGGGGTGGACGCTTCGCGTTCACCCCGAGGCTTGCGTCCCTACACCGGCGTGCGCGGGCTGCGCAGCACCACGATCGAGCGGGTGCTGACGGTGTAGTGCGGCGCGATGATCTCGATCTCCGCGCCGGGGTCGACGACATCGTGCGGGCTGGGCAGGCCCGTGTCGACCACGCGCCGCCAGCCGTGCGGTGCTTTCTCGGCGATGCGAAAATCGATATCTTCCCAGTAGGTGTTAATCATCACGTACAGGTCGTCATCGCCGACGCTGGCCCCGCGCAGGTAGAAGGCCAGGCTGTGCGACTGGATGGCCTGATCGGGCGGGCCGCTCACCCCGTACCAGCGCACGTCGTCACGCCAGAAGCGCGAGCGCATGATCGTCGGGTGGGATTTGCGGAAGGCGATCAGCTTCTGAAAGAAGCGGAAGATGTCGCGGTTCTGCTCAAGCTGATCCCAGTTCAGCCAGGTGATCTCGTTGTCCTGGTTGTAGGGGTTGTTGTTGCCGCGCTGCGTGTTGAGGAATTCGTCGCCCGCGCAGAACATGGGCGTGCCGTTTGAGAGCATCAGCAGCGTGAAGAAGTTCTTCACCTGGCGTCGGCGCAGGGCCAGAGTCTCCGGCGGCGCGCCCGCATCGCCCTCCCAACCGCAGTTCCAGCTGTAGTTGTTGTCTGAACCGTCGGTGTTGCTGTGGCCGTTGGCCTCGTTGTGCTTCTCGTTATAGGCCGTCAGGTCGTACAGGCAGAAGCCGTCGTGGGCGGTGATGAAGTTTACGCTCTGGTAGGGGCGGCATGCGTCATACAGCGAGTCGGGGAAGAGGTCGTCGCTGCCATAAAGCCGACGCATCATGGCCGGCACGAGCCCCTGGTCGCCCTTCACAAAGCTGCGCACATCGTCGCGGAACTCACCGTTCCACTGGAGCCAGGTCTGGCCGGGGAAGGTGCGGCCAAGCTGGTACGAGCCGATGTCCCATGCCTCGGCGACCAGCTTGATGTCGTTGTAGCGGGCCATGGTGCTGATCTCCGCCACCACCGCCGGGTCGAGCGTATTTACCGAGCCGTCGTCGTTGCGGGTGAGGATGGAGGCCAGGTCGAAGCGGAAGCCGTCCACGTGCATATGCTGGGTCCAGTGGATGAGGCTGCCGAGGATGATGCCGCGCGGCCCAGGGTTGGCGCAGCGCATCGTGTTGCCCGTGCCGGTGTCGTTGATGTAGTTATGCCGGTCGGGCTGGAGCAGATAGTAGCTGCGGTTGTCGATCCCACGGTAGCTGTAGGTCGGCCCGGCCTGGTCGCCCTCGCTGGTATGATTGTAGACCACATCCAGCCAGACCTCGATGTCCGCCTCGTGCAGCGCCTTGACCAACTGGCGGAACTCATCAACCTGATCTCCCTCCGCGTAGCCTCGGTGCGGCGCGAAGAAGTTCAAGGTCATATACCCCCAGTAATTGTGTTCTTGGGGGTCGAACTGATGCACGGGCAGCAGTTCCACGACGGTGACGCCCAGTTCCTTGAGGTAGGGGATCTTCTCGATCAGCCCGGCGAAGGTGCCGCGCCGCGTGAGGGCCACCCCCGAGCTGGGGTGGGCGGTGAAACCCTTAACGTGCAACTCGTAGACGACCGTCTTGTAGGTGTGGCGCGGGCGCACGTCCGCGCCCCAGTCGAACGGCGGGATCGGGTAGGGGATGCGCGGGGGCATCACGCCAAGCGGTGCCCGGCCATCGGTGTGCAGGCCCGGCTGACAGGCGGCGGATCGGTCGTAGCCTTCAGGGAAGAAGACCTCGGAGGCGAAGGGGTCGAGCAGAATTTTCGAGCGGTCGAAGCGATGCCCGGAGATCGGGTCGTTCGGCCCGTCTACGCGGTAGGCGTAGTAGCGCGCATTGGGGATGGTAGTACCAAAAACCCAGCAGTGCCAGACCCGCTCGGTCTTGTTCTTCAGGTAGTCGAGCCGGTACTCGTAGCACGGGTTGAAGACATCGTCCTCGCGGTAGAATAGCAGTGTAATACCGGTGGCGTGGCGCGAGTAGAGGGCGAAGTTGTAGCCCTTCTTTGCGTCAATCCAGGTTGCGCCCAGAGGTGCCGGTGCCCCCTCCTCCAACTCCCAGTCCTCAACCGTCCGCAGCTCCCCCGACTCTACATCTGTCATAGATTGACCCTCCGCCACGCCCCGGCGCTATGCCGGGCATCTTCACCTATGATAACGCAGATCTGGGGGCGGCGATCTCACCCAGGGCGGTCGCCAGGGCGGTTGCAACGTCGCCTCCG
>CAISPW010000347.1 GCA_903887465.1 uncultured Oscillochloris sp. | reverse complement strand
GTGACACTCCGCAGGGGCTAAAGCCCCGCAGCTTCTCGTGAGCCATCCGCTGGATGTACCTCCCGAGCTACATGCCCCGTGTCTGGGGAACTACGGCGCATAAACGCACGCCGATACTTCACGGAGCCAACCTGCACATGGCCGAACGCACCATGCACCGCCTGACTCTCCTGATTAACGGCCCCTACGGCGTCTCGATGGCCGACAAACCCACAGCGGGCGCAGCGGTAGTTCCGCCCCTTGGGTGTGTTGTGTCGGCCACAGACGGGGCATGTCTTGGAACTGTACGCCTCGCTCTGACGCTCCAGGACGATCCCTTCGGCAGCGAGCTTGTAGACCAGGAACGCGATCTGCCGCCCGTGCGACCAGCCGCTCACTTTCTGCTGCGCGTTGGTGTTCAGCCGCTTCCCGTTGCCAATGTCGCGGATATCGCCCACCACCAGCCGCTTTGCGCCTTCGGCCTTGGCGTGATTGGTGATCGCCCGCGTGACCTTGTGTTCAATATCCCGCCGCTGGCGATTGTTGCGGGCCAACAGATATGCCTTGCGTCGCTGCATCTTCTTCCAGCGGCGGCTCCGTTTGGTGAGACGACTCTGCCGAGTTTGCAGGCTGGCGAGGCGCTTGTTACGATACTGATTCAATGCGCGCAGGTCGCGAGCGGTGAAGATCACTACGTCGCCCTGCTCATTGGCGACCGCCGCCGGGTGGATCTCCCCCAGATCAGCGGCGAGGGTCTGCCCTTCGGTACGCAGCGGCACCTCCATCCCATCATCGACCACCAGATGCCAGCGATGGCGCATGGCGATCTGATCGTAGACCAGTCGCATCTCGACAAAGGCCATTTTGGGGAGGGTGGCGAGATCGGAGGGTATGACAACGGCAATTGGCTCCCGCCCACGGGCTCGGGCCAGCAGCAGTCTGCCGTCCGTGAGGCGGATGCCCGTTGCTTTCCAGATCGTCGTGCGATAGAACTTTCGTTTGTGCGGATACTTCCCACCCTCGGCGCGGGTGGCCTTGGCGGTCTTGCATGCCTTGTAGAAGGCTTGTTGTGCGGCGTCCCGGCTGTGGGCGTGCAGCGTGGTCGGGCTGAGCGAGTCGTTGAGCTTTTCGGCCGCGCCCTGCGAGAGCCAGTGGTCGGTGCGCCGATAGATGCGGTAGTGCCACACCAGGGTGTCGGTGTAGACCCGCCCGCTTTCGCGGTTCAAGGCGTCGGCCTCGCTGCGGGGTGCATGGCAATCAAGGATATGCGTGCGAATCATCGGAGGTATCCATGTGAACGTATGTACTGTATAGGGATAGTATACCTCATTGGGACACCCGATACAAGGGCTAAAGCCCTGAGAGAAACCCGCCTCACCGCTCGGCTAAAGCATGGCGGCTTGCGGCGGGTTCAATCGGTCAGCCCCTATTCCGCCTGCTGCGCCGGGCCAGCAGGCGTGCGCCGATCCAGGCTAGGGCACCCAGGACGATCATCAGTCCGGCCATGGCTAGGGTGGGCAGCACGGCCACCGGCTGGCGCGCGGCGTCGAAGGCGCGCAGGCCGACCCACGGCCACAGGGCGATCTCGCCCTGCGGGGAGAGGCCACCGGCGAGTTGGGAAACCATCGGCGTCACGAGCAGGGCCAGCGCCATGGGCGCGCCGATGCCGAGAGCCATGCTCAGTCCAGCGGCCAGCAGCAGCCGTCGATCCTGGGGCCAGCGAGGCCGCCCGCCGCCGTCTGCCGCCAAGCGAGCCACGGGCACGCTGGCGAGCAGGGCCGCCGCCCAGAGAGTCAGCGCCAGTATCGGCACACGCCCGGCTGTGGCGGCGGCCACGCCCACCCAGGCGGCAACGAAGGGCGCGCTCAGGGGCGTGGCCGCGCTCAACGCCCACAGCGGCCAGGGGCGCTGATCGCCCACCGCCGTGCCCACGCCGAGGGAGATCATAGGCATAGCGAGCAGGGCGAAGGCCACCAGGGCCAGCCCGGCCCCCGAGCCAAGCCCCACGCCGACCAGGGCCAGGCCGATTAGGTAGCGCTGCAGCCACCCGGCGGCGTTATCCAGTTGATCGGTCGCGGCCCGCCAGGCCGACCAGAGGGCTACCGCCCCGCCGATCAGCAGGGTCGCCGCCAGCCAGCCCAAATTCCACGGCCCCAGGCTGTCCAGGCGCAGCAGCGGGTAGAGCATCGTCGGGCCGAGGATGGGATCAATCGGTCGGGCCGGGCCGCAGTCCCGCCCATCGACCAGGGCCAGGAACCCGCCGGCCAGGAGGGCGGCCAGCAGCAGCAGCGCGAAGGCCCCGCTATTCAGCCCTGCGCCCGCACCCGGCGTACCGTAGCGCCACTCGTCGGCGCGCAGGCCCAAGCTGGCCATGCCAAGGGCCAGGCAGATCAGGGGCAGCGCCACCGGCAGCGCCTCGGTCGGGCGACGCCCGAGTACCCGCAGGAACCCAGCCAGGGCGAAGAGCGCCGCCGTCACCGCGAGGTGTTCACTCAGATAGGCCGCCGTCAGCAGGCCGACCACACCCAGCAGCCGCAGCGGTGCCGGGTCGCGGCCCCGGCCAATTTCGGCCAAGGCCATGGCCGCCGTGACCAGGGTGAGGAGGGCGCTCAGGGCATCGGCGCGGAGCATGCCGTGGGCCATGTCCAGGGGCGCGTCGCGCAGCATCCAGGCCGCTGCCAATGATGCGATGACGCTGAGGGTGAGGAGGATCGCGGTGAGCCAAGCAGAAAGGTTCAAGGGAGGGGATCCCTCCCTTGAGCCTTCCTTGAATCCCATCAGCGCCGCCCCCCGGCGGCAAGATCCTGGTGGCGGTACTTGCAGTGGTCGCAGTAGGTGACACGGTAGCTGGCCACGGTGGCCCGCTGGAGCGGTCGGCCGCAGTTGGGGCAACTGGCGCTGAGCATGCTGCCCGCGCCCGTCACCAGCGGCGGCTCGGCGGAGGCCGGGCGCGGCTGGGCGGCCTGGGGCGGCGCGGGTGACGGGCGAGCCGCCGCCGACCCAATGCTCATACGCTCGCTCATCTGCTCCACCAGTTGGGCGTAGTCGATCGCCCCCCGTGATCGCGGGTCGTACTCGTAGATCGTCTGGCCCTGGGCCGAACACTCGGAGAGCCGCACGTTCACGCGGATCGGCGGCAGCACCAGGTCGCCGTAGCGGACGCGCAGCGACTCGAGCAACTCCACCGACTGGCGCGTCCGCGCATCATACATAGTTGGCACAATCGCCCGCAGCGCCCCCGTGCCGCCCTTCACCTGGCGGATCTGCTGTATCAGCATCTCCAGCCCCTTCAGCGAGAAGGGCTCGGTGGTGGTGGGCACCAGCACATCGGTGGCGGCGTTGAGGGCGTTGAGGTTCAGCACGGTGAGCGAGCCGCCGCAGTCGATGATGATCACATCGTAGCGTGAGCGCACCGGCAGCAGCGCTTTTTCCAGGACGCGCGCCCAATCGGGGCGGCGGGCGATCTCGGGCTGGGCGGTGAGCAGGCTCGCGTCGGCGGCCAGCAGATCGAGGTTGGGACGGGCGCTGCTGATACAGTCGACCACGGCGGCACCGTCCACCAGCACTTCGTAGATGGTGCGGCGCGGCTTCACCCCCAAAGCCATCGCGAGATTGCCCTGGGCATCAACGTCGATCAACAGTACGTGGGCACCGCGCAGTGCCAGACCTGCGCTCAGATTTACGACCGTTGTTGTTTTGCCGATACCGCCTTTGAGATTGGTGACTGCGATGATCCGCCCCATATGGCCCGCTTTCCGCTCTGCCAGGAACCCGGCTTGCGCCGGAGTGGGGGTGAGTTCTACGCGAATAACCCTTTACATATGAAGATTATACTCGATATATAAAGACTTGCGACGCGGGAGGATGCAGGGCTGGGCGAAGCCACCCAAACCTCACAAAAAAAGAGCGCGGGGGCGGCTTTGCCATCCCTACGCTCCTACCGGACGATGATGTTGCATCAGCCCTGCGGGATGACGCTGATGGCATGATCGCTCGCTACGGCCACCGGCGTCCGCTGCGCATGATCGCCATCATCAGGGCGTTCAGGCCGACCAGCACGAGGATGCCAGGGAAGAATAGGCGTGGCACCATAAACAGGAAGGCCAGGCCAAAAAGCCAGAGGGTGTTGCGCATTCCCTGCGTAACACGCCCGCTGCCCGCCATCCGCATAAAGTTTGCGACCCCGATCACGATCAGGATGCCCGGCCAGAACAGCTTGCCGAGGAAGAGCAACCCGATGCCGATCAGCAGGATCGCCGCGCTCGCCGCCTCCCAGCCACTGCGCTGGCCGAAGGCCGACGTCGGCTGGGGTCTGAAAGTCGGCAGCGATGGCGGCCCCTGGACGATGTCGCCGCTGATGGCCCGGCGCGGCGGGGCCGGGCGCGGGGCCGGGTCGCCCATGCGTTGGCCGCAGCGTACGCAGAAAATCGCGTGGCCGGGGTTACTCGCCCCGCAGGCCGCGCACGAGGCCGTGGCATGCGCGTCCGCCCGCAGGAGGACGGTTGGGCCGGTGCTGGCGCTATCGAGGGTGACGCCGCATTCAATGCAGAAGCGGGCGTCATCGGGGAGTTCCGCATCACAAGATGGGCATTGCATAAGGGTGCTCACTGATGATGCGTGGTGTGTGGCGGATCCACGCATCACGATGGGGTGCTGAAGATCTTACCACTTTATAATACGACGAGATCGTCTAGCGGGTTACACATGTTTCAGCCGATTGCTGCATGGCGGTAGCGGCCTCGGCCTGGTTGAGGGTGCCCTTGAGCAGGCTGGGCAGCCAGTCGCCGATGCCGAGGAGGGCGCAGCGGGCGGCCTTGGTGGGCGGCAGGCCGGGGGCGGCGGCAGCCAGGGCGGCGGCGGCGGCCAGGGCCGGGTCGGCCAGCAGCGCCGGGTCGCGCAGGGCGCGCTGGCTGGCCGGCAGGCGGCCGAGATCGCGGGCCAGCCGGGCCTGCGCCGCAGGCGTTGCGAGGAAGGCCGCGAACATCGTGGCCCGGCCCAGATCCGCCCCGCCCAGATCGTGCTGGAGCATCAGGAAGCTCCCGCCGATCAGCGGCAGCGCCCGCCGTCCGGTTGCCGGGATCACCGGCAGCGGCGCGATGCCCAAGTCGAGGGTCGTGGTGAGGCTGCGGTACTCGGGCATAGCCCAGTCGCCGTCGATGGCGAAGGCTACCTCGCCCGCGCCAAACCAGCGCTGGCCACCCCGGTAGGTCTTCACCTCCGTGGGCGAGGCGACGGCGAACTCGCGCAGCAAGCCGAGGGCGCTGCGCATCTCGGGCGTGTCGAGGGTCGGGGCACCATCCGTGCCGCCGGTGGGCGTGCCGCCGAAGCCGTACAGCCAGGGCAGCAGCCAGCGCGGCTCGTCCCAGGCCATCATCAGACCCGCGCCGCCAGCCCGTGAGCGGACGATCAGCTCGTCACTGGTGGCCGGCGGGCCAGCGGCGATCCTGCGGTTGTAGAGTAGCAGCAGCCCGCCCTGGGCCGTCAGCGGCACGCCCCACAGCTTACCGTCCGCCGTGGCGTCGGCCAGCAGCCCCGGCAGCGGGTCGCCCGCTGCGGCCACCGGCTGAAGTTGGCCGTCGGCCAGCAGCCCGGCCAGGGTCTCCTGGTCGGCCCAGATCATGTCGGGCGGCGGATCGCCGGTGAGTCCGACGCCAGCCACGCTCATGCGCAGGGTGTCGGGATCCTTGGCGGTCAGCTCGATGGCCCCGCCGCCGGATGCCTCGTAGCTCGCGGCCAGGGCGCGCACAACATGAATGGCCGGGTCGGACTCGCCCACCCACAGGCGCAGCGGGCGGGCCGCCGGGATCGGCGAGGGTGCCGGGCGGGCCGTCGGGGTTGGCGGCACGGCGGTGGCGGCGGGCGTAGACAAAGGCGTCTCGGCGGGCGGGGCGGGCGGGGCGGTACACGCCGCCGCCAGGGCCAGGCAGAGGGCCAGCCCGATCAACTGTAGTGCCGTCTTCATTGCCCCGATTATAGCAGCAGCGTGGCGATCAGTGTGCGAGCGTGGCGGTCGGGCCAGGGCTGATGCAACGTTGCTGGGGCTGCGCCCCAGACCTCACTTTTGGTTGGTTTTTGGCGGCTTCGCC
>CAISPW010000346.1 GCA_903887465.1 uncultured Oscillochloris sp. | reverse complement strand
TATCCCCCACTCCGGGGCAGATGACCCACGTGTTCCTCAGCCGTGCGCCACGCAGCGGTGCAAGCACCCTGCGTACGACTTGCATGCATTAGGCACGCCGCCAGCGTTCATCCTGAGCCAGGATCAAACTCTGCGTTGTTGACTGAAGCTTGGCTTACGCCAGTTACTCCAGCTTGTTGACGTGGCACTCACGTAACTATCGTAATTTAGTTGTGAAGGTGCAGACTGGACAAACCATTAGGCAAAAACAAAACCAGGAGCTATTCAGCAGCGCTGAAGTTCCTGGCGACGTCTCTGAAATGTACTTTCAGCGCGGTTCGCGGATGTTTTACCTAACTTGTTTCGTCTACTCACTTGCGTGTGTGAGACTTCGTTCATTCCAGCCCGCGTAGTATAGCACCCTCACTACGGCTTGTCAAATCAATATGCACAAAGGGCTTTATAGCAGCCTGATGCCATAAAACCCTCTGTCACGTATTCATGAGCCGCGCCCATATTGGATCAATTTTATGAGCATGTTAAGGCATGTTAAGCTTGCTCGGCAAGCTCGGCCCAGCGCGTGAAGTGGGACTCGATAGCTAGCTCGACCTGAGCGAGCTCGGCGGCCAGTTGGCTATAGCGGACGTGATCGGATCCGGCTTGATTGAGCTGTGCGCCGATAGAGTCGCGGGCGACCTCTAGTTCGGCAATACGATGTTCTAAGCTCTCTAGCTCACGACGCGCTTTGCTACTCAGCTTGCGGGGGCCTGCAGGTACTGACGCAGGTACTACAGGCTGTGCGGGCTTCACCTTCACCGCACTCTTTGCGGCAGCCTTACGGGCATGGTATTCGCGGTAGAGGCTGTAATTACCAGGGTACTCGACGATCCGGCCTGCGCCCTCGAAGGCAAAGATGCGCCCAACCACGCGATCAAGAAAATAGCGGTCGTGGGAGACGGCGATCACCGCGCCGCTGAAGTCGTCGAGGTAGTCTTCGAGGATGCCGAGGGTCTGCAGATCAAGGTCGTTGGTGGGCTCGTCGAGGATCAGCAGGTTTGGGCTGTGGATGAGCTGGCGCAACAGGTAGAGCCTGCGGCGCTCGCCGCCGGAGAGGCTGGCGATGGTGGCCCACTGCATCTCGGGGGTGAACAGGAAGCGCTCAAGCATCTGGGTGGCCGCCACGAGGGCACCATCGCGCCCGCGTACGAGTTCGGCGACCTCGCGGATATAATCGACGACGCGCTGGTCGAGTTTCAGCCCGCTGCTCTCCTGGTCGTAGTAGGCTATGTGGATCGTCTCGCCGACGCGAATCTCGCCTTTGTCGGGCTGCACACGGCCAGCGATCAGATTCAGCAGGGTCGATTTGCCGCTGCCGTTTGGGCCGATGATGCCGAGGCGGTCGCTTGCCTTGAGTTCCAGGCTGAAGCGGTCAACCAACAGGCGCTCACCGTAGCTTTTGCTGACGCCGTGCAGATCTAGGACGCGCTTGCCGATGCGTCGGCTGGTGCCGAGGTCGATCTCGATGCTGCCCTGGGCGGCGTCGGGGCGCTGCTCGATCAGAGCCTGGGCGCGCTCGACGTGGGCCTTCTGTTTGGTGGTGCGGGCCTGCGCGCCGCGACGCAGCCAGACGAGTTCGCGACGGATCATGTTCTGGCGGGCCTCCTCAACGGCGGCCTCGCGGACGATCCGACCGGCCTTCTGCTCAAGGAAGCTGGCGTAGTTGCCGATGTAGCTGCTAAACCGACCGCGATCAAGCTCGATCATGCGACCGACGAGGCGATCAAGGAAGTAGCGGTCGTGGGTGACGAGGAGCAGGGCGCAGGTGCTGCGCGAGAGATATGCCTCTAGCCAATCGATCGTGTCGGTGTCGATGTGGTTGGTCGGCTCATCGAGGATGAGCAGGTCGGGCTGATCGACGAGCGCGCGGGCCATGGCCACGCGCTTGCGCTGCCCGCCGGAGAGGATGGAAATCGGGGTGTTGGCATACTCAGCTAGGCCCAACTCGGTGATGATCGTGTGGGCGGACGCCTCGGCGTCCCACGCGCCGAGCGCGTCCATCTGGGGGGTGAGGGCGCTGATCCGAGCGAGGAAGCCGACGTTGTCGGGCTGCTCGGCGAGCTGCGCGCTGGCCAGTTCGTACGCGCGGAGCAGGCGGATCGTGGGCGAGTCGCCGGCGAAGACCGCCTCTAGCACGGTCTTCTCCTCGGGGAGCAGGGGTGCCTGGGGTAGGTAGGCGACGTGGGCTCCGCCGGAGACAACGACTCGCCCGCTGTCGGGGAGCTCGATGCCGGCGACAATGCGCAGGAGGGTACTCTTACCGCAGCCGTTGACGCCGATCACGCCGAGGCGCTCGCCCTTGCTCAGGCCGAAGGTGACATCCTGAAAGAGCGGGCGCTCGGCGTACTGCTTGCTAATCGTCTCGATGGAGAGAAGGTTCATGGCGTCTACTATACCATGGGGCATGCGGGGGGACAGTTTGGATCGCGGAGGGCGCGAACGGGGGGGACGGTTTGGATCGCGGAGGGCGCGAACGGGCGCGGAGGACGCGAACGCGGAGGGCGTGCTGTGCGTGCTGTGCGTGCTGTGCGTGCTGGGTGTGCTGGGTGTGCTGGGTGTGCTGGGCGCGAAACTGATGGCAATATAGACAGCGATCCTCATCAAATGCTCACCATGATTCTAACAATGCGCTAACACTTGGGGGCATCTACGGGCAGGATTCAGGCGTACCATGGGAGTACACATACACGCCGCCCCTGCGGCGATGAGAAGGAGCCTCTTATGCTTCCACGTCAATCACAGCGGCCTGATGGACAGCCGCCCGGCACCAGCATATTCGGCGGCCCGGGGATGCGCTGGCTGATGTTGCTGCTTGGCCTGACGCTGGTCTGGAATATCTTCACGCTGCGTCCGACGGCCCCGATGATCGATCTGCCATATAGCCGATTCCTCGATCAGGTGCAGGCGGGGAATGTGACCAAGGTCGATCTGAATGATCAGCAGGTGCGCGGGGTGCTGTCCGAGGCGATCGCGGCACCGGCGGGCACGTCGGTGAGCGGTGGGACGCTGTTCGGCAGCGCGCCGACGAAGGCGAATCAGTTCACCAGCATGATTCCGGCGGTGGGTGACCAGAGTCTGCTGCCGCTGCTGCGCGAGAAGAATGTCGAGATTGTCGCCTCGGTGCAGAACCCGTCGCTCTTCTGGAATATTTTGCTGTCCTTCGGGCCGGTGCTGCTGATCGGCGGCTTGTTTATTTTTATGATGCGCCAGCAGTCGCGCGGGCAGCAGAATATCTTCAGCTTTGGCCGCTCACGGGCGAAGTCGCATATGGGCGATAAGCCGACGGTAAAGTTTGGCGATGTGGCCGGGGCTGAGGAGGCGAAGCTTGAGTTAAGCGAGGTGGTGGACTTTCTCAAAAGCCCAGATCGCTATAAGCGACTCGGTGCGAAGATCCCGCGTGGTGTGCTGCTGGTCGGCCCGCCTGGGACGGGCAAGACGCTACTGGCGAAGGCGGTGGCGGGCGAGGCTGAGGTGCCATTCTTCAGCACCAGCGCCAGCGAGTTTGTGGAGTTGTTCGTGGGCGTGGGTGCTTCGCGCGTGCGCGATCTGTTCGATCAGGCCCGGCGCAACGGCCCGGCGATCGTGTTTATCGACGAGCTTGATGCGATCGGTCGTCAGCGCGGCGCGGGTATGGGCGGCGGTAATGATGAGCGCGAGCAGACCCTGAACCAGATCCTGGTGGAGATGGACGGGTTTGAGACCAGCCCCACCCCGGTGATCATCATCGCGGCAACGAACCGGCCGGATGTACTCGACCCGGCCCTGCTGCGGCCGGGCCGCTTCGACCGCCAGGTGACGGTGGGCCTGCCGGATGTGCGTGGTCGCGAGGCGATTTTGCGCATCCACATGCGCGGCAAGCCGGTATCCACCGATGTGGATCCGTCGATTGTGGCGCGGCAGACGCCGGGATTCGCCGGGGCTGACCTGGCGAATCTCGTGAATGAGGCGGCGATCCACGCGGCACGGCATATGGCCCGCCAAGTGTCGGCGCAGCACTTTCGTGAAGCCCTAGACAAGATCGTCCTGGGCACGGAGCGGCCGGTGCTGATGAGCGCGCAGGAGCGGACGGTGATTGCCTACCACGAGGCCGGTCACGCCCTGGTGTCAAACCTGGTGCCGGAGTCGGACCCGGTGAATAAGGTGACGATCATCCCGCGCGGGCGGGCGCTGGGCGTGACCGAGTATCTGCCGGAGGGCGACCGCTTCAATTATTCGCGGCAGTTCCTGCGCTCGCAGCTGGCGACGCTGTTCGGCGGGCGGGCGGCCGAGCAGGTGGCGATCGGTGAGATCACCACGGGCGCGGAGAATGACTTGCAGCGGGCGACGCAGCTGGCCCGGCGGATGGTGGGCCGTTGGGGTATGAGCGATGAGATGGGGCTGCTGTTCGCCAGCGAGGGCACGGAGAATCCCTTCCTTGGGCGCGAGATGGCTGGCCCGCGTGACCACAGCGAGGCTACGGCGGCGCGGCTCGATGAGGCGGTGCGCAAGCTGCTCGATGAGCGCATGCATATGGCGATCCAGCTGCTGACGGATAATCGGGATACCCTCGACCGGCTGGCGCTGACGCTGCTGGAGTATGAGACGCTCGACCGGGGCCAGGTCGAGGCGATTGTGCGCGGCGAGGATCTGCCCCCGCCACCGAAGGGTACGACCGTGCCCACCACAGTGCCGCCGAGTGACCGTCCGACGCCGCGACCACGACCGGGGATTGTGCCAGCGTAGGTTTTTTCTATCGTATGATGGAGCCGCCCCACTGGGGCGGCTCTTTGTATATGTGGGGATATGATCATGATCAAACAGGCGCTCGCGGGCATCCATGTGGTCGAGGTGGCGATGTATATTCCGGGGCCAGCGTGTACGCAGATCCTGGCGGGGATGGGCGCGCGGGTGACGAAGGTGGAGCGGCCTGGGGGCGACCCGATGCGGTCGATGCAGCCTCTGGATGCGGCGGGACAGAGCCCGCAGTTTGTGGCTCTGAACTGCGGAAAGCAGAGCGTGACGCTGGATCTGAAGTCGGCGGCGGGCGTGGCGGCGCTGCGCGATCTGGCACGCGGGGCGGATGTGCTGGTGGACGGGTTTCGACCGGGGGTGCTAGATCGGCTGGGGCTGGGGGCTGCGGCGCTGCGGGCGGAGAACCCGCAGCTGATCTACTGCGCGATCAGCGGCTTTGGGGCGGCACCGGGCGACAGCGGGATGGCCGGCCACGACCTGAATTTTGTGGCGCTCTCGGGCTTTCTGGCGATGACGACGGCGGCCGGCGAGCCAGCGATGCCGGGCGCGCAACTGGCCGACCTGACCAGCGGGCTGGCGGCGGCGACGGCCATCCTGGCGGCGCTCCACGCCCGCGAGCGGACTGGCGCGGGAGCCTTTTTGGATGTGCCAATGGATGCGGCGGCGCGCTGGCTGATGGAGCCTTGGTATGCCGTGGCCCAGGCCGGGATCGCGGTGAGCGCCGAGGAAGGGCACGCGATCTCGGGAAACTTGGCCTGCTACCGGGTTTACCCGGCGGCCGACGGGCGACACTTGGCGGTGGCCGCCCTGGAGCGCCATTTCTGGGATCGGTTCTGCGCGGCAATCGACCGACCTGATCTGGCCCCGCGCCACGCGGATCCCGACCAGCCCGCGCTGATCGTGGAGGTGGCCGCAGTGATCGCCCGCCGCCCGCTGGCCGAGTGGAGCGCCACGTTCGCGGATGTGGACGCCTGCGTGACGCCGGTGCTGACGGTGGCCGAGGCGGCGCGCGGCCCGGCGTCGGTTGAACTGCCGGTGAGGTGAGGGGCGCAGTAGCGCGACGCTGCGCCCTTACCGCATGGCGGGCAGGGCGATGATAAACGTAGTGCCATGGCCGAGGGTAGACTCGACGGAGATGCTGCCGCCGTGGGCGTCGACGATGGCCTTGGCGATGGCGAGGCCGAGGCCGGAGGCACCGCTGTCGTCACGCTGGCGGGCTTTATCAGCGCGGTAGAAGCGGTCGAAGATGTGGGGCAGATCCTCGGGGGCGATGCCACTGCCGGTGTCGCTTACGCAGAGGACAACATTGGCGTCCTGCTGTCCGACCGAGAGGCGGATCTCTCCCTGGGTGGTGTGGCGCAGGGCGTTCGAGACGAGGTTGTTGAGCACCTGGGTCATGCGGTCGGTGTCAACCAGGATGGAGGGCAGATCGCTGACGGAGGTGACGTGCAGCGCCAGGCCGCTCTGCTCGGCCTGGACGATATAGGCGAGCCCGGCGCGCTCGATCAGGGCGCTCGGGTCGATGGCCCGCCGGTTGAGGGGCAACTCGCCGGCGTCGGCCAGGGAGAGGACGCGCAGATCTTCAACCAGATGCCGCAGGTGTTCAACCTCGCTATACATCACACCGTAGAGGGCGGCGCTGCCCTGGATGCGCCCATCTTTGAGGCCCTCGGTGTAGCCGCGCAGGATGGTGAGCGGCGTGCGCAGATCGTGGGCGAGATCGGCGGTCATCTGGCGGCGGGCCTGGCTGGCGCGGGCGAGGTCGCTGGTCATCTGGTTGAATGAGGCGGCGAGCTGGCCGATCTCATCACGCGAGCGCACCCGCACCTGCTGGCCGAGGTTGCCGGCCGCCATCGCCTGGGTGGCGGCGGTGAGCTCGCGAACGGGGCGGGTGAGGGTGCGGGCCAGGAGGCTGCCGAGGACGAGGGCGATCAAGGCGGCGACCCCGGCGCTGATGGCGGCGGCCCATGCGACCCGCTGGAGGAAGGCCATCTCGGGCATCGGCGGGTGATCATCGCTGGATGGGCGGGCAAAGCGATCTACCTGGGGGACGAGTACGTAGCCGATGACGCGACCGTTCACGCTGATGGGCAGGCTGCTGATAGAGTCGGTCTCGGGGATCTGGACGCCCACTTGGTAGGCCCGACCGCCGAGAACGACGATGTGATCGGCGTCGAGCAGGGTGATCCGGCGGCTATAGAAGGCGGTACGCGGATCGTCGGCGAGGGAGTCTTCAACCCCGGCCCAGCTCGCGTGGCGCGTATAGTGGTCGGTGAGGATCTGCGAGATCGCATCTTGATCGCGTGAGGAGAGGAAGCGGTCAAACTCAAAGCGGGTGCGCAGCCCGATCAGGAGGGCGACGAGGATGGCACCGATCACGCCAATCAGCAAAAAGGACAGGGTGAGCTTGACTGCGAGGGAGTGGATCATTCGGGTTGCAGATCGTCGATTGTTGGTTGCGAGGGGATGGACACGCCCTCCCCGAACGCATCCCACCGGACATCCCACGCGATCTTACCCGCCGGATGTCTTAGGCAGGGCAAAGCGGTAGCCCATGCCGTAGACGGTCTCGATATACCGGGGGTGGCGCGGGTCGGGCTCGATCTTGGTGCGCAGGTTACGGATGTGGACATCGATGGTGCGCTCGTAGCCCTCGAAGGCGTTGCCAGAGATGCGATCCATAAGGTCGAGGCGCGAGAAGACCTGTCCGGGCGCGGCCATGAGCGTGCTGAGCAACTCAAACTCTGAGGGCGTCAGATCGACATACTGGTCGCGGACGCGCACGGTGCAACCGGCGCGATCGACGATGATGTCGGCGGCGCGCAGGAGGTCGGGCGCGATCACCGGGCGGTAGGTGCGGCGGATGACCGCGCGGACACGGGCGATCAGCTCGCGGACGTTGAAGGGCTTGGTGAGGTAGTCGTCGGCACCGAGTTCCAGGCCAAGGATCTTGTCCTCGTCGTCAACTTTTGCGGTGAGCATGATCACCGGGGCGACGCCCTCTTTGCGGTAGGCGTTCATAAACTCGTAGCCGCCCATATTCGGCATCATCAGGTCGAGGATGATCAGGTCGGGCTTCTCGATGCGCGCCACGTAGAGCGCCTCGCGACCGTTGGACGCCTGGACGACGTGATACATCTCCTGCTCCAGGTAGACGCGGATCATATCGCGCAGGTTGCGCTCGTCGTCGACGATGAGGATGGTCTGGGTCATACGCCAATGCCTCAGGTGGCAGGTTTCAGACAGCAGGGCTCAGGGCGATAGATCATTCATGGTAGCAGGAACATCTTCAGGCATTGTTAAGGCGTGGCGGTCGGTGCCGCGCACCCGCTGCGTGAAGCGGGCGCGGTGCTTGGCCCCGCCTCGCTCGACGAAGATGGTGATCTCCCACGCGCCGGTCAATGGCGCGAATGACGTTTGGATCGCGAATGACGCGAAGCGGGGCGAATGACGCGAACGCGAAGGCGCGAAAAGCGTTTGGATCGCGAATGACGCGAAGTGGGGCAAATGACGCGAACGCGAAGGCGCGAAAAGCGTTTGGATCGCGAAAAGCGTTTGGATCGCGAATGACGCGAAGCGGGGCGAATGAC
>CAISPW010000345.1 GCA_903887465.1 uncultured Oscillochloris sp. | reverse complement strand
TGCGACATTTCGGTGACGAGGCTGTTGGCGAAGCTGTCGGCCCGCTCGGTATCGCCGCCCTCGCCGAGGGAGACGAGCAGCAGGATCTGCATCCAGAGGTCGTGGGTAGCCAGGGCGGCGAAGGGCGACTCGCCGGACGTGGTGGCGTCGCGGTGAGATGACGGCGCCCGCTCACCGACGGTATCGGCGCTGGTGGCGTGCATCTGGCGCAGCAAGTTGGCAGCAGCGGCGGCGGCCTGGGCGGGCTGGTCGGCGCGCAGGAGCGCGTAGGCGTCGAGTACATGGACACGGGCGAGGAGGGCTCCGGCGCCAACCCGGTTGGCCACCGCCCTAGCGCGCGCCAGGTAGGTAGCGGCCTCCTCGTGGCGGCCCTGCTCAAGCATGAGCAGGGCGAGGAACATGGCGCTGCTACCGATCACCCCCTCGTTTGAGAAATCGCTCAGGCGGCGGTGCGCGTCGAGCGCGACCCCGGTGGCGTCGAGGATCTGGCCCTGAAGGTAGAGCGCCATCGCCTGGAGCCGCAGTAGATTCTGGCGCATGCGGTCGTCGCGATCCACCTGCGGGATCTCCAGGGCAGCGGCAATCGTGGCCAGAGCGGTGGCGGGGTAGCCCTGCTGGATCTGGATTGAGCTGACGATCATGGCCATGAGCCACTGCCAGAAGGTGCCGTGCGGGTGGCGGTCGGCGTGGGCGGCCACGTGCAGGGCGGCGGCGTAGCGTCCACGGCTGTAGAGCAGGGCGGCCACGCTCACCATCGCCGCCCCACGCGCCCAGGTGTCACGGCTGCGGTTGGCGGCGCGCACTGCGCGCACGCAGACATCGGCGAAGTCGGCGGGGCGATCCTCCCAGAAGATCAGGGCGGCCATATCGCTCAGGGCGCGCAGCTCGCGCTGGGCGTTCCCCTCGGCCTGGTAGAGCTGGGCGGCCCGGCTGATCGCGGCCAGAGCCTGGTCGCCGCTGGCGACGGCGAGGCTCTGGCCCCACATATGCAGCAACTCGGGGTCGTCGTCACGCAGTTCGGCAGGCAGACGCGCAATCCAGGCGCGGATGGTGTCGCGCTGGGGGGTACTGATCAGCGGCCACGCTTGCTCGCGCAGCGCCCGAGAGATCGACAGATCATCATCGGCGGCCGCGTAGTGGCTCAAGGCGGCCTCTAGGCGTCCGCGCCGCTCGAAGGCCATGCCGTAGTGGTGGTGGAGCGCGGTCAGCTCGACCTTGGTGAAGAGTTGCTCGGCCCGCTCGCGCAGGAGGCGCTGCCAGAGCGGGTGGAAGCGGTAGCTGTGCCCGACATCCTCGCTGCTATCGACGACGGTGATCGGCAGGCCAAGCTGGAGGCTGTGGGCAAGCAGTTGCTCGGCCTCGGGCATAGACAGCGCCTCGGCGAGCAGGTCGCCGTCCACCTGCTCGGCCAGGGCGGCGCGGGCCAGGAAGGCGATCAGGTCGGGCGGCAGGTCGGCCATCACCTCGGAGGCGAGGTAGTCGAACAGATGCTGCTGGTTGCTATCGAGGGCGTGGAGGTATGCCTGACGCTGGGCGGGGGCCTGGCGGGCCAGGGCGCGGGCGGCTAGTTGTACACTGAGCACCCAGCCCTCGGTGCGGGCCAGGAGCAGCCGGAGATCCACTTCGCTCAAGACGACGCCGCTGCGCTCCAGCAGGGCAGATGCCTCCGCCCAGGTGAGCGAGAGATTCGCCCGCTCGACTTCGACCAACTGATCCTCGGCGCGCATGCGCGGCAGCGGAGCGATGCTGATGGGTCGGCGCGAGGCCACCACAATATGCAGGACTGGGGGGGCGGTGCGCAGTAGGTAGCCGAGGAGCGCGCCGGTGATCGGGCCATCGGCGATCAGGTGAAAGTCGTCGATGATCAGGAAGGTTGGCGCATTCAGCTCGCTCTGCAGCTCGCTGAACAGCGCCCCGGCTACCAGCGGCCAGTCGCGCTGTAGGTCGGCGGTACTCTGCAGGATACGCCACGCCTGCTCGCCCTCATCGGACAGATGGCTCTGGAAGGCGTTGATCAGGTAGGCCAGGAGCAATGCGGGGGCGCTGTCGCCCGCGTCGAGGCCGAGCCAGCACACATCGGCCCCGGTGCGACTCAGCTCCGCGACCCACTGGGTGAGCAGGGTTGTTTTGCCGTAGCCCGCCGGTGCCGTAACCAGAGTCGCCGGGCGCAAGCGCACCTCGGCCAGCAGCGCCTGGAGGTCTGGGCGCAGCAGCGCCTCGCTGCGTACGGGCGGCGGGACGAACTTGAGCGGTAGAAGCGCCATCCCTGGCGGTGCCGCATTTCTCCGTTGGTCAACCTCTGTCATAGCGGTATCTGCTCTATCTGGAATTGTTGTCGGTCGCTTCTGAGCGATGTGTCACGAAGCTATCCGGCAGAAGGATCATTATACCGTTCAAATGTCCCGTCTGCATAGAGCACAAAAATCGCATGTTTGCCGGCCCCAGGTTGCTGGTAGATCGGCGTGTAGATCATGGTGCCGCCATCGAAGAACTGGATCACGCCTAGGCTGCGCGCCGTTAGCTCGATCTCTGGGCTGGTCCAGAGGCCCATAGCTTTGGCGACCCCAGCCTTGCCATGGTAGATTCGACCGAACCCGCGCACGGGGGCGTTCGGGTCGTTGTTCGGCGGCGGCTCGGGGTAGGTTGCAGTCTCGGCTGCATTCACGATACCATAGGTACCACTATTGAGGCCATAGAAGATGATAATCGTATCGCGCAGGCTGGTCGGGTTGATCCCCCAGTAGAACATTGTTCCGCCCGCGAAGAACTGCTCGGAGCCTACGCCGGCCCGCTCGCTATTTTTTGGGCAGCCCAGGCGGCTGCGTATGTCGACGTTGTCGCGATAGAGTTGGCCGAACCCGCCGTGGAGTTGCCCCTCGGTGCAGTCCGCCACCGGCGCAGTGGTGGGCGAGATCGTCGGCGAGGGCGAGGGCGTCGGCGAGGGCGAGATCGTCGGCGAGGGCGAGATCGTCGGCGAGGGCGAGATCGTCGGCGAGGGCGAGATCGTCGGCGAGGGCGAGATCGTCGGCGAGGGCGAGATCGTCGGCGAAGCCATTGGCTCCACCGTGGCGGCGGATGTGGCCTGGGGGACGGGTGTTCGGGTTGAACTGGGAGTAGAGACGCCCCGGCGGGGCGTCTCGACCATCGGCGCGGGCGTGGGCACGCGCACCTCGGTGGCAGCCTCCGTCGGGGCGGGCGGGGCCGTGGGCATAGGGGTGGGCACCGGCGTGATGCGGGGTGTCGGGCTGGGAGATGCGCTAGCGAGCAGCGCGTCCCCCCCGGCCCCGGCGCTGCCCTGGCGGCCACTGGCGATAAACCCCAGGGCCACGGCGAGCCCGCCGGCGATCAGGGCCAGGATGACCGCCAGGAGCCAGGGGGTAGCGTTGCCACGCAGTTCTGCCCGCACAAGCCGACTCGTGGGCGCGCTGGTGTGGGTGGGCCGTGGCGGTGGTGTGAGGGGCAGCATTGTAACGGTTCGCCGCAGCGGGTTGGCATCGGCAACTGGGCTGATCCTGGTGGGCGCGCTATTGATCGCGCCCGCCGGGAGAGGTGTGGCTGATGCCTCGGCGGTGGGCGGCGACACCCGCCCGATGGTCGTGATCCCTGTGGCTTCGCCCAGCGCCCGCACGAAGTCCCCGGCGCTGGCCCAGCGGTCGCTCGTATCGGCGGCGATAGCGCGCAGCAGCACCGGGTCGAGGGCGGGCGACAGCCCGGCGGCGACGCTGCTAGGCGGGGGCGGCTGACGGTAGAGGTGGCCCATCAGCACATCCTGGGTGCTGCCCTCAAAGGCGTGCCGGCCAGTCAGTGCGCGGTATGCCAGCATCCCCAGGGCGTATATGTCGGTGCGGGCGTCCACCGGGCGACTGGAGATCTGCTCGGGGGCCATGTAGTCGGGCGTGCCGATCAGGGCACCGGTGGCGGTGAGGCCGGGCGCGTCGAGTCGCTTGGCGATGCCGAAGTCGGTCAATATCACCTGTGGCTGGCCGGAGGCCGACTGGCTGAGGAAGATGTTGCCGGGCTTAATGTCGCGATGGATCACCCCGTGGCTGTGGGCGTAGTCGAGGGCGTTGGCCACCGGCCTGAGGATCTCGCAGAGCGCGTCGGGGGTGAGGGTGCCGTCGCGCAAGATCCGCTCATAGAGCGTCTCGCCATTGAGCAGCTTCATGGCGATGTAGGCCATGCCATCGTACTCGCCGACATCGTAGATCGGCACAATGTTTGGGTGTTCCAAGGACGCCGCCGTCACCGCCTCACGGGTGAAGCGCTTGACCAGGGATTGATCATCGCCGTGCTGGGGGAAGAGGATCTTCAGGGCTACATCGCGCTGGAGTACCGTATCGGCGGCACGATAGACGGCGGCCATACCGCCACGGCCCAGCAACTCCTTGATCAGGTAGCGACCGAGGTGCTGGTTGATGAGGGTTCTCAACATGCGATAAGGCCACCTGTCAGGCTTTTCGGATGCCTGATCGGTATTCTAACATAGGCAGCCCTAAAATACATGGAGCAGGAGCCCGCCGACAGGGCGGTGGCCACGTCGCCTCCGGCGGGGGTTTGGAGGTGGCAAAGCCATCCCCGAGAGATCTTTTTTTTGTGGATGTTTGGCGGCTTCACCGCCAAACATCCACAAAGAGCGCGGTCTGGGGCGCAGCCCCAGCGACGTTGCAACCGCCCTGCTTTTGCGGTACTGTGATAAAACGCTAGGGAAAAGGTGTACTATAATCAGGCCACTCTCATTCATGGATCAGAGTGTCTCTTCCGTCATGAACCTGGCGTTAGTTGATTCGGTGGGCTGAAGCCTGCACGATGAACGGCACGTCTGAAGCCTTGTCGAATGACTAACATCAAGCTTAGTTCCTAAAAAAATAAGTACACGGCAAGCTGAAATGAGGTAAGGCTGATGGACGAGCAAACAAGTATCTTCTGGCAACGCTACCTGCAACTGCGTGCTATGCGGGACGCCGGGCAGATCCCTCCTCAGCAGTTCATCGTCGAGGTACAGCAACTGCGCTGGCAGGATACCGGCGGCGTCTGGTGGATGTTTGACCCCAACGGCGGACTGCTCCGCTATGATGGGCAGCGCTGGCTGGCGGCTCAAGTCTCGCCCCCGCTGCCCTCGCCGCCGGTACCGCAGCCCGCCTTACCGCCGATCCCCCGACCCGCTAGGTCGCTGGTGCGCGCGATTGTGCCCGCCCTGGCGCTCATACCCGCCCTGGCGCTCAGTGGACTCTGGTTCTTCTACACGTTTATCGGCCTCTTCAAAAGCGAGGGGCTGGATGGGGTTGATCTGCTTACCCCGCTGATTGTGGGTGGATTGCCGACCCTCCTGTGGGTCTTCAAGCAGCCGATTGATCGCGTTCTGCTGCCGTTGCGCCCACTGATCCAGTCGCTGCCCAGGCCGGTACGCCTGGGGATCAGTCTCGCCGTGCCGGTCTTTCTGGGCTTCGGCCTTGCGAGTACCGCCAGCAATGGCTACCAGATGTTGCACCTCTCATCATTCATCAGCGTGGCCACCGCTGCGGTGCTGATGCGCTACTGAGGAGTACGGGCTATGGATATTTCCAGACGATCACGCCGCTGGTTGTTGCCCGGCCTCGGGCTATTGCTCTCTGCGCTTGCCTTCAGCCTGCTCTTCACAACCCCGGTCTACGCCGATGATTGTACGCGCGACCCGCTGAACGCCGCCGACTGCATGCGTACGCCGGGATTCCGCCCGGTCATCTCGATCATTATTAGCCTGGGCGGTGCGGTTGCCGCCGTCTTGGTTTCCATACCAAGCGCAAGCGCGGCGGGCGCCGGGCTGCCGGATACCGCCCCTCAGGGGCCGCCCGTCACACCCGCATCCCAGAGCTCACCGCCGTCGCTGGACTATGCGCAGAAGGCTAAGGACGCGATCCTCGCCGGATCCCAGTCGCCCTGGTTTGAGCTGATCAAAAACATGGTCGGCCCGGCGTCAACCATCGCCGGATCGCTGAACGACTTCTTCTCCTTTCCCAATAGCCCTAAAGTGCTGGACGCCATCCGTGCGGCGGGCCGGGCATGGCACAGCAACCCGACTGCGGTGACTGGGCGGCAGTATGTTGACTCGGTTCGCCAGCTACGTGACCTCAAGATAAGTCGGCTCGCATCTGGTCTGGGCAAGCTCTCCAATGTCGTCGACGTATTCGACGCCGTAGGCACCGGGCTAAAAAAGAGCGATGAGCGCGGGTACGTCGGCATCGACCAGGTGCTGACGGTTAGCGTAGAGCTGCATAAGCAGGCTCTGAAATGGATCCTGACCAAGAACCCGGTCGTCGGTCTCCTTGATGCGGCGGTCGGCGGTGCGACCGAGATGATCCGTGGTAAGGAAGACCGGGTCGATATTGGCACGATCATCGACAAAGGTGCCGACGCATGGGATAAGACCACCCAGGATTACGCTTCCTACACTTTGGGCGGGAGCGCGGCCGATGGCGATATCCAGGTTCAGGATCAGTTTCTGCATGGGCTGCGCCGGATCAAGGATCAGGTCCAGCGCGGCGAAATTCCTCGTGATCAGGGCAGCGCGCTGATGCGGCAACTGCGCCAGCGGATGGGTGTATAACGTATGAGCGTCTACACACTGACCTACACCGAGGCGTGGGCGCTGGCGCTGCTGCTGCACCTGCCGGTGCAACCCGGCTCGGCGCTGGCCGACTGGCTCACCAACGATGTCTCGCCGGATCTCGATCAACTTCCCGGCACGGCGCTCGATACGCTCGCCAAAAAAGGCTACTACCGTGGCCCGCAGGCTGCCGAGCCGTTCAGCCAGGGTCTGCTCAGAGCGCTGAGTCTGGCCTCGGTCAATGCGGCCACGCTCACGACGTTGATCCGGGTCAATCACAATGCCTGTCTCGTCCGCTATGCCCAGGCTGGCGAGCATATGGTTCAGTTCGGCAACGACGAGGGCGGGCTGAGCCTGCACGATGTGACGCCAATGTCCCAGGTGGCGCGGACGCTGCTGCCGCGCTGGTTCAGTGTTGGCATTAACGAGGATCTGCGTGACGATCTGCCGCTGGGGGCATTCGTCCTCTTCAACCACGCCTGCACGCTTGCCGACCTGGCCCTGGGGCGCTCTGAACTCGCCAGTGAGGCATTCTCTGCGGCGGAACTCCATGCGAGCTTCCAGCGCGGCACCGCCTGGCTCGATCTTTTCAGCGCGGTCGGCATCGAGGGCGTGCAGCCGCGTGCGAAGCTACCGGTAGATGACTACATCGGCATGCTGATCACCCGTGGCTATCTGATGCCGAGCGGGCAGAATCTGCTCGGGCTGGGAACACGGGGCAGGCCGCTCGCCGAGACGCTCTCCGCCTCGGGGCGGTGTACGCTCACGATGACTTTGCATGTCTGGGATGCGCCGGTGCCGCTCTGCGATGTCTTGCTCTACGGCAATCGGCGTCTGTTTCTGCTGGAGTACGCCGCAGGCCAGGTACACATCCAGCAGATGGATCGTCTGGATCGCGGCGATGCATGGGTTGCGGCCATGCTTGACCAGGGGCGGCAAGCTCACTATAACGAGTACCGCCTACCGCAGGGGACAAGCGTGCCGCTGGATCACAAGACACCCGCCCTGCGTTCGCCGGCCATTCCCGCACCCGCGCCGCCGCCGGCGATCCCCGCACCCGCGCCTGCGCCGCCGACGGTCATCCCCGCGCCTGCGCAGCCGACGGCGATCTGCGCACAGTGCGGCAACCCTGTCCAGGTCGGGATGCGTTTCTGCGCACACTGCGGCACGCCATATGTCTTACCCTCCGCCGCGCCTACGATCATCCTTGCGCCGGCCAGCCTCATCCTGTTGAGCGCCGTACAAGCGCCGCAGCGCTTCGCGCTGGGCGAGCAGTTGCGTCTGGGCCGTGAGGAGGATAACGACGTGCGCCTGAGCGATCAGATGGCCTCGCGCCACCACGCCATGATCCAGCGACAGGGAGATCAGTATCTGTTGAGCGACCTGGGCAGCGGCAATGGGACGGTGCTGAACGGGGTTCGGGTTGCCGGGCCGACGGTGCTGGCGGAGGGCGACATCATCCTGATCGGACAGACGCAGCTGAAGTTCAGCCGTCGCACCTAGTACAGGGCTACATCACGCATGGACACACGGATCAGACCAAGCCTCAGCCTCGCCCTTCTCCTTGCGGTGCTGGTGGTCTGTGGGTGTGGCACGCCACCACGCCAGGTGGTCATCTACACCTCGGTCGACCAGAGCTACGCCGAGCAGGTGCTGCGCGACTTCGAGACGCGCAGCGGCATCCGTGTCCTGGCGGTTTATGATGTCGAGGCCACCAAGACCGTGGGGCTGGCGCAGCGCCTCTTGGCCGAGCGTGAGCGCCCCCAGGCCGATGTCTTCTGGAACGGGGAGTTTCTACGCACGATCTATCTCAAAGAGCAGGGCGTGTTGGCACGGGCAGATTTCACGGGTGCCGGGTTGCCGCCGGACTATCTGGATCCTGCGGGCTACTGGGCGGCCTTTGGCGGGCGGGGGCGCGTTATACTGATCAATACGGCCCGGGTTGCGCCCGCCGCCGCGCCGACCTCACTGTTCGACCTGGGCGCGGATCGCTACCTGCCGACCGATGTGGGGTTGGCGAGTCCGCTCTTTGGCACGGCCGCCACCGAGGCGGCGGCGGTTCACGCGCTTTTGGGCGCAGACGCCGCGCATACGTTCTACGCGCAAGTCGCGCAGCGTGGCGTGCAGGTATTGGACGGCAACTCGGTGGTGCGCGACCGGGTCGTCGACGGGCAGTTGGCCTGGGGGATTACCGACACCGATGATGCATGCGGGGCCATCATGCGCGGGGCACCGGTGGATGTGGTCTTCCCTGACCAGGCACCAGATCAGATCGGCACGCTGATCATCCCCAACACGCTGGCCCTGGTGGCCGGTAGCCCGCACCCGCGTGAGGCCCAGCAACTGGCCAACTACCTGCTCAGCGCCGAGACCGAGGCGCGGCTCGTGGGGATCGGCTGGGTCCACTTTCCGGCGCGCCCACTGCCGGCGGGTGTTGCCCCGGCCTGCTTTGCGGACGTGAAGGTGCGCCGGATGGATGTCGCCTTTGAGGCGATCTACCAGCAACTCAACGGCACCCAGCGCTCCCTGGAGGCTTTATTTATCCGCTAGACAAGGCTCATCGTAGCCGTCACTGCCCCGACGCAATACCGCCGCGATGAAAACCGCCGCTCTCTCGGCTATTACTACCGTTGTCGTCTTCCCGGCGGGGAGGCTCGGCGGGGCGAAGCCCCGCCGAAAGAAAAGAAAAGGATTTTTTTCGGGGGCCGCAGGCCCCCAAACCCCCGCTAGGAATGGCGATGTTGGCAACTCCAACGGTCGTACTCTCGGCTCTCGGCTCTCGGCTATGTTCACCTCAGCTCACCAGACAGCGCATTCCTATGCCGCACACCGCCGCGATGGACAAGGGTTTGATACGTGCGCTGATTGTGGGCGGCGTCCTCTTTAGCCCGCTGATTGCCCTGCTGTGGGCCACCGGCGCGGCGCTGGCGGGCGGCCACCTCGACTGGCTGGCGCTGGCGCTGCCCACTGGTCGTCGGCTGAGCCTGCTCGTGCGCAGCCTGACGTTGAGCGCGAGCGTGGCGGTGATCGACATGGGGCTAGGCGTGCTGATCGTCTGCGCGAGCTGGCGCTGGCGCTGGGCCTGGCTGCGCTGGCTGCCCCTGGTGCTGATCACGCTGCCGCCCTACATCCACGCGCTGGTCTGGGGGCAGGCGTTACACCTGATCGGCATACGCCTGAGCGGCCCGTGGATCAGCGGGTGGGTGCTGGCAATGGCGCTCCTGCCGGTAGGGGTGGGCCTGGCGCTCGTCAGCCTAGAGACGGTGGCGCGCTCGCTGGTTGACGCGGCGCGCGTCCAGCAGCCCGATATCGCGGTACTCCGATGGGTGGTCATCCCGCTCGCATGGCCGCTGCTGGCGGTCGGCGGGGGGGTGATCTTCCTGCTTAGCCTGATGGACTACAGCGTCCCCTCGCTGTTCGGCGTCAACGTCTACGCGCTGGAGATCTTCGCCGAGTTCAGCGCCAGCTACCAGCCGGCGCGGGCGCTCCTGCTCTCTGCGCCGCTGTTGGCACTGGCCGTCGGGGCGCTCTATGCTGGCCAGGCGCTGGTGCGGCACGCGGCCCAGCCACCAACTTGGCGTCGGTCGCCCTGGGATAGCCCCCCGCGCTGGCCGGGCCTCTTCACGCTGACTCAGCAGATCGCCCTGATGGTGTGGGGCGCGCAGATACTCTTGCCGCTTACGGTTTTGGTCGGCCTGACCGTGCGCAGCGATGACGGGCTGACCGCGCTGTGGGCCAGCGCGCAGGAGTTCGGCATCTCGTTTGGGGTCGCAGTTGCGGCGGCGCTGTTGAGTCTGGCGCTGAGCGGGCTGGCGCTCGGGCTGTTCACGGCCTGTCGCCCGCGCCTGGCGCTGATCGGCTGGCTCTGCTGCGTGCCAGCGGCGCTCCCCGCTCCGCTGGTCGGGATTGGTCTGATCACGCTGTGGAATCGCCCCGGCATGGGCGCGCTCTACCCCTCGCTTTGGATGCCGGTGCTGGCCGGGCTGACCCGCTTCGCCCCGTTTGCGATCCTGGCCCTGCTCGCCCAACATCGGCGGATCGCGCCCATGATCTGGGATGCGGCGCGGATCCTGCAATCCCGCACGTGGCAGACGCTCTGGCAGGTGCAGATTCCCTTGTGGCTGCCGGGGCTGCTGACCGGCTTCTGCCTGGTCTTCGCGCTGACGCTCGGCGAACTTGGCGCGACCCTGCTGGTGGCACCGCCGGGCCAGGGTACGCTGACGCTGCGGATCTACAACTACCTCCACTACGGGGCGAGCGATACGGTGGCCGGGTTGTGCCTTGCCATCGTGCTGGCATCGCTTATTGCCGGGGGCATCGGGCTGCTGGGAATGGCCCAGGGGGCGCGCCACGCACGCGGGGCAGGACGATGAGGCCCAGCATGTGGCGCGACACACTGCTCTTCTTGCTCGGGGCGGCACTGATCGCGGTGGTCAGCGGGTTGCTCTGGCTGCTGCGTCCGACCCCGGTGTCACCGCCGGGCTGGCAGATCATCCGCACCTCCGGCGATGTGGCGGCGCTCGTTGCCTACCAGGGTGCGATCTGGGCCGGGGGTTTCGATGGCCTTGTGCGGATCGACCCGGCGAGCGGTGCCGTGCTGGAGCGCGTGCAGGTGGATGGCCGTGAACTGCGTTTTGTCAGCGCACTGCTGATCACGCGCAGCGGGGCGCTCTGGGTCGGTCACGCTGATGGTGTTAGTCGTCTCGACAGTGCAGCGGATCCCCCGCTGAGCGTCGCCGATGGGCTGCCATCCAGCCATATTCTGGCCCTTGCCGAGGGGGTAACTGGCGAGCTGTGGGTTGGCACCGAGCGCGGCCTCGCGCAGTGCGTAGGCAGGGCGTGCCGGACAATCACGCGGCCCGCTGGCCTGACGAGCGATGCGGTCTCTGCGCTCTATCTGGATCGTCAGGGGCGGCTGTGGACAGGCAACGGCTTCACCACCGGCGGCGCCCTGGCCGCATGGGACGGCGACTTATGGCGTGTCTACACTGACCGGTTGGCGCACCCGATGGTCAACGCGATCCTTGAAGATCACGCGGGCAATCTGTGGTTTGGTACCGGATTCGCCTCGCAGGGCGGAGCCTCGCGCTGGGACGGCCTAACGTGGACGACGCTCACCCAGGCCGATGGGCTGGCCGGCGGCAAGGTCCGCGCACTGTTTCAGGCTGCGGATGGCGCGATGTGGTTTGGCTCGGAGTATGACGGGGTCGCCCGCGACGCCGGGGGTACTTGGCGGGTTCTGACGGTTGCCGATGGCCTGTCTGGGCTGGAGGTCAAGTCTATGCTGCAAACGCCCGATGGCGCCATGTGGCTCGGCACCGAGCGCGGCGTCACGCGCATCTCCGCCGCCGCCCTGGGTGGTCTGTGAGTGGTGATCACCCTGAGCCGCTGATCATGGCTGTTGGAGGGTTGGGGCTGGCGCGGAGATGGCGTGCCCCTCGTTCATGCTGCCGCGCCGGTAGCCGGCCAGATCGAGCGTGACGTAACGGAATCCGGCCTCGCTGCGCAGACGATCCACCACCTCGGCGGCGTGGGCGATCAGCACGGGCAGATCCTCAACGCCAACCTCGATCCGTGCGAGATCGTCGTGGTAGCGCACGCGGTACTGGCGGAATCCCAACAGCCAGAGCGCCTCCTCAGCGGCCTCCACCTGGGCCAGCTTCGCGGGCGTGATCTGCGTGCCATAGGGGAAACGCGACCCAAGGCATGCGAAGGCCGGTTTATCCCAGATGGGCAGCCCGAGGCGACGGGCCAGGGCGCGAATCTCTGACTTGCCCATGCCCGCCTCCTTCAGCGGTGCGCGAACACGGCGTTCGGCGGCGGCGACCGTGCCTGGCCGGTGGTCGCCCTGGTCGTCCAAATTCTCGCCGTAGGCCACCCAAGCCATCCCGCGCTCGGCGGCCAGATCCGCGAGGCGGGCGAAGAGGGTGTGCTTGCAGAAGTAGCAGCGGTTGGCCGGGTTGGCGGCGTAGCGCGGGTCGGCCACCTCGGCGGTGGGCACCACGAGGTGGCGGATGCCCGCCAGGCGGGCCAGATCCTCGGCCGCGTGCAGCTCGCGCCGGGGCAGCGAGGGCGAGTCAGCAGTGACGGCCAGGGCGCGCTCGCCGAGAACCTCGTGGGCCACCTTCGCCAGCAGCACGCTGTCTACCCCGCCGGACAGGCCGATCACGACGCTGCCCATCTCGGCCAAAATTGCCTGCAGGCGGGCGTATGCTTGCTCCAGATCAGTATCATTCAAAGGCATAGGGAACCTCTCGGTGGGGGCGCGGGAGCGGCGAATCCGCCCGCGCAGTATGTTGGTGCGGGCGGTGAAGCGGCCCTGCTGCGGCAGGCGCGATCATAGGCCCGCCTCGGGGCGCGTGTTGATCAGGCTGGCGGCGAATCCCGCGCCGAAGCCGTTGTCGATGTTCACCACCGTCACCCCGGCGGCGCAACTGTTGAGCATGCCGAGCAGGGCGGCCAGCCCGCCAAAGCTGGCCCCGTAGCCGACGCTGGTGGGCACAGCGATCACCGGGCGGCGCACGAGGCCGCCCACCACGCTGGGCAGGGCACCTTCCATGCCGGCCACCACGATCAGCACATCGGCCGCCATCACCTGCTCCAGGTGGCTGAGTAGGCGGTGCAGCCCGGCCACGCCCACATCGTAGAGCCGATCCACCGCGTTGCCCATCACCTCGGCGGTGACGGCGGCCTCCTCAGCCACCGGCAGGTCGGCGGTGCCGGCCGAGATTACCAAAATGCGCCCGGGACGGCGCGGCAGCGGGCTTGGCTCGTAGACGATGGCGCGGGCCAGATCGTGATAGCGGGCCTGGGGCAGGGCCGCCCGCACCGCGCCGAAAACCTCGGGCGTAGCGCGGGTGGCCAAGATCGGCCCCGGCCCCTCGGCCAGGCGGGCCATGATCGCCACCACGTGCTCGGTGCGCTTGCCGTCGCAGAGTATCACCTCGGGAAAGCCCGCGCGCAGGGCGCGGTGCGAGTCCACATGGGCGAATCCCAGGTCGTCGAAGGGGAGTCGGCGCAACTGATCGACCGCCGTGTCGATGCTGGCTCGCCCCTGGCGGACGGAGTCGAGCAGGGCGCGCAAGGACTCTTCATTCACAGGAATGTTCCTTTCGTAGAGACGCCCCGCCGGGGCGTCTCTACCGCGTCGGTGCCACGACCAGGGCCACGCCCAGCGAGGCCAGGGCCAGCCCGCCCAGGGCCAGCGGGCCGAATCGCTCGCCGAAGACGAGGAACGCCTCTAGGGCGGTGGCCGGCGGCACTAGGTAGAACAGGCTGGTGACGCGGGTGGTCGAGCTGATTCGGATGAGCGTCATCAGCAGCAGGATGGCCCCGAGTGAGAGTACGAGTACCAGCCAGCCCAGCGCGAAGAAGAGTTGCGGCACCCAGATGATCGCGCGCTGCTCGAAGGCGAAGGAACCCACCAGCATCACGGCGGCGGCGACGAGGTACTGCACGCAGGTGCCGGTGGTCAAGGGCATCGAGCCGCCGAAGCGCTTCTGGTAGAGAGTGCCGGCCGTGGTGCTGAGCAGGGCGATCAGGGCGGCCGTCAGGGTCGCCCCGGTGATGGAGGCGGCGGCGGTGCCGGGCACGAGGAGCTTCTCGGCGATCACCATGCCGGCCCCGACAAAGCCGAGGGCCAGGCCAACCCACTGGCGTCCGGCCACCGGCTCGCGCAGGGCCAGCTGGGCGATCACGGCGCTGAGGATGGGCTGCAGGCTAACGACCAGCGAGGCGACCCCCGCCGACATGCCGTGGTCAATCGCGTAGAAGACCCCGCCCAGGTAGCCGGCGTGGAGCAGCAGGCCGACGGCGGCGATGTGGCCAAGCTGCCTGGGCTGCGGCCAGGGGACGCGCAGGGCCAGCGAGAAGGCGGCCAGCAGGCCCGCCGCGATCAAAAAGCGGATGAGCAGGAAGGTGAACGGCTCGATATAGGGCAGCCCGTAGCGGGCACCGATGAACCCCGTACTCCAGAGCAGGACAAAGACCCAGGGTGCGGCGATGGCGAAGGTTGGTCGGGCTGGGGCACGGCTCCGGCGCTGCGGCATACTACTCGCGGGGTGGCCCCGCGATCCTCCTTGGGGTAGCTTATGCTTTTTCGTATCCCATCATAGTACACTTTTCCCTAGCGTTTTATCGCAGGGTACTCAGTTCGTAGGGGCAATCCCTACGGGGTGGACTACCACACCCCCGATCCCCTGCCGAAAGGCTACAGGGATTGCTTTTCGGATAATATTCAGGCTTCCGTTC
>CAISPW010000344.1 GCA_903887465.1 uncultured Oscillochloris sp. | reverse complement strand
TTTCGGGGGTCTGCGGCCCCCAAACCCCCGCTAGGAATGGCGATGTTGGCAACGACAACGGTCGTAATAGCCGATAGCCGATAGTACTACCGTTGTCGTCTTCCCGGCGGGGAGGCTCGGAGGGGCGAAGCCCCTCCGAAAGAAAAGAAAGGGATTTTTTTCGGGGGCCTGCGGCCCCCAAACCCCCGCTAGGAATGGCGATGTTGGCAACGACAACGGTCGTAATAGCCGGGCATCAGCGACCATGTTCATCTCAGCGGTGTGCGCCCCGCGCATGAACGTCTTTTGCGCGATTGCCAATTCAGCATTCAGCATTTGCAAGGAGGCTCCTATGTCATCGCGCCGCGCCGCATCCTGGCTCACCCTCGCCATCCTCCTCCTGGCCACCGCGCCCCCAGCCCACGCCGAGGGTTCGCCCAGCCCGCGTATCGTCGTGGCCCGCACCGACGCCGCTGGCCTGGCCGAGCTGATCGTGGCATGCCCGCAGTCTCCCGCCCCGGCCCCGGCCCTCGCCCTCACCATCGACGGCGGCTCGCCAACGCCGCCGGGGGCCGTCGTACCCCTGAGCGTGCCGCCCTCCCTCGCGATTGTGGTCGAGCGCGGGGCGGGCATGGCCACCAGCGGCACGCCCGAGAGCACATCCGCCAATGACGCCCTGGGCCAGGCCGAGTTGCTCCTGGCCCGCATGCCCCTTGACGCCCAGGTCGCCGTCGTAGCCTACGCGGCTCGCGCCGAGCTGCTCGCGCCCCTCGGCGGCGACCTGGCCGGGGCGCGCGCGGCCCTCGCCGCAGGCCAAGCGGACTCGCCCGCCACCCCGCCGACGGGCGCGGCCCTCGCCGAGGCGGTCGGCCTAGCCCTGGCCCAGCTCCAGGCCGCCCCCGTCGGCCCGCGCGCCCTGGTCATCCTCGCCGCCGACGGGCCGGGTATTGGCGCGGCACTGCCGAGGCCCGCCGACCCGGCCATCGCGATCACGGTCGTCGGGTTAAGCGCGGCGGGCGAGGCGGAGCTTCAGGCGACGGCGGCGGCGCTCGGCGGGGTCTACCTGCCCTACCACAGCCAAGATCTGGCCAAGCTGCCGGGGCTGATCGCCGCCCTCGGCGCGCGCTACGCCGCCATCACCGCGCCCGAACGCCTGCTGCGGGTCACATCCACGACGGCCATCGGTCCGGGGCGGCACCAGATCGCCCTCGTCGGCTGCGGCGGGACCGCCGATGCCTGGCTGCGCGCGGAAGCGCCAGTCCTCGCGTGGCAGACCCCGGCCCTGGCCGCGTCTGGCGGGATCGCCCTGGGCCTACTGGCAGGGAGGCTGGCGGGCGGCGGGCGGCTGACGGTGGGAAGGCGCGCCCCCAGCCCCCAGATCCCAGCCCCCAGCCCCCAGCCCGGCACCGACGGCCCGACCGAGCGCGGGGCGCGGCTGCCGGACGCCCAGCACCAGCCCAGCTACCGGCTGGTGGTCTGGGCTGGCGAGCGTCGGCTCACCCACGAACTCCGCGAGCGACAGTGTGTGATCGGGCGCGACCCCGGCTGCGACCTCCAGATCGACGGCCCGTGCATCGCAGCGCTGCACGCCCGGCTCACCCTGGCGGGCGACTGCGTGACCCTAGCGGATCTCGACAGCGGCAGCGGCACGTCCCTCGGCCCGGGCGGGCCGAGGCTGCCGGCCCACCAGCCCACCGAGATCCAGGACGGCGACGAGATCTGGCTTGGCCCAGAGGTACGCATCGCCCTGCGGCGGACGTAGGGGGCTGAGGTGAAAATAGCCGATAGCCGATACCCGATAGCCGATAGTCGGGCATCAGCGGCCATGTTCATCGCGGCGGTGTGCGCCCCGCGCATGGGGAACTGATGTGCAAACTGGGAGAGGTGCGATGACCACGCTCCAGCGCGGTGCGCAGGTCGGCGGATTCGTGCTGCTGCGCAGGCTCGGCGTCGGCGGCCAGGCCGACGTCTACTTGGCTAGGCCGACGCATGGCCGCTGGCGGGCCGGCCTGGCCGCCCTCAAGGTCGCCCGCCCCGGCCACGCCGCCGGGCTCCACGACGAACACGGCTGGCTGGCCGACCCCCAGGCCGATCACCCTGGCCTGGCCCAGCTCTACTCGCGATGCTACGCCGGTCGCCAGGCCAACATCGGCTTTGTGGATGTGCCGGGGGCCGGACGCGCGGCCTTCCTGGCCCTGGCCTACGCGCCCGGCCTCACCCTGACCGAGCTGCTGGCCCGCAGGCGCGGGCGCGGCCTGCCGACAGATCTGGTTACCCACATTGCTGCCCAAACCGCTGCAGCCCTCGACCATCTGCACTGTCGGCTGGGCATCGTCCACCACGATGTGCGCCCGGCGAACCTGATCATCGGGCCGGGCCGGTCGCCGCGCGTTACCCTGATCGACCTGGGGGCAGCCGAGAGCCTGGCCGCCCCCAGGCGACGCTGGCTCTACGGGACGGCAGACTACCTGCCGCCGGAGCGGCTCGCCGGGGCACCAGCGAGCCCGCATACCGATATCTACAGCCTGGGCCTGGTGCTGCGGGCCATGCTCGGCAATCAGCCCGCGCCGCCCGCGCTCGCCGCCCTGATCCACGCCGCAACAGTCGATGATCCGCAGCGGCGCGCAACCGCCATCCCCGACATGGCGGCGATGATCGTGCGGCTACAGACTGGAGGATCCGATGCCTAGATCTCTGGCGCACATCCTCGCCGCCCTGGCCCTGCTCAGCGCCTGCGCCAGGCCGGGCCAGCCTGCCCAGCGCGCCCTGCCGACGGCCCCCGCCGCGCTGCCGCAGGCGCGCGCGGCCCTCGCGATGGGCCAGCCTGCGGTCGCCATCGCCCTGGCCGGCCCGTGGGCGACCACCAGCCAGGATGCGGCAACCCTCGTGGCCGAGGCGCACCTGGCCTGGGCCGAGGCCGCGCTGGATGGGCCGCCGGACAGCGCAGCAGCTCGGCAGCGCGCCCGCCTTAGCCGACTCGCCCTGGCCTTGCATATCGCGCCCAAAGGTGACCTGAGCGACCGCATCGCTCGCCGGGTGGCCGATCTGGCCCGTCAAGCCGCGCCCGCCCCGGTCGCTGCGCCCACCCGCCCGCACTCGGCCTCACCCACGCCCCGCCCGCAGGTCGCTCGCCCGACGCCCCGCCCACAATCGAGGCCGACCTACGTGGTATCCCAGCGCAAAAGCTTCGAGGGCAGCGGGGCCAGCGGGCGCTTCGAGAGCTGCGTCGACGTGCAGGTCACCAGCAAGGGCGGGCCGGTGGCAGGCGCAGTCGTCGGGGTAAATAACGGAGCGTACAGCTACCAGAGCCAGACCAACGCAGACGGCTATACCGGGCGCTGCGGGCTTGGGGCATCAACCTGGAGCGTCGTGCTATTCTGGACGCCGGGCGGCGAAAAATCAGGTCTCGCCACCACCGTCTACCTCAGCGGCACCCCCGATCAGCGGGCGGCGGTCGTCTTTCACGAGCGGTAGCCACGGTTCGCGCCGCTTCAGCAAGGCCGTTGAGCGATGAGGCGATGAGGCGATGAGGCGCTAGGAGCGCGTCATTGCCTCATCGCCTCATCATCTCGTGTGGTAAGCCATCAGGCGGATATCTTGAGCAGGGCGCGGACATGGCTGATCAGATCTTGGGGGGCCACATGCGGATAGTAGCTGGTCTCGATCATAATTGCCGGAATATCGTCGCATGCGGCCATACACTCGAGTTCGATGATTTCGATCTCGTTTGGGTAGGATGCGGTCAACTGGCAGATCGCCCGGAGAAGATCCGGGCGGCTGCGTGTACATAGGCGGCACATTGTCAGATGGAGGGTCATCGACAGAACCTTTCCAAGTGGGGGGGTGCCCTCGCCCATCCCCGCACGTCGTGGGTTTCTGAAGTGCTGGCCGATGACGGCCAGCGGTCATAGGGTCAGTGTACACCTTTCGTGAAATTTGCGCAATTATCCGCAAATAACTCGCAACCCTTTTGCACATCTTTAGCAACGTCGCCTCCGGCGGGGGGGTACACGGTCTAGGGCTGCGCCCCATGTGCCTCAAGTTAAGGGCTGCCGCCCTGAAAACCTGCGTTGTTTTGTCCAAAATGGCCAGCTTCGCTGGCCAATTTGGACAAAACAACAAGAGATTCGTGGGGGTCTGCGGACCCCCGCCGGAGGCGACGTTGGATCCGCCCTGCAGCCCTGGCAGGGCTGATGCAAAATTGCTGGGGCTGCGCCCCAGACCTCGCTTTTTGT
>CAISPW010000343.1 GCA_903887465.1 uncultured Oscillochloris sp. | reverse complement strand
TCGTGTACTGCGCGATGTTGACGGGCTAACCTGGATGTCGAGACGGCGTACTCCCATGATAGCGGAAAACCTTGGAATGCCCTTAGAGGCCACAGCGCAAAACTCGCCCTGTGCGGCACCGCCCGCCGGGGGGCTGAAGCCCCCGGCGAGGTCTACGACGGCCGCTGAAGCGGCCTCAGACAGGCCGCTTCAGCGGCCGTCGTAGACCTCGCCGGGGGCTTCAGCCCCCCGGCGGGCGTTGCCGCACAGGGCGAGTTTTGCGCTGTGGCCTCTAAGGGCATTCCAAGGTTTTCCGCTATCATGGGAGTACGCCGTCTCGACATCCAGGTTAGCCCGTCAACATCGCGCAGTACACGAACGCCAGGAGAATCCTTCCCGTGAGTACATCGACCAACTCGCCCCGCAGCGGACGCGCCGTTCCCGCCCGCCCCTCGCTCTTCCGCAGCATCCTTCGCCCCCGCAATCTCGCCATCACCGCCATCGCCCTGTTCGCCCTCATCCAGGTCGTCTCCTTCCCGGTCATCTCGATGGCTGGGTGGCAGACCAATCCAAACCCGCTCGCCGAACCAGCGTGGGACAAACCGGAGACCCGCGCACTCGCCGTGCGCTCGTGCTACGACTGCCACAGCGATGAAACCGTATGGCCCTGGTACAGCCAGGTCGCGCCGGTCTCCTGGCTGGTGACTCGTCACGTGATCGATGGCCGCCGGAAGCTGAACTTCTCGGAGTGGGGCGTCCGTGGCGTCGAGGTCAATGAGGTCACGCGGGCAGTTCGGAGTGGCAAAATGCCGACGAAAGACTTCCTGCTTATGCACCCCGAGGCCAAGCTGACCGACGCCGAGAAGCAGCAATTGATCGACGGGTTGAGCGCCTCGCTGCGGTAACATAAGAACACGCGGAGCAGGGAACAGGCAACTGCTGAGGTCGGCGGTTGCCTGTTCCCTGTTTCCTCCGAGGGATCTATGAGCGACGATCTGCGCTTCCCGCCCGGCTTTCTCTGGGGCGCGGCCACCGCCGCCTACCAGATCGAGGGCGCGTGGGATGCGGACGGCAAAGGCGAAAGCATCTGGGACCGCTTTGTGCGTCGGCCGGGAGTGATCGCTGGCGGCGACACCGGCGATGTGGCATGCGACCACTACCATCGCTACGCGGAGGATGTGGGCCACATGGCGGCCATGGGGCTAGGAGCCTATCGCTTCAGCATCGCGTGGCCGCGCATCTTCCCGAGCGGCGGCGGGCGACCGAACCAGGCGGGACTCGACTTCTACCGCCGGCTGATCGCGGCCCTGCGCGACCACGGCATCACCCCGATGGCGACGATCCACCACTGGGATCTGCCGCAGGCTCTGGAGGATCGCGGCGGCTGGGTGAACCGCGACACGGCCCTGCGCTTCGCCGAGTACGCCAGCTTTCTGTTCCAGGCTCTAGGCGCCGAGGTGCCCATGTGGGCCACCCACAACGAGCCGTTTGTCCAGGCGTTCTACGGCTACGGCACGGGCGAAAACGCCCCCGGCAGGCGCAACCCCTGGGCAATCCTGCCGGTCGGCCATCACCTGCTGCTTTCGCACGGCCTGGCGGTGGACGCCTTCCGCGCCGCGCACCTGCCCTCGGCCCAGATCGGCATTGTGCTGATGATCTGGCCGCACCACCCGGCCTCGCCGCGCCCAGCCGACGTACGGGCCGCCTGGCGCATCGACGGGGGGATGAACCGCCTGTTCCTGGAGCCGCTGTTTCGCGGGCGCTACCCCGAAGATATGCTCCGGCACTTCGGGCGTCGCCTGATGCGCCCGCCGGTGCGCCCCGACGACATGGAGATCATCAGCCGGAAGATCGACTTCCTGGGGGTGAACTCCTACACTCGGCTGATCCACGCCGCCGACTGGCGCGACCTGCTGACCGGCGCACGACAGGTGCCGCCGCGTGGCCCCACCACGGCGATGGGCTGGGAAATCTACCCGGACTGTATCGTGGAGGCGCTGGCGAAGGCCCGCGAGTACACCGATCTGCCGCTCTACATCACCGAGAGCGGCGCGGCCTTCAACGATGTCGTCGGGCCAGACGGCCACATTGATGATGCGGCGCGGACGGACTACCTACGGATGCACATCGCGGCGGCGCGGCGGGCGATCACGGCGGGGGCCGACCTGCGGGGCTACTTCGTCTGGACGCTGATGGACAACTTCGAGTGGGCGCAGGGCTGCGCGAAGCGCTTCGGCCTGATCCACGTGGACTTCACAACCCAGCGGCGGACGTGGAAGGGAAGCGCGAGATTCTTCCGCGACGTGATCGCCCGAAACGGGCTGTAGGTCGATGTAGGTCGATAGCGCGCTAGGCGTTTAGGCCAACCGTCCTAAACGCTGCTGCGGGTCTGGGATGTGCCATTCCAGCGAGACATTATGTTATGTCAGATCTCAGCCAGCCAGCGCGGCTCTACCTGATCCACGCCGCCATCCTCACCCTGGGGTTCTCAATCAGCGGGCTCTTCTTCAACCTGACCCTGGCGTCCCTCGGCTACGACAGGCAAACGCTACGGCTGCCGCTGCTGGGTGAGCTGTCGATGCTGGGGGTGTTGAACAGCCTGCCGGTGCTCGCCGCCGCCCTGAGCAGCCCACCGATCTGGTGGCTGGTGAGCCGAGCGGGGCTACGGGTCGGCCTGCTGACCGCCACCGTCCTGAGCGCCATCTCACTGTTCAGCGTGGCCCTGTGGCCAGAGCCGCTGCCGCTTATGCTGGGCGCGGCCCTCGGCGGCCCCGCCGCGTTGCTCTTCCAGATCAGCGCCGCGCCGCTGATGATGCGCGCCAGCGCAGCCCAGAGCCGCGATATGCTGTTCAGCCTGAGCGCCGGGATCGGGATCGGGATAGCAGGACTGGGCAGCCTAGCGGGCGGGCTGCTGCCAGGGCTGGCGGCCCAGATGTTTGATCTCGCCCCGCAGAGCGCGGGAGCCTACCGGGCCACTTTCGCGGTCGCCGCCGGGGTGGTACTCGCGTCAGCCGTACCCCTGCTACCCCTGCGCATACCGAATGCGCCAGAGGGCCAGGCGGCGCGCACCGATGCGCGCACCGGGGATCTGCTGCGGACACTCACCGCCGCCCCGTGGGCCACCCTGCGCCTCCTTGTGTCACCGCTGCTAATCTCGTGCGGCGCGGCCCTGCTCATCCCCTACCTCGGCCTCTACTTCCGCCTGCGCTACCGCACGCCCGACGGACAACTCGGCCTGATCTTCGCCGTCATCGGCGTGGTCACCGGGATCGCCACCCTACTCGCGCCGAGGCTCTCAGCACGCTTCGGCAAGCCCAGCAGCGTGGTGCTGACGCAGGTTCTCGCCATCCCCTGCCTGCTGCTGCTTGGCCTAGCCCCCACGCTCTGGGCGGCCGCGACCGTGGCCGTGGTACGCGGTGCCCTGATGAACATGGCCTCGCCGCTCTACCAAGCCCACGCCATGGAGCAGACCCCCGAGGCCGCCCGTCCGGTCGTGATCGGCCTGATCGGCGGAGCCTACTCCGTCGGCTACATCATCGGCCCGACCATCAGCGCCGAGGTGCAGCGATTCTACGGATTCCCCCCGATCTTCGCCGCCACGGCGACCTGCTACTGCCTAGCCGCCCTAGCCAACTACCTAATCTTCATCCGGCCCAGCCGAGTGTTGAGTCAGGGCTGATGCAACGTCGCTGGGGCTGCGCCCCAGACCGCGCTTTTGGTTGGTTTTTGGCGGCTTCGCCG
>CAISPW010000342.1 GCA_903887465.1 uncultured Oscillochloris sp. | reverse complement strand
TCCCCCACGTGCCCGCCCAGTTGAGACTGATTCTGGGGCATTCTAGGAAGCCCCAAAACCGCCGAAATGGGCCATTTTAGACTCAAAACAAGGCGCGCCGGCCTGACTCAAAATACGGTTAATGCCTATGGGGGTGGCGCAGCCACCCCCAACCCCCCGCCAGAGGCGACGTTGCATCAGCCCTGGGCTACGCCCCGACAATCATTGACGGGCTGGACGGGGCCACCACCGGCGGCAGATCCTCCCCGTCGCGGAGCAGCCGCGTCCCTGGGGCGTCGAACTCACCCACGGCGGCGACACGGGCCACAACCCGCAGGCTGTAGACACCCGGCGGGATCTCGGCGGCCTCGACTCGCAGACTGCGGGCCGCCGGGCTGATCGGCCCGGCGTAGGCGAAGGGCGGGCGCAGCCCCAGCGTGATCGGCTGGAGCCCGCTGGGCAGGACGATCTCTAGGCTGCCCTGCAGGATCGGTCGCGCGCTGATCAGCGTCACTCGCAGGGCGATCAACTGGCCGACCCGTAGGGCGGCTGGGCCGATTGGCGTGTTGCTCTGCGGGTCAAGGTATTCCTGGTACAGGCTGATCTGGGTTGGCCCCCCGCCCGCCGCCATGCCGACGGGCGGCGTCGCCGTTGGCCCAACTGGCAAGACTGGCAGATCGCGGATCACCTGCACGCTTAGGTTATCCCCGGCCACACGGTAGCGCAGGGCCACCGCGCTCGCCCCCGGACGCGGGCCGACCGTCCAGGCCAGCCGCTGGGCATCGCCGGGGGCGAGCAGTAGCCGCCGGTCGCCGAGGTTGGCCGGGTCGATGTCGCCGCCGTCGGCCTGGAGCCGCACCCGCAGCACCTGGGTGACCGGGCTGGTGTTGCGTACGAGCAGGCTGGCCTCCGCGCGGTCGCCTGGCCGCAGGGACGGCGGGGCTGTCGGCGTAAGCTCAAGTGGCACACTCGTGGTGACGGTGGCTGCAGTGACGGCGAACTGGTCGGCCCCCGCTACGGCGTACGCGCTGATCCGCCAGCGACCAGCGGTGTTTGGCAGGGGCACACGCAGGATCACCGGGCCCGCGCCCCCGGCACCAACCGGCACCAGGTAGCCCTCGCCGCCCCGCAGCGTGCCTGCGGTCGCGGTTCCGCCTGCGGCCAGCACCGCGCCGGGCACGAGCATCGCGGTCTCTGGCGGGGCTGGCGGCGGCGGCGCGAGCTGCGCCATCGCCAGCGCATCGGCGGGCGCGTCTGCCGGGGCAATGGTAATCAGCAGGCCGGTCGCGGTCGGCACGCCGCCGAGGCTGCTGGTGACGCTCAACACCATGGTGTCCGCCGGCGCGTACTGCGGACGGTCGGCGGCGACGGTTACGCTGAGGACGGGCCGATCATCGCTGACCCGGATGGCGGTGTCGCCCACCAGCCGCATAGCCCCGGCGGCCACTACCGCGCCAATGTTGATCGCCGGGGCCATATCAGGGGTGATGGCTAGGGTGATCAGTTGGCTGGCCCGCAGATTGCGTACCTCGGCGCTGCGCCGGCTGGCCCCCTCGGTAGTGAGCAGCAAGTTTGACTCGTTGTAGGGCGCGGTCACGAGCAGGCGGGCCATATCGCCGGGGCGGTAGCTGTCGCGGTCAGCCACCACCTCCACCTGTCCCGGCGCACTCTGCCAGCCCGTGTAGCGCCCGCTCGCCACCCACAGCCCCACGCGGCTGGAGCTATCGCCCAGGCTCGCGATGATCTCGTAGGCTCCCGGTCGCAGCTGGACGAGTTGCACATTGGCGCGTCCCCGCGCGTCGCTGGTGGCGCTCCGCGTGATGATCGGCGGTCCGCTGGCATCCCCGCGCCGGTAAATCGCCACGCCGATCAGTTGGCCTGGCGCGGGGCCACCGTCGGCACTCCGGGCCAGCAACTCGACCGTCGCCCGCTCATTGCCCAGCACAATCCGGCTCGGCAGGCGCACGCCGACCATCGCGCCGACCGGCGGGATGATGCCGCTCACCTGGCTGCTTGGCGGCGGCCCGCTCGGGACGTCCAGCTCCGCCCACAGCTGATAGTGCAGCGCGGCCTCCGGCACCGCGCGTGCGGGCAGCGCCAGCGTAATCTGGCCAGCGGTGTCGGTTGTGCCTACCCCGCTGATCTGCTTAGGCGCGGGAAGATCGAGGTCGAAGTGATACCCCTCGGGATCGACGGGTAGCGCCAGCGGCTCCAGGCCGAGGGTCCAGCTGATCGTGGCCCCCACCAGGGGCAGCCCGGCCTGACTCGCGTGTATGTGGATCTCGCCGCCGACGACCGGGTCGATGCTCAGGTCAATCGGCGTGGCCTCGGCAGACACCCGCAGGCTCAGGACGACCACGCGGTCGCCTGTATGAACAAGCATGCGGTAATCGCCGGGGGGCTGGCGCGGCGAGAGCCGTAGCGTACCGCTCACTGCGCCAGTCGCGGCCACCGCGCAGGTCGCGCTCGGGCCAGGCGCGGCGGGGTTATCCGACTCCAGCTGCATGCGGCAGAGCGTGCCGTCGGCGGGCAAGGCCATGCCGCCATCGGCGAGCATGCGGGCGACGCCGCCGATCCGCACGCTGTCGCCTGGCCGGTAGGCGAGCTTATCAAGGAAGATCAGGCTGCGGGAGCGCGGCGGCGTCCCGGCGGACGGGGCCGTCAGCCAGTCGCCACGGACGAGCGTCGGCGCGAAGCCTTCGGCGAGGGCCAGGTAGGGCGCGCCCCCAACCGGTCGTGGGATCAGCTGCTGCCAGACTCCGTCGACGCCCGTCTGCCCACGGGTGATCAGCGTCTCACCGGCGTAGAGCGCCAGCGGCACCCCGGCCACCGGCTGGCCGCTGGCCCTGTCGGTGGCCCAGATCAGCACCTGGCGGTCGCTCTGACGCAGCGTGAGCGCGACCGATGACACCGCCAGGATCATGTCGGCCCGTGGCCCCTCCGGCGAGATTGCGCGCAGGTAGTAGATGCCTGGGGCCAAGGGCGCGCCGTCGGTGAGCGCCACCGTGATCGGGTCGCGCACCGGGACGTCGACCGGGTCGTGCATGGTCAGTTGCCAACTGCGGGCCAGCGCCTGCCCATAGCGCTCGGGGCTGAAATCGCGCCACTCAGCGAGCGTAAGGCCCAGCGCCCGCACCACGGTTGGCGGGTCAAGCCGGTAGAGGCTCAGGTCGAGGCGGGAAATATTGATGCGCTCCAGAGCGATCTGGGCCGTCCGGCTGATCGGCAGGCTGATCACATGCGCTGTTGCGTCGGGTGCGCGGAGGGACGGTTCGGCATCGGCGGTCGTCAGCCGCACCGTGGCCGTGATCCCGAGCGCCTCGCCGCTGCGGTCGGGCGTATCGGCGCTCACCGTAAGCGTGTAGGCCGTCGAGGGCCGCAGGCTCGGCTGCAGGCGCACCTCGGTCTCGCTCACCTCCAAGGGCAGACGGCTTACCGGCGGGTCGATCCGCAGCCCGGCCCGCAGGGCCGCCGCGTCCATCGGCGTGCTGAAGATCAGGCGCACCTCCTGCCCAGCCTGTAGCGCCTGCCCCTGGCCGGGAAAAAAGGCGATCAGGTCGGGCTTTGGCTCGACGTTGAAGCGCCAGGCCAAGTCGGGCGGCGCGGCCATAGCTGGGTCGACGGCAGCCAGGCTCACCCGGTAGCTGCGCCCGTACTCCCAGCCCAGCCGTGGCGTGAAGGTGACCACCTGCGTCGCCCCGATGATCGCCGACGTGATCTCGCCCTCCACCTGCGGGTCGATCCGCAGGGCCGAGCGCAGCAGCGGCACATCGAGGGGCGCGGAGAGCGCCAGCGTCAGCGGCTGGTGTGGACTGACCCAGCGGGCGTCGCTGGCAGGCGTGCGGTCGAGCGTCTCGGGCCACGCCGTACTCCAGCTCCAGCGGTAGGATCGGCCCAGATCAACGCCGCGCAGGTCGGTCAGGTCGGGCGAGATCGTCGCAGTGTAGCGCGTGGCCGCCCGCAGCGGCGCGTCCGAGCGGATCAGCAGAGTCGTCTGATCAAGCCAGCGCATCTGCGCGCTGACGGGCGGCTCGATGTGCAACTGGGGCAGCGCGACCGGCTGGCCGATCCGGTCGGCGGGAACCATCGCCTGACTAAAGATGATCGCGAGCGCGCCATCGAGGGGCGTGTTGGCGGAGTTGGGCAGGGCGGCAACCACGGCGGGCAGCGGGGCGGTGCGGAAGCGGATCTGGCGCGGCGCAACGAGGGGTCGCCACCAGCGGCCCAGCGCCCCGCCGCCGACGCTGATCGTGTAGTCGGTGTCGGGCACCAGGGTTGTCTGCGGGGCGAAGATAAGCTGGCGGGCGTCGTCCGACCAGCGAAAACCGCCCGGAGTCGGCGGCACAATACGTAGGGCAGACTGCGTGGCGGCGCGGTTCATCGGCGCGCTGAAGCTGAGTGCGACCTCGCTGCGCGGCAGCACATTCACGGCGCCATCGACCGGGGAGCTAACATCCAGCGCGGGGGACTCGACCCAGGGGGCAGCAGGCAACATCCATCGTGCGACGAGGCCGAGGGTCAGCGCCAGCGCTGCGAGGGTGAGTAGAGCCGTCCAGATGCGGGCCAGCGGGCGCAGAACCGGCATTCTGCTCTCCAACCCTTTCACGTGCATAGCGCCGCCAGTATACCATCAATTCGCGGCCAATTCGTTGGTATGGTAGGATATGCGCGCTACATGGCAACAATCGTCCAGGGCACGCCGAGCGTGCCCTGGCTATGCGAGGAGATGACGGTGACCGATCCGCAGCACGATGATACGCCCGAGATGCACAATAATGCCCCGATCCTTCATACCTCCGCATCAGGCGGTCGCCCACCGCTGATCGGGCTGATCGGCGGAGCCCTGGTGTTGGTGCTGATCGGCGCGGGCCTGGCCTTTGCCCTGCCTAGTCCCGGCACCCCCGCTACCGGCTCCGCCCCATCTGCCGCTGTCCCCGCGCTCGCCACGGCACAGGCCCGTGTCCCCGCATCTGCTGCCGATATGCCGACCTCATCGGTACCCACGGCGCTGCCCTTGCCCCAAGCAATCGGCGATGTGTCCAGCACCGAGCCGGTGGCCCATGTGGGCGACGCCACGATCACTCGTGGGGAGTTCGTGCGCGCCTACCAGCCCGGCGACCCGCCCGGCGATGTCCTCAACCAGCTTATCCAGGTCGAGTTGGTCGTGCAGGCGGCGCATACCGAGGGCGTCACCGTCGACCAGAAAAAAGTCGACGACCGGATCAGCCAGATCAAATCGCAGAACGGCACGGGCGACGAGGCGACCTTCCTTGCCTTCCTCCAGAAGAATAAGATCTCATCTCTGGACGAGTTGCGCGGCCTGCTGGAGCGCGACCAGGTCGTTGAGCAAATGCTCCTCGTTCACACCACGCTGGAGCAGGTTCACGCCCGCCGCATTCTGCTGACCGCTACCGCCGACAAGATCGACGCCCGCAAGGCCGAGGCCGAGGCTCTGCTCACGCAGATCCAGGGCGGTGCCGACTTTGCTCAGATTGCCACCCAGAAGTCGGAGGATCCGGCCTCAAAGGATAAAGGCGGTGATCTTGGTTGGCTGCCCCGTGGCCTCCTAGAGTCCGAGTTCGACACGGCGGTCTTCAGCATGAAGAAAGACGAGTTGCGTCTGATCAAGGCGCAGGTACCTCCGCAGGCACAGGCGCAGGCGCAGGCAAATTGGCAAATCATCCAGGTCATCGATCTGCCCAAGGTGCGCGGCCTTGATCGCCGCGATGTGTTGGGCACGAAGCCCGGCCAGCAGGCGTTCAGCGAAACCTTCCTGCCCTGGGTCGCCAAGCTCAAAAGCGACGCTGAGGCCGCCCAGAAGATCAAGATCCTCGTCACCGACGACCAGTTGGTCACTAAGCCGGGCGCGTGATCGCTCCGACGGGGATACACAGGGCGGGTACACCTTTTTATTGGGCATTGGCGGTAAAGCCGTCAATGCCCAATAAAAAAAGATCGCTAGGGATGCGAATTTACCATCAAAATCTCACCGGATCGCGTTGTAACCGCCCTAGAAGGTGCGATTTCGGCATGGCCGGTGGACAGCCGGTGTGCTATAATATTAGCCTATAACGTTTAGCGCAGCGAGAACCACCCTAATGTCGCTGTACATTCCAGAGGGCATCCCGCCCGTCATCCCCAACGCCATGGCCCGGATCGAGCGGCGTCTGCCTTACCCCGGCGAGGTGCTGGTGCGCCAGGGTAGCCGTGTCGAGCCTGAGGATATCGTCGCCCAGACCCTTCGGCCCGAGCTGCCGCAGATCATCAACGTCGCCCGAGTCCTTGGCATCTCACCAAACCAAGTTCACCGCGCCATGCGCTGCGCGATACAGAGCAAGGTGGAGGTCGGCCAAGTACTCGCCCGCGCGGCGGGTGTCATCGGGCGGCGCTGCCTCGCCCCGGTCTCCGGCATGATCGCCGACATCGACGGCGAGACTGGCTACGTGACGATCACCCCCGACCCGACCGAGTACACCCTCCCGGCCACGGTGCGCGGCATCGTCATGGAGGTGATTCCCTACGAGGGCGTGGTGATCGAGGCACCGTCAGCCCAGGCATACGGGGTCTTCGGCATCGGCGATGATCGCAGCGGCGTGCTGCGGCTGCTGGCCACCGACCCGAGCGATATCATCAAGCCTGAGCAGATTGACGCCCGCAGCGCCTACGCCATCCTGATCTGCGGGGCTGGCATTAGCGCCGCCGCCCTGCGCCGCGCGGTTCATGAGCAGGTGCGCGGCATCATTGTCGGCGGGATCGACGAGTCGGAGTTGCGCGATTTCCTCGGCTGGGCCGATGCGCGCAACTGGCAGACCGGCCTGCACTCCTGGCAGTGGCCGAGTCCGCTCAACGCCCCCGACCCGAAGCTGACCATCCTGGTGACCGAGGGCTTCGGCGCACGACCGATGAACGCGGCCACCTTCGATTTGATCAGCGGCCAAGATCGCCAGGAAGCTCTGATCGAGGGGATCACCCGCCTGCGCCGTCCCCTGCGCCGTCCCCGCGTCGTCATCCCGCTCACCCGCAGTAGCGGCGTGCAGGTTGAGCCGCCGCACCCATCCCTGCGCCCCGGCGCCAGCGTTCGCCTACTTGATAGCAGCCACCTCGGACAGATCGCCCAGGTGCGGACGATCTCCGCCGCGCCGCGCCGCGTCGCCTCGCGCGCCGTCGTCGCCGCCGTCGAGGTGGTCGGCAATGATGGGGTAGCCCTCTGGCTTCCGCGCACCTGCGTCGAGGTTCTCTCGTAAGACATAGTTCAGAATAGCTTGACCGTTTGGCGATGAGGCGACGCGGCGATGACGCGATACGAGCGCCGCATCGCCGCGTCGCTGAACGGTCAAGCTGAAACCTGGCACCTGAAACCTTGTCTATATTGTCAATATATAAATAATTCCAAACCGATCTTTTTTGCTGCCCTAATTCACCTACTCAACATTGGTTTTGTATGCTATAGTTTGGGCGAGTATTGAACAGGTCGGAATCTTCTGATAGCCTGTACTCCTTCTCCTCTCGCACCCTCCGCCAACAGGCTGCGCCTTGATCGCTGTTTGCGTATCATGTGCTGCCTGTACTCCTTCTCCTCCCGCACCCTCCGCCAACAGGCTGCGCCTTGATCGCTGTTTGCGTATCATGTGCTGCCTGTACTCCTTCTCCTCCCGCACCCTCTGCCGGTAGCACATTGAACTTGGCACGTGAAGCGCTGCCCAAACACGAAGGGCGGCAGCAAACGGAGGGTAGCTATGCGCAAGCTATGGGGCTTCATGGGAATCTTGGCGGTTATTGGAGTGCTGGGGTCAAGCTTCTTCAGCCCGCATGTACTGGCGACGAGCAGCTTCACGGAGGTGGAGCCGAACGATACCTGCGCCAAGGCGCAGGACATGGGGGTGCTGAGTTCGCTCAACGCGCCCATGTCCATCACTGGCAGTCTAGATGGCCTCAATAGTACATATCCACCGCCGGTGACGCCAAACATCGACTTCTTTCGCATTACGGCCACACCCGGCAGCTTCCTCAAGATCAATCTGGCGGGCCAGTCGTCCAGCCAGAATCCTCTCGCCAACCCGTTCGTGGGGGCGTTCAACTACAGATGCGGCCTTATCCTCACGGGCGGCTTCGATCTCAGTGCCAATCTGATTGTGCAGGTGCCGTTTAACGGCCAATTGACGATCGCTGCCACCAGCTATGGTGACTATACATTCACCATCGGTGGCCCAGACGCGGGCAGCTATACATTGACGATAGATATGTTCCCAATGATTGGATCGATCAGCGGGCAGCTTGTCGACTCCCTAACAAAGAAGCCAATCATGCCGGCGATCAATGTATCAGTCTCCCTTGATCAGTGTTCTACGAACGAACCGGCCTCCTGTTCCTATATCCTTCAACGCGATCAATTCCTATTCACGCCGCAGAACACTGCCCTGAGCCCCGGCAACTTCCGGGTTAATGCCTACGCCGATGGATACAAGCCGCTGACAACGCCAATCTTCAGCGTTGGCGCCAACGAGGATTACAAACTTGGCGCGCTAGAGATGAATACGCTGCAGCAGATCGGAACAATCAGCGGGCGGGTGATCGACAGCACGAAGATGCCGATCACGAATATGAATGTGACCCTGTTCGAGATCCCCTGGTTCTCCCCGATTGGATCGGCCACCAGCGCCGCCGATGGTCGCTTCAGCTTCAGCCAAGCCACGCTGGGATTCCCCCTGTACGACACCACCTACCAGGTATCTCTCTGGGGTCCGGGCTACGATTCGTCGGCATTGCCGCAGTTTAGCCCCGCCAAGGGAGCCGACTACGACCTGGGCGATGTGATGGTACAGACGATCCCGAAGATCGGCTCGGTCAGCGGCCGACTGGTCGACGCAGTCACCGGTGAGCCGCTGTCAGGCACTGAGCTTGGCTACAGTGAAGTCTCCCTGATGTCCTGCGACGGCTCAGGCTGCAACGGGATGGTGGCATTTACGAGCCTCGCAGCGGACGGCCGCTTCCGCTTCGATGCCACGAACACATGGATGATGATCCTGCCGCCCGGCAGCTACGCGATCAGCTTCTCCCCTGCCCAGTACGTCGCCGGGCAGACGGCCCCGTTCAATGTAGCCGAGGATGAGAACTCTGACCGGGGCGATATTGCGGTGCAGCCCAACCCGGTGCGCCTGCTCAAGGGGTCGGACTGCGGCATTATTCCGGCCAAGGGCGGCACTTGCCAGTACACGCTGCGGGTGGTGAACACCCAGAAGACGGCGGTGTCGCTACGCGCCTGGAGTACCGTGACGGCCTCTTCTTTTTCTAGCACGCCCCCGTCGTACTACTACTTCAACACCACCTTCCAGCCCCAGGAAGCGCAGAGGATCCGGCTGCGCGCAGGCGAGAGCCATGTGGTGAAATTCGAGTTTGATGTATCAAAGAAGGTGGCACCCTCCACGAACATCTGCACGCAGTTCTACGTGGCGAATGACGCACCGGGCTTCTACTTTGCCCAGGCATACCAACTCGGCGGCGTCTGCGTGACGAAGGACGGCGTGGGCGACTTCAAGCCGGTGCAGGGCGACGCCGAGCGTGAGTTGCGGCAGCGCATGAATGGCGTACCCGAGGGTCAGGTCAACCGGCCTTAGGCATGTTTCAAACACACGTGACCGTTCAGCGATGAGGCGATGACGCGCTCCTATCGCCTCGTCGCCTCGTCGCCGCATCGCTGAACGGTCAAGCTGAAATGGCCGATTCTGAAACCTTGTCTAAGGTTCTTGCCAGATTGTCGAGCGACCGCTCAACGGTTCTGATGGGCCGCATCCTACTCCACCTCAGACAACCATGCGGCTCCGCCGCACAACACCAGATGAACATGGCCGCTGATGCCCGGCTATCGGCTATCGGGTATTGGCTATCGGCTATTTTCACCTCAGACAACCATGCGGCTC